>NZ_CP053562.1:621785-953571 GCF_002085925.2 Thioclava electrotropha
TGCCATCAAGCGGGCTGAATACCCCTGGATGCTGCATGCGCCCAAAGCGGTTCCACAGCAGGCGATCAAGAATCTTGGTGCCGCGTTCAAGGGTTTCTTCGAGGGGCGCTCCCGCTATCCCAACTTCAAAGCAAAAGATCTCTGTCGTGAGAGCTTTCGGCCGGACAATGGCCCCGGGACATTCCGTGTCGAAGGGCGACGCCTGAAACTGCCGCGCATTGGCTGGGTGTCTATGCGGGAGGCCCTGCGCTTTGGTTCCGACATGAATCCAACCTTGAAATCCGTCACCATCTCGCGGGAGGCGGGCCGGTGGTTCGCGGCGATTGCGGTTGAGATCGATCACAGCTTTACACCTCGCCCCGAAGGGGCGGTCATCGGCGTCGATCTCGGCGTTACGGATCTGGCCACCTTGAGCGACGGCCGCAAGTTCTCCGGTTCAAAATCCTTGGGTCGCAACCTGAAGCGGCTCGCACGACTGCAGAGATCTCATGCGCGAAAACAAAAGGGCGGGAAAAATCGGGCACGGTCTCGTGCCCGGATTGCAAAGCTCCATGCACGCATCCGCAACATCCGCCACGATGGGTTGCACAAGCTCACTAACAAGCTGTCGCGTGAAGCCAGCACAGTGGTCATCGAGGACCTCAATGTCCGCGGCATGATGGCGAACCGGCATCTTTCCCGCGCCATTTCCGATATGGGGTTTTTCGAGTTCCGTCGGCAGCTGAGCTACAAGCTCGCACGTCTGGGCGGCACTCTTGTTGCCGCCGACAGGTTCTTTGCATCCAGCAAGACCTGTTCGGCATGTCATACCAAAGCGGAGGTTCTTCCGCTCTCGGTCCGCTCATGGACCTGCGCCAATTGCGGCGCGCAGCACGATCGCGACATCAATGCGGCGATCAACCTCAAGAATCTGGCCGGTAGCGAGGACCTCAAGGTCCGTCCGGTGTCAGCTTGTGGAGTGGAAGGCTCTGGCGGCGGGACTGATCCTGTCGTGAAACCGGCCACGATGAAGCAGGAAAATGGACCTGATCAGAAAAGATCAGGTCCATGAAAGCGGCGTTCTTCACGCTCGACGAGGGCAAGATCACGCGCGTCGTCACCTATTACAACCTCGCCGACTGGATCGCGCAGGTCTCATGATGGAGGTGCGGCGGCTGACCGGAGAGGCGCTGGATGCGGCGCTCGACGACGTGGCGCGGCTGCGGATCGCGGTGTTTCGGGACTGGCCATATATCTACGACGGGTCGCTGGCGTATGAGCGGCGATATGTCCAGAGCTACCGGGAAAGCGAGGCCGCCGTGGTCGTCGGCGCGTTCGACGGGGCGACGCTGGTGGGTGCGGCCACAGGCACGCCGCTGGAAGATCACGCGGGCGATTTCGCGGCACCGTTCGCGGGCACGGGGCTGAAGCTTCAGGACGTGTTCTACTGTGCCGAGTCGGTTCTTCTGCCCGACTATCGCGGGCAGGGGCTCGGGCACGCCTTCTTCGATCACCGTGAGGCCCATGCGCGCGAGCTGGGGCGCCGCCATTCGGTCTTCTGCTCTGTGATCCGTCCTGACGATCATCCGCTCAAGCCCGCCGATTACCGCCCGTTCGACGGGTTCTGGCGCAAGCGCGGCTATGCGCCGATGGAGGGCGTCGTAGCGCGGTTCAAATGGACCGATCTCGGTGAAGATCAGCAGACCGAGAAGGCGCTGCAATTCTGGGGGCGCACGCTGTGAGCCGCGAGGTGACGATCGCGGCGGCGGCCTATCCGCTCGACTGGTTCGAGGATTGGGCGGGCTATGCGGCGAAGGTCACGGCTTGGGTGGCCGAGGCCGCAGGGCAGGGCGCGCAGCTTCTGGTCTTTCCCGAATATGGCGCAATGGAACTGGCGAGCCTCGGCGGCGCAGAGGTCGCGGGCGATCTGGAAGCCGCGCTGGTCCATGTGGCCGGGCTGCGGGCGGACATGGAAACGCTGTTCGCAGGCCTCGCGGCGGAGCATGGCTTGCATATTCTCGCCCCCTCCGGACCCGTCATCGACGGCACCAAGCGCGTGAACCGGGCGAGCCTGTTCGGCCCCGGCGGACTGATCGGGCATCAAGACAAGGCGATCATGACGCGCTTCGAGCGCGAGATCTGGCATGTCGACGCGGGCGAGGGGCTGGTGCTCTTCGAAACCGCGCTCGGCAAGATCGGCGTCACAATCTGCTACGACAGCGAATTCCCCCTGCTGGCGCGCGCGCTGGCGGAGGCCGGGGCGGAGATCATCCTCGCGCCCTCCTGCACCGACACGCTCGCGGGCTTTAATCGGGTGCGGATCGGTGCGATGGCGCGCGCGTTGGAAAACCAATGCGTGACCGTGCAGGCCCCCACCGTGGGCGAAGCGCTCTGGTGCCCGGCGGTGGATGAAAACTGCGGCACGGCTGCGATCTTCGCGCCGCCCGACGGGGTCTGGCCTGAAAGCGGGATCGTGGCCGAAGGGGCGCCCGACTCACCTGGCTGGACCTTCGCGACGGTGGACTTGGATCGCGTCGCGCAAAGCCGGACTGCAGGAACTGTTTTGCCCTACAAACATTGGTCCGAGCAGTCCGAAGCGGCCCAAATAATCCGGATCGCCTCGGAAAACCCCGCCCAGCCTTGACATTGCCCTTGAATTTCGCGGCTTACGGGCGCATTTAAACGCTCGCCCGCAGATGACGCGGGTAACCATTTATGGAGTGACCATGGCCAAGGAAGAAATGCTCGAATTTCCCGGTGTCGTGAAGGAACTCCTGCCTAACGCGACGTTTCGGGTCGAGCTGGAAAACGGCCATGAGATCATCGCGCATATGGCAGGCAAGATGCGTAAGAACCGCATCCGTGTTCTGGCAGGCGACAAGGTTCAGGTGGAAATGAACACCTACGACCTTACGAAGGGTCGTATCAACTACCGCTTCAAGTGAAGCTGATCCTCGGCTCGGCGAGCCCGCGACGGCGAGAGCTTCTGGCCCAGCTCGGGCTGGATCCTTTTGATGTGCGCCCCGCCGATATCGACGAGACGCCGCTGAAGGGCGAGGCCGCGCGCGACTATGTCGCCCGCATGGCCCGCGAGAAAGCGATGGCGCTCGATGTGGCCGATGACGAGGTGCTGCTGAGCGCCGATACCACGGTGACCTGCGGGCGCCGTATCTTGGGCAAACCCGAAGACGAGAAAGAAGCGGCGGAGTTTCTCTGGCTGCTCTCCGGGCGTCGGCACCATGTGTTCACCGCCGTGGCAATGCGCACGGCGCAGGGCCTGCGTGAGCGGCTTGTCGATACGGTGGTGAAGTTCAAACCGCTCAGCGACGAGGACGTGAACGGCTATCTCGCCTCGGGCGAATGGCGCGGCAAGGCGGGCGGCTACGCGATCCAGGGTCGCGGCGGCGCTTTCGTGCCGTGGATTCAAGGGTCGTTCACCGCTGTCGTGGGATTGCCATTAGCTGAAACCGCAACGCTGCTCGCAAGCGCGGGCATTCGAGGGGACGTATAATGCAGGGGCGTGTGGTTCTGCTGGACGAGATCGCCGGTCGTGAAGCGGCGGCGCTGATGGTCGACGGGCAAATTGAAGACCTGATTATCGACACCCCGGAGGAGATCAGCTTCGCCCCCGGCGCGATCCTGCGCGGCACCATCGGCCGCCAGATGAAAGGGCAGGGCGGCGTCTTCGTCGATCTGCCCGAAGGCACGCGTGGCTTTCTGAAAGAGGTGAAGGGGCTCGCCCCCGGCCAAACCGTGATCTGCATGGTCTCCGGCGGCACCGAGCCCGGCAAGGCGCTGCCTGTGACGCTGCGGGTGCTGTTCAAGTCGCGCTACGCCATCGTCACTCCCGGCGCGCCCGGCATCAACGTCTCCCGGCGGATCCATGAAGACGATCTGCGCGCCGACCTGCAGGCAGCAGCCGAGGCGGTGATGGAAGGCTCGGATATGGGCGTGATCCTGCGCTCCGCCGCGGCCCATGTGTCGCTCGAAGAGGTGGCAGAGGATGTCGCCGCGATGCGCGAGCTGGCCGAGGCCGTGACTAACGATACTGAAGGCGGGCCGGAACTGCTCGTCGATGCGCCCGACCCGCATGAAGAAGCCTGGCGTGACTGGGCCGAACCCGTGCCCGACGAGGTGATCGAAGGCGGGTTCGACGACCACGGCGTCACCGACGCGATCGAAGCGCTCCTGCACCCGCGGGTCGACCTGCCGGGCGGGGCGCATCTGATGATCGAGCCGACCCGTGCCCTGATCGCGGTCGACGTCAATACCGGCAATGACACGTCGCCCGCCGCGGCGCTGAAGGCGAATATCGCCGCGGCCCGCGAATTGCCCCGTCAGCTGCGCCTGCGCGGCCTTGGAGGGCAGGTCGTGATCGACTTCGCCCCGATGCCCAAGCGCGACCGTCAGGCGCTGGAACAGCAGCTGCGCCGCTCCGTCAAAGGCGAGCCCGAGACGTCGCTGGCCGGCTGGACGCCGCTGGGCAATTTCGAGATGCAACGCAAGCGCGACCGCGTCCCGCTCGTGCGCCTTCTGCGGGGCCAAAACAGGGAGGCGAAATGAGCTGTCCGATCTGCGGTAAGGATGCCGACCCGAAATATCGCCCCTTCTGTTCGAAGCGTTGCGCCGATGTCGATCTGGCGCGCTGGCTGAACGGTTCCTACGTCATTCCCGGCGATATCGCCGAGGAAGAAGAGCGCGCGCCGACCGGTCCCGCAGGCGATGATACGCCCCCCGGCAAGCCGCACTGAGACGTTTCGCAAGTTCGCGTAATTTTCTGCGAAATCCCTCTGGACACCCCCCGCGCCCTCGTCTAGTAACCGCTCCACCAAGACCGAAAGGTCGCAGTGCCCGGATAGCTCAGTTGGTAGAGCAGCGGATTGAAAATTCGCGTGTCGGTGGTTCGAGTCCGCCTCCGGGCACCACTAAAATCCTCAAAATAGAATTACGTGTTGGTCTGGCTTCGCTCTATTCATAGCGTGGCTTCACACGGTTCTGCGCCGGTGAACTTTCCCCGCCGCAGACGGGAATAACTTAACGCGGAAACTGCGGCTTGGGCGTGCGCGCGACCTCGTCAGCAGTCGCGGTGTGATTCAGCACATAATGCGTCGCGACGACGTCGCCGATCAGCCCGGCAGCGGCTTCCGAAGCCGGATCGAAACCGCGCTCCACTGCCTGACCCAGCAGCGTCGCGTCATAGCCGGTGGCGATGAGTAGCCACGGCAGTGGTGTGTCGGCGCCGCGCAGTGCCTGCTCGCGTGTCATCGGCGGTGGTGCAGTCGGACGGAGCAGCTGAACGCTGGCGACACCCGGACGATAGGCGATCTCCTGAAGCACCTCCTGAGCGATCCAGGAAGCCGCAGCGTCTTCATGTCCGGTGCCGGGTTGAAAGCGGAAAGCGGTGGCGAAACCACCCAGACCGTAGCCCTCGCTCGCCGGAATCGTGCAGAAACCGCGCGTCATGCCGCGAAATCTCGGCATGATCGCACCGGTCCAAGATGTGGGGTCGTTCAGGCGGTCGAGGTAGCCCTGCGACGTCGCCACGTCGGTCCCGCTGACTTCATAGGTGACCATGTAGCGTGGCCCGCTCTCGGTCGCGATCCAGCGCGTCGCCCGCAGGAACCCGGGAACCGAGAGGCGCTCATGCAGGTGCTCATGGCTGTGCCAGTGGTCGTGGTCGGCGGTGTCACCGTCGATGTCATAGAACAGCACCATCGCCGCATCGCTGCAAAGCGCCATGGTCCGCCTCCCCGCTTATGTGGTTTCGCGTGACGCTATCGGCGGGTGCTGGGGAAGGCAAGTTGTGGCGCGCTCTCTTTGTCGTGGCTGCGCCGCTCCGACAAGGCGCGCAATTCCAACGCGCTCAGGCCGCATTCGTCGCTCGGATGCAAACGCCACCGCAAGTTCATGGGCATCAAAGCCAAACCCGCAGACTCTCGGTTTGAACGACGCAGCGCCGGGGCAGGTTAGTGCGGTGAAGTGTCGTGAAGCGCGCCCTCGAAGAAATTCGTCACGGTGGCGCGCACAGTTGCTTCGACGTCGATTTCCAAGGGCATGTTGTAGACGAATTTTCGAATGGCGATGTAGAACACCGCTCCGTGTAGCCCCCAGAGGAGTTCGACCTCGTCGGTGTTCGGCGCAGCGCGGTCTTCGGCGTTTTGCCGGGAAGCGCGCAATTCCATCGCAGCCGGTTCGATGATCTTCGTTCGAATGATATCGAGGTAGCGTTCGGTCAGCCCGTAGGACTTCAGCCCGGACGACACGAAAATGCGAACCCAGTCATAGTCGAACACCCGTTCAGAGTATTCGATGTAGAATTGCGTAAGGCGATCCTGAAGAGAACGGCCGCCTTCGAGCACCAGCTGCTCCCAGTCCGGGTTCCAGCGTTCGAGAAAAACATGCTCGTAGACGCGCTCGATCAGTGCGTCCTTGCTTTCGAAATGCCGGTAGATGACCGCGTGGGACACGCCCATACGCTTGGCCAGCTCGCGTGTCTGGCCCTCAAATCCCGATTCGGCGAAGAACCGAACCGCCTCGGTGACGATCAGTTTTTCGCGTTCCTCCCCGCGCATGTTCTTGCGGCGCGGCCGTTGATTTTCGGTCTTTTTCTCCGAGGTCATGCCTGTCTCTCTTCTCTTATCCCGAGCCTAATGCAAACCATTGTTGTAACCAACTGGTCATTTTTTCTTGACCGGTCCTGATTGTCCTGCATTATAGAAGTTACCAATTGGTCACTTTGTAGCTGGGGAGAGCTGCGGGCCAGAGGAGGATAAGTGAAACTACCATCGTTCGAATTTCTGCGTGCGCGCAGTCTTGCTGAGGCATGGGCGCTGCATTCCGACGCGGGAGGCGACGCGGTCTACCTGTCGGGCGGGCACAGTGTCGTGCCCTCGATGGCGCTGCGTCTGCAGGCGCCGTCGCGGCTGATCGACATCTCGCAAATTGCCGAACTGCACGGTGTCGAGCTACAGGGCGAAACGCTGCGCATCGGTGCGATGACCCGTCATGCGGAGGTGCTGGCCAATCCGTTGATCGCGCGCCATGCGCCGCTGCTTTCCCGCGCTGCACCCCATGTCGCGCACCCGGCAATTCGCAATCGTGGCACGATCGGTGGCAATCTGGCGCTTGCCGATCCGGCATCGGAATTCCCGGCTGCTGTGCTGGCCATGCGGGCGGAACTTGAGGTCATGGGCCCCGAAGGCCGGCGCATGATCGCCGCCGACGATTTTTTCCTCGACCTTTACGAAACAGCCCTCATCCCCGGCGAAGTGCTGACCGCCATTCACGTGCCGCTCCCTCCCGAAGGACGGGTGTTCGGCTTCGACGAGATCGCGCGTCGCCGGGGCGATTACGCCATGGTGGGCGTGGCCGCACAGGCCGATATGTCCGATGGCGTGGTTTCCGATGCGTCGGTGACGCTGTTTTCAGTGGGTGTCACCCCGATGCGCGCCGCCGCGGCGCAAGACGCGCTGGAAGGCGCCCCGCTCTCAACGGACTCCATTGCCCGCGCTCAGGCCGCCCTGGCCACCGATCTCGACCCACCCGACGACCCCGGTTTCCCGGCAGAGCGTCGTCTGCAACTCGCGCGCGTCCTCCTGGGACGGGTGCTGACCCGGATGGAGGCTGTTCAATGAAGGTTATGTTGAGCACGACCGTGAATGGTGAACAGGTTCAGGAAGCCGTTCTCCCCCGCACCAGTCTCGCCGATTTCCTGCGCGAGGATCTCGGCCTGACAGGCACGCATCTGGGCTGCGAAATGGGTGCCTGCGGGGCCTGTCTGGTGCTCATGGACGGCGTGCCGGTGCATGCCTGCCTCGTGCTGGCGGTGCAGGCGGAGGGTAGCACGGTCGAGACGATCGAGGGGCTCAACGAGACCGGTGCCGCGGCCGATCTTCAGGCGCGTTTTCATGATCGCAACGCGCTGCAATGCGGTTTTTGCACGAATGGAATGCTGATGAGCGCGCAGGCGTTGCTGGAGGCGAACCCGGCACCGACGCGAGACGAAATCCGCGACGCGCTGTCGGGCAATTACTGCCGCTGCACAGGCTACGAGGCCATCGTGGACGCCATCGACACCACAGCCCGCGACCGCGCGGCCCGGACGGAGGCGGCGAAATGACCATGTATATCGGCCAGTCGCAGCGCCGCGAGAATGCGCGGCGCCACCTCTCGGGTCGGGGGCATTTTGTCAGCGACCTCACCCTGCCGCGCATGCTGCACGCAGTCTTCGTCCGTAGCCCGATGGCTAAGGGGCGGCTCGTCGAGATCGACACGTGCGAAGCCGAACAATCCCCCGGCGTGGTGCGGATCCTGACCGCCGCCGAGCTGAACGCGCGCTGCAAGCCGTGGGTCGGCACGCTCGCGCATTTCGCAGGTATGCAGAGCCCGCCGATGAACATCCTTGCCGAGGAGGAAGTGCTCTGGACCGGGCAACCGGTGGCGATGATCATCGCCAAGAGCCGGGCCGAGGCCGAGGATGCCGCCGACTTGGTGATGGTGGATATCGAGGATTCCGAGCCGGTGACCGATGGCGCTGCGGCCCTGCAGGACGGCGCGCCCCTGGCGAACAGTGCCGCGCGGGACAATCTTTGTTACGAGGCGCTGTTGGAAACGCCTGCGGTGAACGAGGCCTTCGCCGGTGCCGCGCATGTGGTCGAGGGCAGCTTCACTTTTGGCCGCCACACCGCCGTCACGCTCGAGCCGCGCGCGGTGATCGCCGATTTCGACCCGTCGAGTGGTGCGCTCACCGTGCATCACGGGACGCAGACCCCCTACCAGTTTCAGGACGTCTATGCGCGCCATTTCGGTCTGCCGGAGGGCAAGGTCCGCGTCATCGCGCCCGATGTAGGCGGCTCGTTCGGCATGAAGCTGCATGTCTATAACGAAGAGATGGGCGCCGTCGCGGCGAGCATGATCCTCAAGCGCCCGGTGCGCTACGTGGCCGACCGGCTGGAAAGCTTTCTGTCCGACATCCACGCTCGCGATCATATCGTGAAAGGCCGCATGGCGCTGGACGCGGAGGGCAAGATTCTCGCGATGGACGTCGATGATCTGGCGCCGGTCGGCGCGGTCTCGGCCTATCCGCGCACCAGCGCTGCCGAGGGCAATCAGGTGATCCGCCTTATGGGTGCTCCCTACAACATGCCCGATTATCGCGGCCGGCTGCAGGTCGCCTTCCAGAACAAGGTGCAGACCAGCCAGTATCGCGCGGTGGGGCATCCCATCGCCTGTGCGGTGACCGAGGCGCTGGTTGAACGGGCGGCGGAGGTCACGGGCCTCGATCCGTTCGAGATCCGTGCCCGCAACCTGATTGCCGACGATGCCTATCCGCATGTGTCGGCCACCGGCTATCAGTTCGAGAAGCTCTCGCATCAGGCCAGTCTGGCCAAGCTGCGCGAGATGATGGACCCGGACGCGCTACGCGCCGATCAGGCTCGACTGCGCGAACAGGGCATCTATCGCGGGTTCGGCATCGCCTCCTTTGTCGAGATCACCAATCCCGGCGCGGCTTTCTACGGCGTCGGCGGAGCGCGGATCTCGGCGCAGGACGGCGCAGTGGTGCGGATGACGCCCTCTGGCGACATCCATTGCGCCATCTCGGTCACCGAGCAGGGGCAGGGCACCGAGACGATCATCGCGCAGGTGGTCGCCGATCAACTGGGTGTTTCGCCCGAACGGGTGAGCGTCACCACGGGCGACACCGCGACCACGCCCAGCGGCGGTGCCACCTGGGCCTGCCGGGGCGCGGGCATCGGCGGCGAGACGGCGCTGCGCGCCGGACGCAAGCTGCGCGAGCGGATTCTGACTCTGGCGGGCGCTTTGCTGCAGGCCGATCCGGCAACGCTGCGGCTCGAAGATGGCGCGGTTGTCGATGTCGCCACGGGCGAGGCGCGCATCACGCTCGAAGAGATTGGCCGCGTCGCCACCTACCGGCCCGACACGCTGCCCGACGGGGTCGATCATTCGCTGACCGTCGCGCATCATTTTGCGCCCTCCGGTTACCCGTTCGACTTCACCAACGGCATTCAGGGCAGTCTGGTCGAGGTCGATGTGGAAACCGGCATCGTGCGGATCCTGAAGCATTGGGTCGTCGAGGATTGCGGTCGCATCATCAATCCGCTTCTGGTCGACGAACAGATCCGCGGCGGCGTGGTGCAGGGGCTTGGCCCCGCCTTCTTCGAGGAATGCCAATATGACGCGGACGGCCAGCTCACCAACGGGTCGCTCGCCGATTATCTCGTGCCCATGGCTTGCGAGATGCCCGATATCGAAATCGCCCATATCGAAACGCCCACCGAGGACACGATCCTTGGCGCCAAGGGCGTGGGCGAAGCGGGAACCGCCGCTGCCGGCGCCGCCGCGATGAACGCGGTGAATGACGCGCTGCGCCCCTTTGGCGCACGGCTCACCCAGACACCCATGACGCCGCTGCGCATCCTCGATGCGCTCGACGCGGCCCGAAAGCAAAGGACCGATCCATGAAGCTTGAAGGAGAGCAGCTCCTGAGCGCCGACCCCCAGACCGTCTGGGCGGCACTCTTCGACCGTGACGTGCTGGCCGAAGCTATTCCCGGCTGCGAAAGCCTCGAACAGCTGAGCGAAACCGAATTCACCGCCGTGGTGAAGCTCAAGATCGGCCCGGTTTCGGCCCGCTTCAAGGGCGCGGTTACGCTGAGCGATATCGTGCCCGGCCAGTCCTGCACGTTGTCCGGCAAAGGCTCGGGTGGGGTCGCGGGGTTCGCCAAGGGGGCGGCACAGGTGACGCTGGTGCCCGAGGCGGACGGCACGCGGCTTTGCTATGATGCCGATATCGCGGTGGGCGGAAAGCTCGCCTCTCTCGGCAACCGGCTGATCGGCGCCACGGCGCAGAAGCTGACGGACGCCTTTTTCACCAATTTTTCCGATGCGTTGGCCCAACCGGAGGAGGCTGGGCCGACCTGATCCGCTGGCGCGCAGCGAGGTCAGGCCAGACACGAAAAAAAGCGCGTATAACAAGAACCATCCTTGGGAGGAGGATACTAATGACAACCACACGCAGGGCCTTTGTGGCCATGTCCTCGGCAGCCTTGGCGCTGCCCTTTCTGAACACCCGCAGCATCGCGGCTCAGAACATCTCGATTCAGATCGGGTCGAGCCACCCGACCAACAATATCTGGGTCTACGCCATGCAGAACGCACTGCAACCGGCGCTCGAAAAGCTGCTGGCGGATGCGGGCGGCGAGTATTCCGTGAGCTGGAACGAGAACTACGGCGGCACGCTCTACAAGTTCAAGGACACCCGCACGGCGGTGCGCGACGGCATCGTCGATGTCGGCATGGTGGGGACGGTCTGGGAAGGCTCGGCGATGCCGCTGCAGAACGTGACCTATTTCACCCCCTTCGCGAATGTCGATCATAACGTCACCATCGACATCTTCGACAAGCTGACCGACGAGCTGCCGGAGCTGCGCGCAGGGTGGACCGACCAGAACATGGTGCATCTGTCCTCGCTGGTGACCGACAGCTACGACGTCTACGCCAAATTCCCCATCACCTCGGTCGATGACATCCGGAACCGCCGCCTCAACGCGCCGGGCACCTCGGCCAACTGGCTGGCGGAGACCGGCTGCACGCCGGTGGATGGCGCGCTGACCACCTATTACACCGACATCCAGACCGGCGTTTCCGAGGGCACGCTCTCCTTCGCCAGCGGCATCCAGCCCACACGGGTCTACGAGGTTGCGCCGCATCTGACCCGGGTCGGCTTCGGCTCGATGTATTTCGGCGGGATCGCGGTGAACAAGGGCTTCTACGACCGGCTGCCCGAGCCCGTGCAGGCCGCGCTGAAAGAAGCGGGGCGTATCACCTCGCGCGCGCATGGCGACTACATCACGAAGCGCACGACCGAGGCGATCACCGAGATGAAGGGCGCCGGGCTTCAGATCACCGAAATGGCTCCCGCAGAGCGCGAACGCTGGGCCGAGACGCTCCCCGACGTCGCGAAGCCTTGGCTTGAGGCCAATGGTGCGGCGGCGGCAACGGTGGCCAAAGCGTATTTTGGCGAACTGGAAGCTCGTGGCATCAAACCTGCCCGCGACTGGACCGCCGGGATCTGAAGTCATGGCTTCGATCCCGCGCGCAACTGAGGGAGCCTCTATGCAACGCGCCAGTCTCCTGGCTACCAGCCTGCCCGCGCTTCGGCGCGGGCTCCAGCTTGCCCTGAACGCGATGGCGGCGGTGGGCGTGCTGTGGATTTTTGCCATCATGTTGCTGATCGTCGCCGACGTGGTCGGTCGCAATTTTCTGGCCGCACCGATCATCGGCGTCGCCGAGATCGCGGCCCGCTCGGTCGTGGCGATCGTCTTCCTGCTGCTGCCGGCTGCCGCGCTGAACGGCACCCTGATCCGGTCGGATTTCCTGATGCGTGGGCTCCAGCGTTTTTCGCCCCGGTCGGTGCGGCTATTGGACAGCCTGTTTACGCTTGCCGGGGCGGTCATCTTCGGACTCGTGGCGCTCGCCGCCTGGCCCGATACGCATGACGCCTGGGTCAGCTCCGAGTTTTTCGGGGTGCGCGGCGTCTGGACGCTGCCGACCTTCCCCTTCCATCTGTTGGTGGTGCTGGGGGCCTCGGTCACCAGTCTCGCCTGCGTCTTTTCGGCCGTCGAGACCCTGCTGAACCGCCCGACTGAGGAGCACTTCTGACATGAGCAGCATCACCATAGGACTGATCCTCATTGGCGTGCTCTTCGCGCTCGTGCTCTTGGGGATGCGCATCGCCGTGGCGCTTCTGGTCGTGGCCTTTGCCGGGGTCTGGATCATTCGCGGCAATTTCGACCTTTCCATGCGGCTCATGTCCATCGCCGCCTACAATGGGGTTGCCAACTATCTCTTCGCGACGATCCCGCTCTTTGTTCTGATGGGGCATCTCGTCAGCATCTCGAATGTGGGCAAGGATACGTTTGACGTCGCCGAGGCGCTGCTGCGCCGCCTGCTTGGCGGCCTTGGCATCGCCACCGTGGCGGCCAACACCGTCTTTGCCGCCGTGACCGGCGTTTCCATCGCTTCGGCGGCGGTCTTCACCAAGGTCGCCGTGCCTGAGATGACGCGCCACGGCTATTCGCCGTCGTTTTCCGCGGGCACCGTCGCGGGCAGTTCGGTTCTCGGCATGCTCATCCCGCCGAGCCTGCTTCTGATCATCTATGGCGTCTTGGCCGAGCAATCCATCGGCCGGATGTTCATCGCGGGGCTGGTGCCTGGCGCGCTGCTGGCGACGGGCTTCGTGCTGTGGATCCTGCTGGCCGCGAAATTCGCGCCCGGCATCGTCTTTGCCTCCCCCAAGACCCAAGAGGCCGACCCCGAGGCGCAGGCCTATGATGACCTGTCGACGGGAGAGCTCCTGCGCAAGATCGTCCCGATCATCGTGCTGGTGACCTTCGTGCTGGGTGGCCTTTATTCCGGGTTCTTCACCCCGACGGAAGCCGGGGGCGTCGGAGCCTTCGCGGCGCTCATCATTGCGATCTTCCGGCGTAGCCTGAACCTGCGCGGCTGCTGGGCGGTGCTGAGCCAGACCGGCACCATCTCGGTCGGCATCCTCGCGCTGCTGGTGGCCGCTGGCTTCTACAGCCAGATGCTTGCCGTCGCAGGTATCCCCGCCGCTATCGGCGCCTTTGTGAGCGGCAGTGGCTTTGGCCCGGTCGGGTTCCTGATCGTCTATGTGCTGCTGGTGCTGCTTCTCGGTATGATCCTGGATAGCAGTTCGATCCTGCTGATCGTGGTGCCCATCGCAGCTCCCATCGCGCAGCACCTTGGTTATGACTTGATCCAGTTCGGCATCATCACGGTGATTGCGGTCGAGGTCGGGTTGCTCACCCCGCCCTTCGGGATTTCGATCTTCACGGTGCATTCGACGCTTGGAGACCGAAGCGTCTCCCTGGAATCCATCTTTGCCGGTGCGCTGCCCTATGTCGGGGTGATGTTGGGTGTGTTGATCCTCGTGGCCTCCTTTCCAGTGCTGATCATCGGTTAAGAGATCTCCGGCGCTGTGATCGGTCTATTCCTCTCTCCCGGGCCGAAGCGCGGCGCGTAGGTCCGGGAGAGAACGCTAGATTTGAACCTGCGGGACAAAACCGTCCGAAGCTGTCGCGGCGGGCCGCATGGGCCGCATGTGACGGGATTGGATGAGCTTGGTCGCAAGAACGAGCGGGAGGGACCGATCCGCGATCGAGGCACACAGAAAACGAACGTCTTTCTAAGAGGATAAATGGCATGGATCAGTCGACGACAGTTCTATGCGAGACCGAATGGCCCTTGGCTCGGCTCTTGGGGGCGGGGCCAATGTGTCAGTGTTTCATCAGCCATGTCGAGGGGCCGTCATATCGCCCGCTCGGGTCTGGCATGGCAGTCGATGGTGCCGGGCGGCGGTTCGGCAATTTGTCGTCGGGATGTATCGACGAGGATGTCGCGCTTCATGCGGTGGAGGCGTTGAAAAGCGGCGCCCCGAAAGTGCTGCGTTACGGGCGCGGGTCGCCTTTCATGGATATTCAACTGCCTTGTGGGGGCGGGCTGGAAGTCACCTTGCTGCCGGCCCCGGATCGTGAGGTTTTGAACGCGGTGCATCGCCGTCTGGTCGCGCGTGAAAATGTAACGCTGACGGTGCTGCCGGATGGCCAGATCGAAAACGGCGCGACGCGCGGCGGTCTGACCATGACCTTGCGCCCCAAAGTGCGAGTTCTGGTCTTTGGCGATGGTCCCGAGCCTCGGGGATTTTCCGCGCTTGCGCAGGCTGCTGGATTGCCGGTCACGCTATATGCCGGAGCCGAGGAAACGCGCGACGGCATTGCGGGCGCATGCGCATTTTCCGGCAAGACCTGGCCCGATACGGCCCATGTCGATCATCGCACCGCCGTCACGCTTTTCTTCCACGACCATGAGCGCGAAACCGCGCTATTGACGCATGCCTTGGAGACGCCCGCTTTCTATATCGGGGCGCAGGGAAGCCTTCGGGCGCGTCAATTGCGCGAAGCGGCCTTGAGCGCCGCCGGGGTGGGGGACGCGGGAATTGCGCGGCTCGTCGAACCCTTCGGATATGTCGCGCATGCACGTTCCGCGCAGGAAATGGCCGCTGGTGTGCTTGCTCAGGTTATCGATCACGCCCGGCGCGTCTGACGTAGGCGCGGGATGATCTCATGCTCCCTTCTCGGCGCTGATTGGCGGAATTCCTCTCCGACACGTTTCCGCCTAATGTCAATCTGGAACATAAAAATAATATAAATAAATCAATTACTTATGTCGAATTCGCTTCCATAGATAAGGCTTTCGTGCTACACATGGTGATACACAAGGCTCTTTTCCGGAGATGTGCGATGAATATCACCAAACGTGGCGACGTCTGGCATCTGCGTCGGCGGGTTCCCAAGGGGTATGCCTCTGTCGATCCGCGCCGCGAAGTGGTGATCAGCCTTCGGACGGGGTCTGAGACATTGGCGCGAGAGAAGGCCCCGGTGCTCTGGGCCGAGCAGGTCGAGGTCTGGGAGGCGATGCTCGATGGCGACACGGAGGACGCGGAGGCGCGGTTTGCTGCGGCCAAGCGATTTGCTAAGGCGCGAGGCTACCGGTTTCTCGATGCGCGCAAAGTGGCGCGTCTGCCTGTGCAAGAGCTACTCGCGCGTATCGACCTGGTTGCCAGTGACGAGATGCGCGATCCGCTTGGGGCGGATTCGCTCCTGGGTGGGGCGGAACTGCCGTTGATCACCGTATCGCGGGCGCTCGAGCTTTTCTGGGGGCTCGCTCGTGACAAGACCTTGGGCAAGAGTGCGGACCAAGTTCGGCGCTGGCGTTACCCGCATATCAAGGCGGTGCAGAATTTCATCGCTGTTGTCGGGGACAAGCCGCTTGATGATCTGACGCGCGATGATTTTCTGGATTTTCGCGATTGGTGGGCAGAGCGGATGGCGTCCGAAAGGCTCACGGCAAACTCCGCGAACAAGGATCTGACGCATCTCAGTGCGGTCTTGAAGCGTGTGAACCGCGACAAACGGCTCGGGCTCGAGCTGCCGCTTGAGGACCTCGGCTTCCGACAGGGGAAAGCTGCGCGGCGGCCTTCCTTCTCCGACGCGTGGGTCCGGGACCGCTTGCTGGCTCCTGGGGCGCTTGATGGGCTGGAGCCGCAGGCGCGGGCGATCTTGCTGGTGATGGTGAATACCGGGCTGCGTCCGAGCGAAATCGCAGCGCTGCGACCCGAGGAGATCCGGCTCGATGATCCGATCCCGCATCTGCTCCTTCAGCCGATCGGACGGGTTTTAAAGACGCAGAATGCGGAGCGCGTCATGCCCCTGCACGAGGTGTCGCTCGCGGCTATGCGAGCGTTCCCGGATGGGTTCTCGCGTTATCGCGAAAGCTCGGCCACGCTGAGTGCCACAGTGAACACCTATCTGCGCGATGCCGGTCTCCTCGAGAGCGAGCGGCATTCTCTCTACAGCTTGCGGCATGCGTTTGAAGATCGGATGCTTGCAGCGGAAATCGATGAGCGGATCCGGCGCGACATCATGGGGCATGCTCTGGGGCGCGAGCGCTATGGAGAGGGTGGCCGGTTGGCGACGATTGCGGCGCTCCTTGAGCCGATCGCGTTCTAAGCCGCGTGAGCGATCAGCTCCGCAGTTTCACCTTGAGCAGATTAGCGGGGTCGATATCGAGTGCCTGCGCGAGGCGCCAGACATTGTCGATGGAGATATTCTGTTCGCTACGCTCCACGGCGCTCAAATAGGTTCTGTTGAGACCAGATTCGAGCGCTAGACGTTCCTGCGACCATCCACGCTCTGCGCGCAGTGATCTGAGGTTGCTCGCGAGCGTGTCGCGCAGAGGGCTTTTCGGCGTCCGTTTCACCCCCTTGCAATCGCGCAATGTTGGTTTTAGCTCTACCTGTTATAAGAGACATTCGTGCGCTCGCTAATACATCTTTGCAAAGGGACCACCTCGATGGACGCAACTGAAATCGACCCCAATTTTCTGCTCATTTCCGATCGAGAGATGTATATTCATCGTGATCGCAGTCTTGCCGGATCACTCGGTGATGGGTTTGTCTATCGCCGTATCAAGAACATGCTGGCGGACCCCTTGCTACGTCCGCTCCTCGAGCTGTTGGAGAATGGTGCGACGAGCTACGAAGGCGCGCTCAAACTCAAAGGGCGCGGATTCCTCGAGACCCGGTCGATGACCGCGCGGAGAGGGCCATTCAAGGAAGAAGAGTTGCAGTATGTCCTACTCACGGATGAGGCTTGCAGCTATGCCCATCGCTGGCTCTTCCAGAGAGCGGAGGGGCCTGAGCCGGATCTCGATCCGGCGGAGTCCCTGCTGAAGGCTATTCGGCGCTATCTCGTTGTCGACGCCGGTTCAGGTATCGTGGTGGGGCGAGATGTGCTGGAGGTCGCGATCGATCTCGATGATATGAAAATCTTGGGGCGCCTCGTGCATCTGGACTACGGGCTTCGTCAACTTTCGGATCCTGGTTTCGGTGACCCGGTTTCCGAGGCGGATTGGATGGAAGCTCGCGCGTATTGGTCCGGGGCGGATAGTGCCGATCGAGTTGGGGCGGCGATTGTATCCTTCGACTCGTCCGAACTCACGTAAGTGTTTTCGCGAGGGGGCAGCAGGGCTGCATCCACAGACAGAGTGTCAGTTTTTCTTTCCTTATGTCGCGTCGCGATAGAAAGATCTTCAAACAAAAAGAGCCACGACTTTGGTGTCGTGGCTCTTGCTTTTTGGCTCAAGAATTTCGAGGCGTTGGTTTTACCTTGTCCTTGGAAGCGGCGCCACCGTCACCCCTTCGCGTCCTGCCCGAGCCGCCGCAAAGGAGGACGGGGTGGATCATAACGTCACTGAGCTCGGTCATTTCCTGATCTTCACAGTCGTTTCCAAATACTCACCATAGCTGTTCTTGCCGAATTTCTTCGCCCGGTCGGCGAGCGCGTCGGCACTGATCCAGCCTTTCTCGAAGGCGATCTCGTCGGGCGAGCCACTTTGCAGGCCCTGCCGCTCTTCCAGCGTGCGCACGAAATTCCCCGCGTCGAGCAGGCTGCTATGCGTCCCGGTGTCGAGCCAGGCAAAGCCCCGGCCCATCTGGGTGACCGAGAGCGCGCCGTCATGCAGGTAGGTTTCCAGAAGAGACGTGATCTCCAACTCGCCACGGGCGGAAAGCGTGATGGTCTTGGCGCGGCCCGGCGCGGTCTCGTCGAGGAAGTAGAGCCCCGTCACCGCGAATTGCGAGGGCGGCACGTCGGGCTTCTCGATGATCGCGCGCACTTTTCCGCTGTCGTCGAAATCCACCACGCCATACCGCTCCGGATCGCGCACGCGATAGCCAAAGACGGTGCCGCCATCTGTGGTCGCATTCGCCGCTTTCAGGATCTCGCCGAGCCCCGCGCCGAAGAAGATGTTGTCGCCCAGAACCATCGCCGACGGGCTGCCGGCGAGGAACTCCTCGGCCAGCAGATAGGCCTGCGCCAGACCGTCGGGCGAGGGTTGCGTGATATAGGTCAGGCTCAGCCCCCATTGGCTGCCATCGCCGAGCGTGCGGATGAACTGCTCCTGATCATGCGGCGTCGTGATCACCGCGATCTCGCGGATGCCGGCCAGCATCAACGTCGTCAGCGGGTAGTAGATCATCGGCTTGTCATAAACCGGCAGAAGCTGCTTCGAGACGCCCATCGTGATCGGATAGAGCCGCGTGCCCGAGCCGCCCGCCAGAATAATGCCTTTGCGTTTGGTCATACCGCCCCCAATTCAGTTAACACTTCATTCAATTCCGCTTTCCAATCGGGTCTCTTCAGGCCGAACACGGCCAGATCGCTGCAGTCGAGCCGCGAATTCAGCGGCCGTTTCGCAGGCGTCGGAAAGTCGGCGGTGGGGATGTCCTCCACCGTCACGTCGCGCCCGGTCCGCGCGAAGATTTCCTGCGCGAAGCCTGCCCAGCTTACATCGGGAGAGCCTGAGAAATGGTAAACGCCGCTCTTCTCGGGCGCTCGCTGCAACACTTGCGCCATAGTCAGGCAGGCCTCGGCGATCGCCTTGGCCGGTGTCGGCCCGCCGATCTGGTCGGCGACGATCGTCAGGCGATCGCGGCTCTCCGACAGGCGCAGCATCGTCTTCACGAAGTTCCCGCCATGGGCCGAGAAGACCCAGCTGGTGCGCAGATTGGCGAAGGGGCCACCCGCAGCCCGGATCGCTTCTTCGCCGGCGAGCTTTGTGCGGCCATAGGCGCCAAGCGGAGCGGTCGGGTCGGTCGGCTTGAACGGCGCCTCGCCCGAGCCGTCAAAAACGTAATCGGTGGAGATGTGAACGAACGGGATGCCAAGGTCGCGGCAGGCTTCGGCCATCGCCGCGGGCGCGTCACCGTTGACCACTTGGGCGAGCGCCTCTTCTTCTTCGGCCTTGTCAACGGCGGTATAGGCCGCTGCGTTGATCACGGCCTCGGGCTTGGCTTCCCGGATCGCCTCAGCTGCGGCGCCGGGATCACGCAAATCGACCCTATTCCGGCCTAAAAACGCCGCATCGGGCACGAGGCGCTGCAGCTCCTGCGCGACTTGGCCGGTCTGTCCGAAGACGAGGATCATGCCTTGCCCAGCCTTTCACCGACACCGTGCCGCTCCAGCAGCGGGCGCCACCAATCCTCGTTCTCGAGATACCAGCGCACCGTGCGCTCGAGCCCCTCTTCAACGGTGACGCTCGGCCGCCAGCCCAGCTCCTCGCGGATGCGGGTCGGGTCGATCGCGTAGCGCGCATCGTGGCCGGGGCGGTCGGTGACGAAGGTGATCAAATCGGCATAGGGCGCATCGCCCGGACGCAGCTTGTCGAGAATGGTGCAGATCGTCTGGACCAGCTCGAGATTCGACCGCTCGTTCTCGCCACCGATATTGTAGCTGCGGCCCAAGGCGCCCTTCTCCAGCACCAAGAGCAGCGCATCGGCGTGATCTTCGACATAGAGCCAGTCGCGCACGTTCGAGCCGTCGCCATAGATCGGCAGCGGCTTGCCCGCGAGCGCGTTCAGGATCACGACCGGGATCAGCTTTTCCGGGAAGTGATAGGGGCCGTAATTGTTCGAACAGTTCGTGAGCACGACCGGCAGGCCATAGGTCTCGTGCCAGGCGCGCACGAGATGGTCCGAGCCCGCTTTCGAGGCGGAATAGGGACTGTTCGGGGCGTAGGGCGTCTCTTCGGTGAACTGGCCCGTTGCGCCGAGCGTGCCATAGACCTCGTCGGTCGAGATGTGATGGAAGCGGAAGCTGTCGGGGCGGCCTTCACCCTCCCAGTAGGCACGCGCCGCCTGCAGCATGTTGTAGGTGCCCATCACGTTCGTCTCGATAAAGGCGCCGGGGCCGTCGATCGAACGATCCACATGGCTTTCGGCGGCGAGATGCATCACGGCGTCGGGCCTGTGACGGGCGAAGATCGCCGTCAAAGCCTCGGGGTCGCGGATATCGGCCTGCTCGAAAGCATAAAGCGGGCTGTCGGCGACGGGCGCGACATTCTCGAGGCAGGCGGCATAGGTCAGCGCGTCGAGGTTCACCACCTCATGGCCGCGCGAGACGGCGAGACGGACGACCGCGGAGCCGATGAAACCTGCGCCGCCGGTGACGAGGATCTTCATACTGCGCCCTCCCAGGTGAAGGGGCTTTTGAGCCCGGCAAACAGCGGCGCCTCGGCATCTTTACCGGACAAAACAGGCTCTATTCCTGCGGAAAGCGGCCAGTCGATGCCCAGATCCGGGTCGTCCCAGCGGATCGCGCCCTCACACTCGGGCGCGTAGTAATCCGAGCATTTGTAGACGATCTCGGTGCCCGGCTCGAGCGTGACGAACCCATGCGCAAAGCCTGCCGGGATCAGCAGCTGCTTGCCATTCTCGAAGCTCAGCTCCGTGCCGAACCACTGGCCATAGGTCGGGCTGCCCTTGCGGATATCCACCGCGACATCCCAGAGCCGCCCACGGCCGCAGCGCACCAGCTTCGCCTGCGCATGGGGCGGGGCCTGAAAATGCAACCCGCGCACCGTGCCCACGGTCTCCGAGACCGAATGGTTGTCCTGCACGAAATCGATCTCGATCCCTGCCTCGGCAAATCGCTTCGCCGAATAGCTCTCGGAGAAAAACCCGCGGTGATCGCCGAATCGCTTCGGGGTCAGCAAGACGACACCAGGCAGGGATGTTTCGTCAATGTCCACGTCAGCTCTCCAGCAACTCGAAATAGGTCCGGCCGATCTGGTCCCACGTATAGCGGCGGCGGGCAATCTCTCCCATGTCGGCGCCGATCTGCGCGGCATCTTGCCCCGACAGGCTACGAACTGCCTCGGCCAACTCATCCGCGCTCATAAAATAGCGGGCCTTCTCTTCCGTCGTGTGCCGATTGAACGAGCAGCCGTGGGCCAAGATCGGAATGTCAAAATGCATCATCTCTACCAGCGAGGGATTGGTGCCACCAGCGGAATGGCCATGCACGTAGACCGTGGCGCGGTCGCGAATGGCACGTAGCCCGCTCGGATCGTAGACCGGGTCGTGGATGGTGATATTCGGGTGATCGGCGAACCGCGCCTTCAGGTCGCGGCCATAGGCGCTCTTGTCCCAGTTGCCGACAAAGACCAGCGGCGTTTCTAGGCCGACGAAAGCCTCGAGGATCATCGCGACGTTGTTTTCTGGCTCGATCCGGCACAAGGCAAGAGCGTAGTTCTCGGGCAGGTCGGCGGTGGCGCGCGGGTCGGGCGCGGCATCGAGCGCGTGGTCGCCGCCATAGGCGACAACGGCGCAGGGGCGGGTATGGGTCGCGGTCACGTAATCCGCGATCGCCTGGTTGTCGGCGATCACCACATGCGAGAATCGTACCGCGGCCCATTCCGAGACGCGCAGCACGGCTTTGGCGAGGCCAGTCCACTTCTCGCGTTTCCACTCGATGCCGTCGATATTCGTAACGATTCGGGCGCGGCTGACAAGGCGCACCAAGGGCAGGACGAGCGCGCCCGAGACGCCGAGCAAGAGCAGCCGGTTATCGCCGCGCCGGACGGCGTCGAATAGCGAGAGCGCATCGTAGGCGATGGATTGCGCGCCGTTGGCATCGAGCCCGATGTAGCGCAGCCGGGCGCTGCCGTAGCTATCGGGCCGGTCCGGGAAAGCCTTGGCCGAGCAATAGACGGCGAGCGCGGCGCTGTTGCCGGTGGCGCCGTGATGGTCGACGAGGTTCTGGGCGAGGGTCTCGAACCCGCCGTAGGAGCCGGGTACGCCAACAGTGCCGAGGATTGCGAGTTTCATACGCGGTGCTCCGTTCGGGTCGGGTTGGCCGGCATTGCGACGATCAAGGACTGCAAGTCGGCGGTGAAGGTTTCGATGGTGAAATCCCGTGCGCGCTGCCGGGCAGCGGCCGACATTGCCAGCGCCGCCGCCGGGTTTTCGAACAGGGTGGTCACCCGGTCCGCCAGCGTGGCCGCATCCCGTGAATCGACCAGAAAGCCTTCTACGCCGTCACGCAGGATTTCAGCGGGGCCGCCGATCGGCGGTGCGATCACCGGTAGGCCGAATGTCATCGCCTCGGCAATGGTCAGACCGAATGTCTCGATCCAGAGATCGACCCGCGACAGGTTCGCCACCACGTCGGCGGTCGCGTAGAAATCTTCCGGCCTGTCGGTGCGGGGATGAATGGTCACGTTCCCCGGCACCGGTCCAGGCGGCAGGTATGCAGCGACCTCGTCGCGGTCACCGTTCAGCACCAAAGTGAACTGGATGTCGGGGCGGTTTTGGAACCGTTCCACTAGGCCGAGAAACTCCGGCACGCCTTTGAAGTCGCGCGGCGAGGCCAGCATCAGGACCTCGAAATGCCCGGAGCGGCGTGGCGCATAGGCGGTGGCGAAGCCGCGCGTCGCGATCCGCGCTGACACCGGGTTGGGCAGGACCGTGGCGGGAACGCCCGCGACCGGCAGGCGCCGGTGGTGATCCTCGGACACGTAGAGCACTCGGGTCGCAGTCCGTTGCGCCACGCGCAGCAGGAACCACCTAAGCGGGCGCGGAGAGATCGACACTTCATGGGCGTGGTAGACGACTGTGTGGCCGTGCCAGGCCGCCCAGAGCGCGGCGCCGAAGGGCAGCAACGTGTTTACGTAAATCACGGCTCCGGTGGGCAAGTCGGCCCGCGAAAGAGCGCGGTAAAGCGCCAGCTGGCTGAACGCGAACGTGGCGAGGGTTACTAGCCTGAACCGGCTACGGCGATACCAGTAGCGGCGGATCGGCACGCCGGTGTCTTCCAACACGCCACGACCCTGGCTGCCGACGAACAGGATGCGGTCGGGGTCGGCCGCCGCGAGCGCGCCGATTGTTTCGCGCAGGATCACTGGGCTCCCCGAGGCATCGTTCAGCAGGTGGCAGAAGACTATCACTGAGGCGCTCCGCGAAATGCGCGGTAGGCGGTCTGGATCTCATCCGCGAACCCGTCCCAACCATAATGCGCGCGGGCGGCTGCGGCCCGGCCAGCGGAATCGCCTTGGCTGGCAATCGCGGCCGCGATTGTCTGCGCGAATGCCGCGACGTTCGCTTCGCGTGTGCTCCGAGCGGGCGCGATGTGAATTCCCGGAAGATGTGCAGCCATGTCGGCAAGCTCAGTCGGCCCCTCAAACCCGGCCACCGGCAGCCCGATCGCAAGCGCTTCCACCCAGGCGAGTCCGCCCGCCTCGGCGGAGGGGAACACGAACAGGTCGTGGTTCAGATAGGCGCGCAGAAGTTCGTCGCGCGGGACGGCCGGATGGAAGGTCACGCGCTTGGCGACCCCGAGGTTTTCGGCGCGGCGGCCCAGTGCCCCGCGGCAGGGGCCGTCGCCAATGATGGTGAGCGATGCGCTTTCGGGAAGCAGGGCAAGGGCCTCCAGCGCAAGGTCGAGCCCCTTGATCCAGTCGAGCCGCCCGCCGCTCACCAGGCGCAGGCCGCCGGGCGCACGAATCGTGGGTGGCGGCAGGATCGACGGGTCGAGCCCGAGCTGGCTGCGCCGGCGCACGTTCTTACGCCCGGCAAGCCGCAGCCGCGAGTCGACCCAGCTGCCGGCGGAGAACACCAGCCCGGTCCGGGCCTTGGCAAGGTAGAGCAGAGGGTCTAGCCGCCAGGCAAGCTGGCGCAGGCGCGCCTTGATCGCGGTCTTGCGGCGCAATCTCGCGGGCCAGTCGCGCGTGCGCCAGAGCGGCACGCCTTCATTGTGGTTGACCGGCCCCCAGATCGACGGCCGCCCGAGGACCCAGCCAAGGCTCGGAATGCTGTCGTTATGGAAATTGAACGTGTGGACGATGGCGAGGCGGCGGGTCAGCCAGCGCCGACGTTTCAGGACTAGAGGCCATGTCACTTGCCAGAGATAGGCGTAGAGGCCGTAGCCGCGTGGCCCCTTCTTCCACCAGGCGGCCCAGCGGGGCAGGTCGTAGCCGACCAGGCGCACGTTGGCGGCGGCGCGGAACTCGGGGTTGGCGCGAAGCTCGGCGACGTTGTTACGGCGGGTAACAAGGATCACCCGTTCGCCGGGGTCGATCCGGGTCAGTAGACTACGCGCGACATAGCCCTCGCTAGTGCGCATCCCCGCGTCGTAGGCAGCGACCAGGACGCAATTCCGTCTGGCCCCGGAGGGCTTGGCGGTGAGTTGTCCAGCCTCGGTCATGTCGGTGTCGTTTCGACGTCGAGGGGCCGGATCAGGCGGGCGGGCACGCCGCCGATCAGGCTGCGGGCGGGGAAGCTACGGGAGACCACGCTGCCAGCGGCGATCACAGATCCCGCCCCGACCTGGACACAATTGAGGATCGTGACCTTCGCGCCGATCCAGCAGCCCGGCCCGATTTCGATCCCGTTGCGCGTGCCCCCCAGATCGCGGATCGGGTGCGCCGGGTCAGCAAAGACGTGGTCTTCGGGAGGTATGCTCAGGTATTGCCCGACAATGCAATCGGCGCCAACCACCACCCCGCCCGCGCCGCCGATATAGGCGAATTCGCCGATCCCGACGTTGTCGCCAACGGTTATGCCCTTGCCGAGATCGCTGATTGAGCCGCTGGCGATCATGCGCAAATACGCGACGAGCTTGAAGTTGCGCCCGAGCGAAATGCCCTCGCGCGAGAGGCAGTCGACGAGGCTATGTTCCTCGATCCGCACGAGGCCGCCCGCGGTGCGTAACATGCCCGCATCCTCGCCCAGCGTGACAAGACGATCCGGCGACGTGCGAGGAGGGCGCCACGCACAAGGCCGGCGGCGGTCGACCAAGCCAGGGTGACAAACCTAGGAACGGGCACGTCCGGGTCGAGGCTGAACAGGCGAGCGAACATGCGAGACACCGAGGCGACGAGGAAATCACGAAACGTCATTGCGCATTTCCGAAGTTTTTCGGTGCGCCCGGGCCTAGGCGATTTGCATCGCCGGGCGGGCGCGCGCAGAGCATTTCGAGAAGCTCGGTCCAAGTTTCAAGCTGCCAAAACGCCTGCGCATAGAACTCGGTCTGACGTTCGTAAATGCCGCTATAATAGCATACTTGGCCTGCAACATAGAGGCCGAAGTAAAGCCACCTCGAGTAGATGTCCAGTGAATCCGCTCCCTCGGCCAAGCGCTCGGCCCGTTCCAGGATCGCCGGCGCCGGAAGCCGGTCTACGAGGATCGCTTGAGACACGAGATAGTGGAACGGATCGAAGAATTTCGGCCGGACGCCGAAAAGCTCCCAGTCGATGATGCGGGCCGAGCCGTCGGCGGCGCGCAGCACGTTCCAGCGGGTGAAATCGCCATGGGCCTCGTAACATTCGACCGCGGTGTCGGGGGCCAGGCTGCCGAGGAACGAGCGGGCGGCGGCGCGGGCGGCGGCGATGGCCCGGGCCGTGCCGGGATGGCCATGCGGCGTCGCCTCGGCCTCGGACGCCGTCCAGCGCCGCACGAGATCCGCGAGCGGGATGTCGCTCCGGCTGCGGGCAAACAGCAGCGCATGCACCCGCAGGACTTCTCCGGGGTCGAGCGGTGCGAAGATGGCGCCCGCGGCGCGAACGTCTTCGATGGCGAGTGCTTCGTCAATCCATAAGCAGCGCGGCACCAGCGGGGAGAGGTTCGGGTCGCCGGCCAGCGTGTCGAGCACCGACGCTTCGGTCTGGGCTAGCGCCGCGCTCGTTTCGCCGATGGGCACCTTGATGAACCAGGCCCCCTCGCGGCCCCTGGCAAAGACAACGACCTTGCGGTTCGGTCCGGGGGTGCCAAGAAAAATCCCGAGCGCGTCAAACCGGCCACGGAGCTGGGCGTAGAGCGAGTCATTGCCGATGGAGAGCGTGATACGCCGGGATGGCAGGTTTAGGCCCAGGTCGCCCAGAAGCCTCGCGGCGCGATAGATTACCTTGGCGCGCCGGTTCGCCTGTGGCCATGTTTCCAGATGCCACGGGCGACGGAACCGGGTCTCGAGCATCCAGCGTTCGGCGCCTCGGCGCGGGAATAGCCGGAACGCGGTAGTCTGGCCCGTCGCCGATCGGGGACCGAACAGGGGAACGAGATTGATCAACGGCGCATGACCTCCTCGACGATGCGCCGCGCGGTGGCCTCGGGCGGGCCAACGTTCTCGAGCGCGATTGCCCGCGCGAACAGGCCAGCTGCATCCTTGTAGGCCTGCACCTGACGTTCGGTCTCGGCCGCGGAGACTTCCTGCTTTCTCGTCTGGATGACCCCGGTCGGGGCGGTAATGATGATGGCGAGATCGGGGCGTGGCGCGAGCTTTAGCAGCGCCCGCATCCACCAGCGCACCCGGTCCATCCGGTGGCGGCGCGGGTCAATGAGAATGTCATGGATGAACCGGTCGAACAGGACCAGCCGGTTGCGGCGCTTCACCATGGGCAGCCCCATGTTGAACTCGAATAGCATCAGCGAGATCTTCATCAGCACGAGGCCAGCGCCATATTGGCGCCCCCCGTGTGGGTTGGTAGTGACGGTCGGTGTGCCGGATGGTCGGTAGCGCTTGAGAAATCCCGGCGCGAAATAATAGTGCGCAAAGTCGATGCCCTGCTCTGTCAGGGCCTGTTCGACGAGCGTGAGGAGCGTGGTTTTGCCTGCGCCGTCCGGGCCGAGGAATACGACCGTTCTTGCGTGATGGGTCATGCCGCCCCCTTTCCGCGCAAAGTGCCGAGCGACTGTTTGGTGACCGCGGCAAGGAGAACGTCGAGGTCGTCACTCCCTTCTGTTGGGCTCCCTGGAAGCGAGACGTGAAGTGTCTTTGCGTGTCGATCCGGGCCGCCGGCTTGTGGTGTGGGGACCGCGATGGGCACCAGTACGACCTCGCCACGGGCTGCACTCAACACCTGCCGCGCAGCGGCGAGCGGCCGCCGTGCACCGGCTTCGGCGGCCCCATCGGCCTGCAAGTAGGATACCGGTTCGTGAAACCCGCTGCTGCGGCAAAGGGCGCGGAACCGTTTGGCGAGCGCGGCGCGGCGCGGCTCGTCTGCCCCGCAAACCACGATGCGCATCCCGGGCAGCGACGACGGGACGAGAGCGAAGGCCAACCGGCGCCAGGCGATCCGCGCTAGCCAGAGCGGCAGGCCCGCGTTCGCCGCCCCGGCCGACGCGGCGCGCAACCGCCAGCGCGCGAGGCGGCCAAGCCTGTCGCGTTCCAGATCGGCCGAAGTGAGCGGAATGCTGTTTGCCGCAACGAATGCCGCGATCTCGTTGGCACTGCAGGCGGCCAGAACCCGTTGCCGGTCGCGATCACGCAAGTAGCCAGGATAAAGCAGTTTCTGCAGCAGTGTCACCAGCCCTATCGTTTCGGCTGGGCCCCTCGTCTCAAGATGATGGAACAGGGCAACTGCATAGGGATCGGCCCCCATGCCGAGCCAACCGACCCCGTTCCACAGGTCGATCTTGACCGCCTGCCGTGGCGCGCCGGCGGTTTCACGGGTCGCCAAACAGGCTTGGGTGATATAGCCGATATCGCGCCATCCTGCGACGGACCAGCCTCGGCTCGCGGCCAGTTCGGCAACCAGCCCGAGGGCTTCGCGGGCGCGGTTGCGCGGCACGAGCACGTCGATGTCGCCGCCTTCGCGGGCAAATTCGTCGATGCCACGCAATTCCAAGAAATCCATTTTTCCGTCGAGCGCGCTGTGAATAAGCCCGGTGGCCTCCTGCTTGATTGACATCTCAGCGCTCCAGAACGTTTTTGTAGGCCGCCATCAAGTCGGTCGCGGCGGCGTTCCAGTTTAGGCGGCTCTCGACTAGCTGCCTGCCGCGTCGGGCCATTTCCGGCCAGCCGGCCTGGCAATTAAATGCCCGGCGCAGCGCCCGAGCGATGCCGAACGCCGTCGGCTCACACAGGATGAAAGCTCCGGTTCCGGCGAAATGGCTGGCATCGGAGGTGCGCGAGATCACCAGCGGGACGCCGCTCGCCAACGCCTCCATGGCGCCGATCGAGAACACGTCGGCTCTCGAGGGGTGCACGAACAGGTCCAGCCCGGCGAGAAAGGCCCGCTTGTCGTCGCCGAACTTGGGCCCGACGAAGCCCACGCCATGCGCCGACCAGCGCCTGAGGATCGCGGCGCTCTCGGGCGAGTCCGGACCGGCGAGCAGAAGCTGCGCGTCGCCAGCTCCATTGACCTGGGCGAAAGCTTCGCAGAGCGCGTCGAGGTTCTTTTCGCGCGAGATACGCCCGATGTAGCCGAGCTGGATGGGCCGGTTCTGCGCGCGGTTGGTGGCAGGCGCGGGGAAATCGCTCAGGTCGACCCCATTCGGAATGACTGTCATGGCGGCGGGGCGAAATCGTTCCAGCGCTTCCGTGCTCTCTTCCTCGGTCAGCGCGTGAATGAGCGCCGCGCGTTCCAAGTGCCGTTTCTGGAAAAGCATGTGGAAGAGGTCTTTCTTCCATGCGTTGCGCCACGTATTGCGTGCTGGCGACAGCCCGCCGTGCAAGGTTACGACATAGGGCGTTTTTAATTCGGCGCAGAGCCGCCCGACCCGGAGGTTGAGCCGCGAATAAGTGCCGTGCAGGTGAACGATGTCGGCTGCCCCGACCGCCTTGCGCAACGCCGCGCGGAAGGCCGGGCCCGGGCGGGAATACACTTCCACCTCGAACCCGTCCCGCGCGACGAGCTCGCCCTCGTGGGCCGCGCTCTTGGCAAGCCCCAGAACCGAGACGGGTACGCCAAGCCGGGCCGTATGCGTCGCCAGCCCGGCGATCACCTGGTTTACCCCATTGGGGCGGTTCTTGTCGGCCTTGCCGAGAATGACGTGGAGGACTTTCAAGAAGACCTCCCGCCGGAAACCCGTTCTGGTCGCCGGCGTTGCACAAACTGAAACATCTGACGTGCCGTATTCGTCATCGTGCAACCGGCGCGATTTCAGAAGGAGTTTGCAGACCCGTGAGCGGCACACGACTTGCCCTTGTGCGCGACATCAGGCGGGCACGCGCACTTGTGTGAATGGCCAACCCCATGACGATCCAGTATTCTGGCGCATTGAGCGACCCGTTGATCATGCCGGTTACTGTAACGCCGAGCACCGCAAACAGAATTCCCTGATAGTAGTAACTATCTCGCGTGCCTTTTGTTCGCTTGCTCATACGCGCAGTATAAAACAGGGCCGACGCTATGAACACGAAATATCCGATCGCTGAAAAGATGCCGCCATATGTCGCAAATACGATAATGTCAGCGCCGCCGGCCTGC
Source organism: Thioclava electrotropha (assembly GCF_002085925.2). NCBI lineage: Bacteria > Pseudomonadati > Pseudomonadota > Alphaproteobacteria > Rhodobacterales > Paracoccaceae > Thioclava > Thioclava sediminum. Next base: position 651,407 of record NZ_CP053562.1, read on the forward strand.
ATCGCCACGTCGTTGTAGTAGTAATAGACTTGGCCCCAGCCCGTGCCAAATAGGAAGTTGTGATTGGAGCTGGTGAAGGCGTTGATCAACGCTTGTTGCCATTCAAGGCGGAGGCCGCTGGATTCTCCTGTCAGAATTTCCTTAACGCTGAAGAACGTGCTGATCTTATGCGCGGCGTATTTATTGAACGACTGAGCTTGCGTCACGAAAATGAACACGGCCAGAGCAAATACGGCGCCGGTTGTAACAGGCCGGCGAGATGCCGTCCGCCCGAGACCTGAAAACTTGGACCAGCCGTATGCCAAAAGCAGCGTGATCGGTAGAGTGTAGAGCACGGACCGCGTGAATGACAACATGAACCCGATTCCGATGAAGACGGCATAGGTGGCAAACGCTTGCTTGCTTTTCAGCTTTAACACGGCCGGGAAAGTCAGAAGGAACGCCGTGTTCAGGAACTTCGCGAATCCGTTGGCTTCGGTTCGGAACGCCGGAGCGAAGCCGGCCGATATTTGACCAATCTGTTGTTCCGAGAGCCCCAGGTTCAACCCGCCAAGGGAAAAGGATGCGACCTGGACGATGCTCCATATCACGGAGGTGTAGATCGCGAACAGCACCAGGGCATGGACTTTCGGAATGTCGATCCGACCGGACGCCAGCAGCACGGCAGTCGCAATCCCGATCGAAGCGTTGGCGAACAGCAGAAGCAAGCTCGTGAATGCCGCTGCCGGCGTGCTCGATGCCAGTGCCGAAACGAGGTTCACGAAAAGCAGACCCAACAGGATCCAGAACAATGGGGCGGCGAACAGCCGGGACACATACGGGAGGAAGATCAGGACCACTACAGGCGCCAGCAGGTGTGCAGGACGAAGCGTGCCACCGAACACTGGGATGTAGTAGAACTCGGAAAGTAAGGCTACGGGAATGAGAATTCCCACCAACGTTGCTTTTCTTATTCTCAAACTTGTCCCTGCTTTCTTCCGGACAGAAGGCGTCGTTGACGCTGGGAAGTCAATAACCGAATGGCCACAAGACCCGAATTCCCAGCTTTCGCCAGGTCTGAATGCCCAGCAACCCCGACCAGAGCAAGATCCCGGTCGCCGAGGCGATTGCCGCGCCCGTCGCGCCCAGACGGGGCGCAAGGATCAGCGTCAGGATGACGTTCACGACCAGCGCGAGCCCCTGTGCCGCGAGGGTCGACCTTTCGTTGCCGGTCATCGAGAGGAAAGTCGTCGTCGGGCCGAGCAAGGCACGCACGACGAGGGCGCTTGAAATAATGGCGAGCGGGTGCACCGCCATGCCGACATAGTCTTCGCCGAACGCTACCCGGATGATCGGGGCCCCCATGAAGACCATCGGCAAGGCCAGAAACAGGGTCATGCCGCCGCTGGCGAGCCGGGAAATGCGGAACAGGCGCCGCATCCGGTCTTCTTCCCCGGCCTTGAAATGGCGTGCGACATGTGGGGCAAGGACCAGCTCAATGATGGCGGTGGGAAGAATGACCAGCTGCGCCCCCCGGTCGGCGATCTGGTAGGCGCCGACGTCGGCGCTGCTCGACACGAACCCTAGGAGAAGAACCCCTACTTGGGTGCTGACGTACATGATCATGGCGATGCCCGTGAACGTGACCGACGATTTCGCCCAGGTGGCGAGCCGGTATTGGGCAACCGTGTTGCGGAGCGCGCCGGAGATCGTCCTGCGCATAAGGGACAGGCCGACCACGGCCACGACGCCGTTGGCAAATGCAAACGCCAACATCGCGGTTTGCGCGGTGAGCCAGTCGACCCAAAGCAAGACTGACACGGTCGCAAGCTGCGTGAGGGGCATGAGCAACAAGCCGGGAAACTGTGACTTCGCGCCAAGGCCGTATCCGCGGAGCGTACCGGCCCAAACGGGCGACAGGGCGAGAATTGGAAGCGCAAGAAAGCCCGTTAGCAGAACCACCCGCCTAGTTTCTTCAATTTCAGGGAAGAAAAATGTGAGTGTGATCCAAGCAATGAAGATCGCCAATACGGAACTTGACAGCCCCCATCCGGTAGCGACTTCAATTACGCCCTTAAGGAGGCTTCGTTCTTCCCCATGCAGCGCAAAGGCGACTTCTCGGGTCACCAACTGTGCGAGCCCACCAGTCAACAATAACGCAAAGAGATTGGTCAGGCTCAAGGCGAACGCATAGATGCCATAGTCGCTTGGGCCAAGCGTGCGTGCCAGGATAATTGCGACCGCAAGCGCAGCCGGAATTGCGAGCAATTTGACGAGACCGATTCCCAAGGCATCGCGCAGGATCGGGACTTGAAGTTTCTCGTAGAGTTTCAAAGAAATCGCCAAAAGCTTGGAGGGGCCGTGGTCTGAAACCCGATTTTCTTCCACGGTTCGGAAGAAACCGTCGGTGGGTTTCTCTCCTCAGAAGGCCTTCGTTTCTAGTTTTGTTTTCACGGTGAATACTTCGCCCATAGGAGTGCCTAGCGATGCATGGGAGCTGGTTCGGTTTCAGTCCCCCTCAAATACAAAAGAGTTACCGAAAAATCTTTTCTGAGTGACTTACGACGAAACTGTTGAGTTCTCGAGAGTCTCATACGTATATCATCCGCGCACTCCCGCCGACTTCCAAGCTCATCCGACCAAAAGTCCAATAACGCAAACTATCGGCGCTTTTTGCTATTGCGCATGTCACTATCACTAGTCTCACTGCGCAACTGCTCAATCTCCGCCTTCAGCGCCTCAAACTCCGCCATCTTCCTTGCCAAGAACCGCTGTGTAATCGCCGCCTTCTCCGCCACGCCTTTCGGCGTCAGCAGGTAGGCATAGCGGCGCTTGTCTTCTGCCGCCTTGAAGTTCCCGAGCTTCACGAAGCCTTTCTCGATGAGCGCCTTGAGCAAGTAGTTCGCACTTCCCGTGCTTACGCCGACCGCGTCTGCAAGCTCGCGCTGCGACATTTCCGGGTTTTCCTCGAGCAGGCGCAAGATGCGAAAGCGGATATCTTCCTGGACCTTGCTGCGCTGGCCTGCCATCAGAAGCTCGCATTCTGGCAGGCTACCGCATCAGCGCTGACTCGGGGCAGCCTGAGGGGAGGGGTGTTCGCAGTTTGGGGTCGAAAATTCGACATCGTTCAAAGTTGAGCGTTTAGCAGGATGCTGCCGCTGCTGAAAGGGTGTTTATGCAAATCCATACATTCGGCAAGGGAAGTCACGGGTGTGTGATCGTGAGTTGCTTGGAAGCAGCGGAGATCGGCCGGTGATGGATGGTGCGGTGTCTTATGTCTCGCTGGGCGGGGGCGCACCGTTCGCCTGGAGTGGCGCTCATTGCGTCTGACGATCGTCGCAGACAGATCACCAAGCTTTCCGCATCAGCAGAGTTTCCGGTCGCTCGTTCGCGCCGCGGCCTGTCGTCGTTGCATTTTGTTCGAGATGCGGGAATGACGTCTCAATGTCCTGCCCGACGCCCTCCAATTCTTAGAGCTTAGTGATGAAGCCATATTCTCAATCGGATAGCTGCGTTCGTCAAAACGACTAATCAGGCGAAGCCATTCAACCAAGCATCGCCCCTATCTCCGCGCATAAACATCGTCGTAACGAATGATGTCATCCTCGCCGAAATAGCTGCCGGTCTGAACTTCAATCAGCGTCAGAGGAACCTTGCCGGGGTTCTCCATGCGATGGACGGCACTGAGCGGGATATAGACAGTCTCGTTCTCGGTCACGAGCTTCACCTCGTCATCAATGGTCACCTTCGCGGTGCCTTCCACAACGATCCAATGCTCAGCGCGGTGGTGATGGCTTTGCAGGCTTAGAGCGGCACCTGGGTGGACGTGGATCCGCTTCACCTGGAAGCGCTGACCGACAACGAGGCTCTCATACCAGCCCCAGGGGCGGAAGTCGCGGGGCAGGGTCTCGGCCTGAGCTGCTCCCTTGGCTTCCAGCTCGGCAACAGCTTTCTTCACGTCCTGCGCACGATTCTTATGGGCGACGAGGACAGCATCGGGCATGGCGACGGCGATGATATCCTCAAGGCCGATGCCGACCAGTTCCTGCGCATCGCTGGTCGAGTGCAGGAGCGTGTGGCGGCAATCGATCGCGGTCGCAGGGCCGGTTGCGACGTTTCCGTGCTCGTTTGGGTTCTGCTCACGCCAGACCGCTGTCAACGGCGGAGCAAAAACCGGCCACGGGGCGGAGCAAAAGTCTGCCGCCAGAGAGGGCATGGGATTGAAGCGAAGGGAACGCTTCGCGCCCCGGCAGCTGCGCTTTTCAGATAGCTGGCGGCTGCCGGGGCGCTTTGGCCCAGCGGGCCAAACCTGAACGATGTGATCAGGTGTTGGCGCTGTTTCGGGCGCGGCTTTGGGCAAGCCGATAGCTGTCGCCGTTCATCTCGAGGATGTGGACATGGTGGGTGAGCCGGTCGAGCAGAGCGCCGGTCAGGCGCTCGGAGCCGAAGGTTTCGGTCCATTCGTCGAAGGGCAGATTGCTGGTGATCATGGTGGCGCCCCGCTCGTAGCGCTGCGAGATCAGTTCGAAGAGCAGCTCGGCGCCGGTCTTGCTCAGAGGCACGAAGCCCAGCTCGTCGATGATCAGGAGCTTGTATCCGACCATCTGTTTTTGCAGGCGTAGCAAGCGGCGCTCGTCGCGGGCCTCCATCAGCTCGTGGACCAATGCGGCGGCGGTGGTGAAGCCGACGGAAAGGCCCTTCTGGCAGGCGGCCAGTCCAAGGCCCAAGGCGACATGGGTCTTGCCGGTGCCGCTCGGGCCGAGGGCAATGACATTCTCGCGCCGCTCGATCCATTCCCCGCGGGCGAGTTCCAGCACCTGCATCTTGTTGAGCTTGGGGATCGCCTTGAAGTCGAAGCTGTCGAGGCTTTTGGTCGCCGGGAACTTCGCCGCCTTGATGCGGCGCTCGACCATCCGCCGTTCGCGGTCGATCAGTTCGAGTTCCACCAGGCGCGCCAGGAAGCGAACGTGGTCCTGCCCCTCCGCGGCGCACTGGCGCGCGAGCTTGTCGTATTCCCTCAGGAAGGTCGGCAGCTTGAGCGTCTTCAGATGATGGGCGAGCAGCAGGTCGGGCGCGTCGGTCATCGGGCCTCCTCCGAGATCAGGCACATGTAGCTGGCCGCCGAGGTCTTTCCGACCTCGGCCCGCGGCAGGTAGGGATAGACGTCGAGGTCGAGCTTCGGCGGTCGCTTCTCGACCTGACACAGCACGAGATGCTTGACGGCGTCGAAGCCGATGGCTCCCATGCGCAGGGCCGTCTTCACGGCGGCTTGCACATCGTCGAGCTCGAAGGCCTCCAGCAGCCGCAGGACCTGGACGAACTCACGCCGCCCCGCTTTGAGCATGCGTGCTTCCATCAGGCGGCGCAGGGTTGCGAACTCGGGCGGCAGCTCCCAGCCTGTCAGCGGCGCGGCCTGGTCCAGGGCATTGATCTTCTTCTCGATCAGCGGAAGGTAGTGGAGCGGGTCGAAGACGACATCCTCGCGCTCATAGCTGCGCGGATGGCGCGCGATCAGATCGCCGCCGCAGCCGATCGCCACCTCGTCGACATAGCCGCGCAGCCAGACATCGCGGTGGCCGTAGGCGATCGGCACGGAATAGTCGTTGGTCTTGTAACGCACCAGCGCCTGCGAGGTGACCCGCCCGCTCGCCTGATCGCAGGCATCGAAAGGGCTGGCGGCAGCGCCGACATCACCTCGAGATCCCGGTCAAGGCGCGTGCCGATCGTCTCGGTATGGCCGCGCAGAACATCGCCCTGACGCTTGCGGCATTGTTCTTCCAGCCAGGCGTTGAAGGCCTCCCAGGAGGGGAAGCGCGGCACCGGCACCATGAAGTTGCGCCGGGCATAGCCCACCAGCCCCTCGACGCTGCCTTTGTCGTTCCCTTTGCCGGGACGGCCATAGCGGTCACGGAGCAGGTAATGTGACAGGAACCCGCTGAACAGCCTGGCCCGCTTGCGGGTGCCATCCGGCAGGATCTGTGCCACCAGGCACCTGTCGTTGTCGTAGAGCACCGACACCGGCACCCGACCGAAGAAGCCGAAGGCGTGAACATGCCCGTCGACCCAGGCCTCGGAGGTCGCAGCCGGATAGGCCCGGATATAGCAGGCATCGCTATGTGGCAGGTCGAAGGCGAAGAAATGCGCCTTCTGCTCGACACCATCAATGATGACCATCGCTTCGCCAAAGTCGGCCTGGGCATGCCCGGGCGCATGGGCCAGCGGCACGAACATCTCGCGACCGCGCCGGTCATGCTCACGAATGTAATCCTTCACGATCGTGTAGCCGCCGGTGAAACCGTGTTCGTCCCGGAGCCGCTCGAACACCCGCTTGGCGGTGTGCCGCTGTTTGCGCGGCACGCCGCGGTCCTCTTCCAGCCAGGCGTTGATGATCTCGGTAAAACCATCCAGCTTCGGGCGCTTGATCGGCGCCTTGCGCCGGTAGCCCGGCGGAACCGAATACGCCAACATCTTCTGCACGCTGTCGCGTGAAATCCCGAAGTGACGCGCCGCCTCGCGCTGGCTCATCCCCTCGGCGCAGGCAAGTCGAACCTTGCGATACAAGTCCACGGTGAAAATCCTCCCGCCCTCCCGTCGCCAGAAAGGGCAAAAGTGGCCGACTTTTACGCCGCCCGCAGCCGGATCATCCCGCCGCTACCGTGGCCGACTATTGCGCCGCCGTTCTCAGTTCTGGGCCGCCCCTTTGAACAGACAGGATCTCGATCTGATCGTTTGTTGCTCTAATGAGGCCGCGCGCTGCGTTACTACGTGGACGAGTGCTAAGCTTGAGGCTGAAGTCTCGGCGGGATGGGGCAAAATCGAGATCAGCCGGTATCGAACCCAACGGGGTGTGCCCATTCTGACATTGCCCCATCTCTCGCGCTTCAAGCTCTTTGGTCGCCCTGCCTCTGAGGCTGCGATCCGAGTCCTCATGGGGCTCTAGGCCTAGCCTGAAGCCATGCTTCGTATGCGTGATCAAAGCGACCGCAATGGAATGAGGCGAGCTCTTTTGTTACTTTTGCGAGCCTTTGTAGTCCCGCCGCTATGCGTCGACTGGCACCGGTCTTCCGCCGTTCCCGGCTTCATGGTTGGCTTTGAGCTGAGCCGGGGCGGCGCGATGCCCGTTTTATGAACGGCGACAACCATATCTTTGGCGCGGGACGTGCCCTCACGCTCTCGTCCCAGCAGGTCGGGAAATCCATCTGCCAAGGCAAGTCGGATCATCCTTCCAAATGCGAGCCTTCAAACAGGGGGTGCTCGTTTTGCTGTATTTGTTCAACGCCGCTTTCGAAAGATTTCAGTAGCTTACGAGGTGGTAGGGGTGCTCGTTCAACGACATGGCATGTCGTGAAACGAGCACCCCCGTGCTGTTGAACGAGCACCTGCGGGCCCGGTGCCTAAAGTGCTCGATAATATGCATTTCGAGTTTGGTATGTCGTTGAACGAGCACCTGGGGCCTCACCCTGTCCTTATGGGCGCAACGGGCCTGCCTGTGATAGCGACGGACGATCGAGGCGCTCCACAAGCGCCTAACTCGCGCTGGCTAGGTCGGCGGCGGCCGCCCGCAGGAGCCTCGCCAAAATAGAAAAATGGGCTGCGTCTGGGGGAGACAGTTTGCGCGCCCCCGGACGAACGCAAACTTCGCCCCCGGTGAACCGACTCATAAATCCAGCGAGTTTCGTTCGCGGTAACCTTGCAGAAAGCTTGCGAGCCGCGGGTCGGAAGGGGCGTCGAATACCTCGCGGGGCGAACCTGATGCGACGATTTCTCCGCGTTCCATGAACACAACGCGGTCGGCGACATGCGCAGCAAAGCCCATCTCGTGGGTGACGACGACCATCGTCATGCCCTCGGCCGCAAGCTGCTTCATGACCGCGAGCACCTCGCCGACGAGCTCGGGATCGAGCGCGCTCGTGGGTTCGTCGAAGAGCATGATCCGCGGTTCCATCGCGATCGTCCGGGCGATCGCTACGCGCTGCTGCTGGCCGCCGGAGAGATGACTGGGATGGTTGCCTTCCTTATCGGACAAGCCGACTTTCTTCAGCGCTTCGCGGGCCCGCTCGCGGGCTTCGCTGCGGGACAGGCCGCGCACACGCTCCAGCCCCTCTGCCACGTTCTGAAGTGCGCTCATGTGCGGCCAGAGATTGAACTGCTGGAACACCATGCCGATGTCGCGTCGCATTTCTCGCAATTGCCGTGCGGCCATCTTTTGCCGCCCGGTGTTTCGTAACCGATCAGTTGATCGTCGATGCGCACTTCGCCGCTGTCGTATTCCTCCAGGAAGTTGATGCAGCGCAGAAGGGTGGATTTGCCAGAGCCCGATGGGCCGATGAGGCAGGTCACCTTGCCGGGCGGAATGTCGAGGCTGACCTCGCGCAGGGCCTGGAACGTGCCGTAGAACTTGGAGACGTTGCGCAGGTGGGCTGCGGCGGGGGCAGGGCTGGATTGGGTCATCGTTCAGCTCCGATCAAGCAGGTAATAGGTGAAACGGCGCTCCAGCCTCCGCCCGAGCCGCGAGATCAGCTCGACGAAGCCCCAGAAGAACAAAGCGAGGATCAGGATCGGGGTGAAGAAGGCGAAGGTCTCGCTCATCATCGTCTGGGTCTGGAACATGATTTCGGGCACGGTGATCATGGAAAGGATCACCGTTTCCTTGGTGAGAATGATCGCGAAGTTCACCATGGGGGGCAGGGCGGAGACCATCATGATCGGCACCATGATGCGGCGCACGATCGTCATGTTCGCAAAGCCAATGGCGCGGGCGGCTTCGATCTGTCCTTTCGGGACGGCATCGAAACCGGCGCGCAGGATCTCGGTGAAATAGGCGCTGCCGTAGATCGTCAGCCCGAGGATCCCGGCTGGCATGGCGTCGAGGCGCAAGCCGAGCAAGGGGCCACCGTAATAGAGCACGAAGATCTGCACGAGGAACGGGGTGCCACGGATGAATTCCACGTAAGCACGGATCGGATAGCCAAGTAAGCTGGGACCGAAGCGCCGCACGATCTCAATCACGAAGCCTAGGGCGAGGCCGAAAACCGTGCCGAGTGTCCAGCTTAGCAAGGTGATGCCGAAGCCGGTCAACAGGTCCGGGCCGTAATGTTGGAGCATCTCGAACATCAGAGAGTGAGCCTCCGTTCCAAGGCGCGACCGGCCTGCGCGATCACGAGGTTGATCGCAAGATAGATGAAGGCGGCGGCAAGGTAGATTTCGAGCGGGCGATAAGTCGCTGCAGCGACCGACTGGCTCATCCGGGTGATCTCGACGATACCAACCACGGTCACCAGCGAACTGGCTTTCACCAGCAGGATCAGTTCGTTGACGATGGATGGCAACCCGATCTTGAGCGCTTGCGGCAGGAGGATGCGGATCCAGATGTTGCGTGGGCTCATACCGATCGCCAGAGCAGCCTCGGCTTGGCCTTTCGGGATCGCGTTGAGCGAACCGCGCAGCACCTCCGAAAGATAGGCGGCGGCGCAGAGGCCCACGGTCAGGACAGCAGCGACCAGTGCCGGCACATTCAACCCGATCACCGGAAGAAGGTAATAGGCGACGAGCAATTGAATGAGCAGCGGCACCCCACGAAAGAAACTCACGTAAATCGCGGCGGCCCGCCTGAGGCCCGGTCGTGCCGACAGGGCGGCAGCACAGATCACCGCACCGAGTATCAGCCCCTCAAGGCACCCCAGAACCGAGATCAGGAGTGTATTGCGCGCGGCCCACAGAAGGACCGGGAAGTTGTCGATGATCACCTGGAAGGAGAACATGGCCTGCCCCGTGAATGCGAGAAAGGGAAGGACGGGCCGATGCGTGACCGGCCCGTCATAGAGGCGATTACAATTCGGGCATGGTTTCGGGCAAGTCGGTCGCGGCGCCGAACCATTTTTCCTGCAACGTCTTCATGCGGCCATCGGCCTCGATCTTCTTGATTGCGTCATTGACGGCGGCGACCAGGCTGTCGCCTTCCCCCTTGCGCGCGACGTAACCGAAATAGGTCGGCGTGCCGAAAGGCGGGTTGACCACGGCGAAGTCATCGGGCCGCGTCTTGGCGAGATAGTTGAGCAGCGGGGCGGAGCCCGCGACCGCGTCGAGGCGCCCGGTCATCAGGTCGGCATATGCCTCGTCGGTGGTGCCGTAGCCTTTGATGGTGATGCCGCCGATCTTGTCACTATAGGTTTCGAGCTGTTTCTCCTGCGCGGTGCCTTTTTGAACGCCCACGGTCATGCCCTTGGCGTCGGCCGGTTTCGTCATCTCGCCGCCCTTGCGTTGCACGAAGGCGACCGTCGCATCCGCAATGGGCAGAGTGAAGCTGTAGCGTTTTGCTCGTTCGGACGTCATCGTGACGGGCGCGAGCACGAAATCGAACTTCTTCACTTCGAGGCCGGGGAGGATCGAGGTCCAGGGCAGGTCCTCGTAGACGGGCTTGACGCCGAGCTCCTTGGCGATCTCGTCGAACAGGTCGCGGTCGAAGCCTACATATTCGCCTTGATCGAGCATGTCGAAGGGGGCGTAGTGCATTTCGGTCGCAGCCACGATCTTGCCGGCCGACTTGATATCGGCCAGATCGTCAGCCATCGCCCCCGTTGCGGTGAGGGCAATCGTGCTCAGACCGAACAGCGCGGATTTCAGCGTGGTGGAAAAGGTCATTGTCTTCTCTCCTGTTGGCGGGGCTTTCTGTCTCCGGCGCCGTGCCCCTTGTGGCACCGGACTGTTGGCCCCGGTGCCGACCCGCGTCGGCGCTGGGGAGTTAATCGTGTCGTCGCAACGTAAGCGCATAGATCGGTCCATCGGCGGACAGACCCGCGAGATCGTCGTTTTCGGCGAGGAGAACCGCGCCCGGCTTCAGTTTGAGGTCACCGAGGCGAGCTGGGGCTTCGCGAACAAACAGAGCGAAGGTGTGCTGGGGCGTGGGGTGGCCGGCATCAAGCAGTTCGACCCGGTGCGAAAAAGAGCCACGCCGTGTCATGATGTTGAGATCGATTACGGGCTCGTCGCTCACGCGCGCATCTACAGCGGCTTCGCCGGGAAAGGCGAGGGGGGCGGAGCACGCATCGAGACGAACAAAACCGCCTTGCGAAAACCGCAGCTCCATGGCCCCGCCAGAGAGCACTGTAAGCGTCCTGTCGATCCCCTCGAACCGCGAAAATGGCCCGTCGCGCGCCACTTCGGCCATGCTCAGGCGCCACAGCATACCCTCGAAACCCGCGCCCTCGGGAAAGGTCGCAAGCTCCCAAGTGCGACCGCCGCCATTTTTCCATGGCTGTGCTGTCGCTTCGCTGCGGCTCAGCAGTTTCATTTTAGGATCCCGGGAAGGTCGAGACCATGCTCGACCGCGCAGTCCTGCGCGATCTCGTAGCCCGCATCCGCGTGGCGCATCACCCCGGTGGCCGGATCGTTCCAAAGCACCCGCTCGATCCGGCGATCGGCCTCTTCGGTGCCGTCACAGCAGATCACCATTCCGGCATGCTGCGAAAAGCCCATGCCGACGCCGCCGCCGTGATGCAGCGAGACCCAGGTCGCGCCCGATGCGGTGTTGAGTAGTGCGTTGAGCAGCGGCCAGTCCGAAACTGCATCCGAGCCGTCCTTCATCGCTTCGGTCTCGCGATTGGGCGAAGCAACCGAGCCGCTGTCGAGGTGATCGCGACCGATCACCACCGGAGCCTTGAGTTCACCGTTGCGCACCATCTCGTTGATCGCGAGGCCCGCCTTGTGTCGTTCGCCGAGGCCGATCCACATGATCCGCGCAGGAAGCCCCTGGAAGTCGATCCGCTCGCGCGCCATGTCAAGCCAGCGATGAAGGTGTTCGTTTTCAGGGAACAGCTCTTTCATCCGCGCGTCGGTCTTGTAGATATCCTCCGGATCGCCAGACAGTGCAGCCCAGCGGAATGGACCGACCCCGCGGCAGAATAGCGGGCGGATATAGGCAGGCACGAAACCGGGGAAAGCGAAGGCATTCTCCAGCCCTTCCTCCTGCGCGACCTGGCGGATGTTATTGCCGTAATCGAGCGTCGGCACGCCCGCGTTCCAGAACCCGACCATCGCTGCCACGTGCTCGCGCATCGAGGCGCGGGCGGCGGTCGAGACCTTCGCGGGATCGCTCTCTTGGGTCGCACGCCATTGCGCCACTGACCAGCCTTTCGGCAGGTAGCCGTGATAGGGGTCGTGGGCCGAGGTCTGGTCGGTCACGATGTCTGGACGCCCGTTCGGCAGATCCTCGCTCGCTTGCATCCGGCGCAGGATCTCGGGGAAGATCTCGGCAGCGTTCCCGATCAGAGCGACCGATTTCGCTTCGCCTGCGGTGGTCCAGCGCGCGATCATCGCAAGCGCTTCGTCAAGCGAATGGGTCTTCTCGTCGCAATATCTGGTGCGGATGCGGAAGTCGGCGCGGCTCTCGTCGCATTCGACCGCAAGGCAACAAGCGCCCGCCATGACAGCGGCGAGCGGCTGCGCGCCTCCCATGCCGCCGAGCCCACCGGTCAGGATCCACTTGCCGCGCAGATCCCCATCGTAATGCTGGCGCCCCGCTTCGGCGAAAGTTTCGTAGGTGCCCTGAACGATGCCTTGCGCGCCGATATAGATCCACGACCCGGCTGTCATCTGGCCATACATTGCCAGACCCTTCTTATCGAGTTCGTTGAAATGGTCCCAATTGGCCCAGTGCGGCACGAGATTGGAGTTAGCGATCAACACGCGTGGTGCGTCCGTGTGGGTCCTGAAGACCCCGACTGGCTTGCCCGATTGCACGAGAAGCGTTTGATCCGCTTCGAGCTTTCGCAACGAGTCGCAGATCAGGTCGAAATCCTCCCAGGTGCGTGCGGCGCGGCCGATCCCGCCATAGACCACCAACTCGTGCGGCTTTTCGGCGACGTCCGGGTGCAAGTTGTTCATCAGCATCCGCAGTGGTGCCTCGGTCAGCCAACTCTTGGCGGTGATCTCGGTCCCGGTGGCGGGGTAGATGTCGCGCATGTTGTGACGTGGGTTGTTCATCATTTCGGTCCTTCTTGGCAGGTCAGGCGAGCATCCGGCCCGCGATGATGTTGCGTTGAATTTCGGAGGAGCCCTCGTATATGCGCATGATGCGCAGGTCGCGGAGCTGCCGCTCGAGCGGGAAATCTCGTGTGAACCCGTAGCCGCCGTGGATCTGCAAGGCTTGATCGGTGATGCGCCCTGCGGCTTCGGACGCGAAGAGTTTGGCCTTCGAGGCTGCGGTGGTGAACCGCTCTCCGGCCTGTCGCTGGCGCGCGGCCTCATGGCCCAGAAGTTCGGCGGCCGACAATTCGATCGCCATGTCGGCGAGCATCCACTGGATGCCCTGCCGGTTCGAGAGCGCCTCGCCCCCGATGACGCGTGCGCGGGCCCAATCGCGGGCGGCGGCCAATGCGGAGCGCGCGATCCCGACAGCCATCGCCGCCACCTCGGTGCGCCCGTTGTCGAGCACTTTCATCGCGGTGCGAAAGCCGGTGCCCTCCTCGCCGAGACGGTTTGCATCGGGCACCATGACATCGACATCGAGTTCCCAGACATGGCCGCCCCGCAGACCCATTGTCTGTTCGACTCGGCCCGGAACGAGGCCGGGTGTGCCCTTCTCAACGACGAAGGCCGAGATGCCCCGGTGACCTGCCTGTGGATCGGTCACGCAGTAGAGGATAATGAAATCGGCGACACCGCCATTCGAGATGAAGCACTTTTTGCCCTTGATGTGCCATTCGTCGCCCTGACGCACTGCGCGGCTGCGCATGTCGGCGGGATCGGACCCCGCATTGGGTTCGGTCAGGCCGAACGCGCCGAGCATCTTCCCCTCGGCCGCGGCAGGCAGAAAGCGCGCGCGTAACGCATCATCGCCCCCGAGCAACAGGCTGTCGGTCGCAAGGAAATGCGCCGTCAGCGCCGAGACGGTGGAGCCGCAGCCGCCCGCGATCGTCGCGACCGCCTCGAAGAGCGCATGGGCCGAGATTTCGGCCCCGCCCCAGCGTTCGGGCAGATTGGCTCCCATCATTCCGGTCTCCGACAGCGCAGCGAGCTGATCATGGACAAAGGTTCCGGTTCGATCGGTCTCGCCCGCACGTGGGACAAGCTCGTCGCGGGCGAAGCGCTCCAGCATGTCGAGGAACTGTCGCTCTTCCGCGCTCAAAAGGTGGTCAAAGGCTCTCATCGGCTTGCTTCCTTTACGACGCCGGCCGCGATCAGTCGGGAAATCTGGGCGGCGCTCAGGCCGGCTTCCTGCAGGATCTTCCGGGTCTCTCCTCCAAGCGCAGGCGCTCCAGTCTCAGCGAGTGGCGCTGCGCCTTCGAACCGGATGGGTTGGCCCACGACCGGGCTTTCCCCGAGCGAATGGTGCGGTAGCTGGCGCACGAGAGCGCGCGCATGCGCATGGTGCGAAGCCAGCTGTTGGGCGAGGGTCATGATCGGTGCGCTGGGCACCTGCGCCTCGGCGAGTGCCGCAACAACCTTCTCGGTGGGGTGACGGGTGGTCCAGCCTTCGATCACCGCGCGTAGAGCTGGCTCGTTTTGCGTGCGCTTCTCATCGGTGAGGAAGCGGGGGTCCTCTGCAGTATCAGGAGCGCCGATCAACTGGCAGAGCGCGGTGAATTGGCGACCGCTCAGGGCCGCAATGATCGCGAGGCCATCCCGCGTGCGATAGGTCCCGAACGGCGTGGAGAGGGGGTGACGATTCCCGACCCGCTCCACAGGGCGGTTTGCATAGAGATGCACCGCATGGCTGGTCGGCAGCATCGCGACGAGACTATCGAGCATCGCGACGTCGAGCGATGCGCCGCGCCCGGTTTTCTCCTTCCCGACGAGCGCGGCAAGGATCGCTATCACCGCGTAGAGCCCGGCCGCGATGTCGCCCAAGGCCTCGCCGACCTTCAACGGTCCACCGGCCTCTTCGCCGGTCGCATCCATCCAGCCCGACATCGCCTGCACTACGAGGTCATAGGCGGGCAGGCGGGAGGCCGGGCTGTCCTGTCCGAAGCCCGAGATCGCGCAATATACGAGGCCGGGATTGTCCTTGCGCAACTCCGCCGGATCGAGGCCCAACCGAGCGGCCACACCGGGGCGGAAATTCTCCACCACGACATCGCATTGCCCGGCCAACTGGCGCGCAAGCTCTTGTCCCGCTTCCGCTCTCAAATCGATCACGATCGAACTCTTGCCGCGGTTCGTCAGCGCAAAGAGCGCGGATTCCCCGTCGCGAAACGGGCCGATATGTCGGTAGTCGTCCCCTCGCGGCGGTTCGATCTTGATTACTTGCGCCCCGAGATCCGCCAGTAAGGCGGTCGCGAACGGGCCCGAGAGGACACGGGTCAGGTCAAGGATTCGAAGCCCTTCGAGCGGTTTCATGCGACAAGCTCCGGGGCGAGCATTTCGAGCGCGCGCAGTATCTCGCCCAAGTGGGGACGCAGACGCTCGGCTTTCTCGGCGCTGATATCCCAAGGCGGGGCTTCCGCGGCGAGGTGGGTCGATTGGGCCAGTTCCATCTGGATGGCGTGGACACCGCTTTCAGGCTGACCGTAGTTACGTGTTGTCCAGCCGCCACGGAACCGGCCATTGATGACATGGCTGAACCCATTTGCGCGCGCGCATATCTCCGCCGCTACGGTCTCGATGCGCGGATCGCAGCTGGTGCCATTCGCGGTGCCGATATTGAAATCGGGAAGCTTTCCGTCGAACAGGAAAGGGATGTGCGAGCGGATCGAGTGGCAATCATAGAAGACCACCACGCCATGGCGCGCGCGGACCCGTTCAATCTGAGTGCGCAGTGCGGCGTGATAGGGCGCGTGGAACTCTGCGAGCCGACGGCTGATCTCCTCAGCGGCGGGCTCTGTCGTCCAGATCGGCGCGCCATCGAAATCAGTCAGCGGAACGAGCCCGGTCGTGTTCTGCCCGGGATAGAGGCTTTCGTTTTCGGGGCCGCGGTTCGCGTCGATCACATAGCGGTGGAAGGTCGCACGCACCGAGGTCGCGCCCGGCAGAAGCCCTGCATAGAGCTCGTGGATATTCCAGTCGGTATCCGCCAGTGCGCGGCCGCGTTCATTGAGCGCCTCTCGCATGTCCGCAGGAACCCACGTCCCGGTATGGGGAAGCCCGAGGATGACGGGGCTATCTCCCTCGATGATTTCGACGGGATCAGGGGCGATCGAACTCATACTGCGACTCCCAGTCCGGCGGCGGTGACGAGCGTCGAGTCTTCTACCAGCTTTCGGGCCTTTTCGAGATCAGGCGCGAGGTAGCGATCGGCGCCCATCGTTTCGACATGGCGCCGTAAGACCTCGATTGTTCGCGCGAGCGAGGCGGATGTCGCCAAGGGCGTGCGGAACTCGATGCCCTGCGCGCCGCACAGTGCCTCCACTCCGAGTATCACCGCGAGGTTGCGCGTCATCAGTCCCAAGCGCCGTGCGCCATGGGCCGCCATGCTGACATGGTCCTCCTGGTTGGCGCTGGTTGGTGTGCTGTCTACCGAACATGGGGCGGCGAGATGCTTGTTCTCGCTCATCAGGGCTGCAGTGGTCACCTCGGCGATCATCAAGCCGCTGTTGAGCCCCGCTTGTGGTGTGAGAAAGGGCGGCAGCCCGAAACTGAGCGCGGGATCGACCATCAGCGCGATGCGACGCTGCGCAATCGCGCCAATCTCGGCAACGGCCAGGGCGATCTGATCCGCAGCGAAAGCTACGGGCTCGGCGTGGAAGTTCCCCCCCGACACGATCGTGCCATCGGAGAGCACGAGGGGGTTGTCGGTCACCGCGTTGGCCTCGGTAACCAGGGTCTGGCCGGCGAATCGCAACAGGTCGAGTGCCGCGCCGGTCACCTGAGGCTGGCAGCGGATGCAGTAGGGATCCTGCACCCGGTCGTCCCCCTCACGATGGCTCTCGCGAATCTCGCTGCCGTCGAGCAGTTCGCGCATCGCCTTCGCGACTTCGATCTGGCCCGCATGACCGCGGAGGCTGTGAATTTCGGCCCGTGTGGGTGCTGTCGACCCCATGATCGCATCCGTCGACATCGCGCCGGTCACGATGGCCGTGCGCAGGCAGGTCATCGCGCTGAACAGACCCACAAGCGCAAGCGCGGTTGAGAATTGCGTCCCGTTGATGAGCGCGAGCCCTTCCTTTGCGCCGAGCATAACAGGGGAGAGACCCGCAGCGGCGAGCGCGTCCACACCGGACTGTCGCTGGCCTTCGAACACGGCTTCCCCTTCGCCGATCATGACAGCGGCCATATGTGCGAGCGGCGCAAGGTCGCCCGAGGCGCCGACGCTACCTTGTTCGGGCACGACCGGCGTGACGCCGTGCTCCAGCATCCCCTCGATTAGAGCGATGATTTCCGGACGAACCCCCGAGGCGCCGCGTCCAAGGCTGAGTAACTTGAGCGCCATCATCAGACGTGTCGTCTCCACCGGCAGGGGATCGCCGACGCCGCAACAGTGAGACAGGATCAGGTTGCGTTGGAGGGTTGCGGTGTCATCGGACGCGATGCGCACCGAGGACAGCTTGCCGAAGCCGGTATTTACCCCGTAGACGGCGTCCTCCCCCTTGGCCGCCGAGGCGATCCGTGCAGCTGAGGTCGCGATCGCGCTTGCTGTGCTGGGATCGAGCCGCGCGGCCGCGCTGGTGCGCCAGAGGTTTTCGAGTTGCTCGAGGGTGACCTCGCCCGGCATCAGTGTCAGCATTTGCGGCCTCCAAAGTAGCGGCAGTGAAGGGGGTTGAAGCCGATCCGATATGTCAGCTCGGCGGGATCGGTGACGTCCCAGATCGCGAGGTCTGCCCGCATACCGACGCCGAGCCGTCCGCAATCCTCAAGGCCGAGTGCCTGCGCGGCATGGCAAGTGACCCCGTCAAGGCATTCGGTCGGCGTCATGCGAAAGAGCGTGGCTCCCATGTTCATGGTCAAAAGGAGCGACGTGAGCGGCGATGTCCCGGGGTTGCTGTCGGTGGCGAGCGCCATAGCGGCGCCTGCTGCACGGAACTCGGCGATCGGCGGCATTCTGGTCTCGCGCAGTGTGTAGAAGGCCCCGGGCAGAAGCACGGCGACGCTACCCGCGCGCGCCAGCGCTTCGGCGTCCTCCGCGGTCGCATATTCCACGTGATCGGCAGAGAGCCCACCGCGCGCGGCGACGAGTTGGCTGCCACCCTGGTGGCTGAGCTGTTCCGCATGAAGCTTAACCGGGAGGCCCAGTTCCCGCGCGACGTCGAAGACCCGCGCCATCTGCTCGGCAGAAAAGGCAATCGACTCGCAGAACCCGTCGACCGCATCGACAAGTCCCTCGGCATGGGCGGCCCGTAGACCTGCGATGACCACTTCATCGAGATATACTTCCGCGCGCCCGGCATACTCCGGAGGCAAAGCGTGTGCTGCGAGCCAGGTCGTCATGATGCGGACGGGACGCTCCTTTTCGAGCCGACGCGCCGCCCGCAGCATCTTGATCTCGTCTTCAACGCTCAGCCCATAGCCTGACTTGATTTCGACCGCCGCCACGCCCTCTGCCAGCAGCGCATCGAGACGGGGCAGGGCGGAGGCGACCAGATCGTCCTCGCTCGCGGTGCGTGTCGCATTGACTGTGGAAAGGATGCCACCGCCGCTGCGGGCGATTTCCTCGTAGCTCACACCTTCCAGGCGTTGCTCGAATTCGCGCCCTCGACTGCCGCCATAGACGAGATGGGTATGGCAATCGATCAGGGCCGGGGTGACCAGCCGCCCGGCGAGGTCCTGGCCGTCTGCTGAGCCTTCCCCGATCTCGGCGATGCGCCCGTCTTTAAGACGCAACCACCCTGAGAAGACACGGTTCTCTGTCGCTCCGTCGCAGGGGGCCAGTGTTGCATTGGTGAGGGTGATCTCTGTCATGAACTCGATTCGTGCTTGATTTGCGGTTAATATGTCTGCACATAAAAAACCTGTCAACACGGAGGGGCAACCATGCAGACGATCTGGGCGCATAGGGCGCTGGTGGCGAATTCCTGGGCGGAACGGGTAAGAATTGACCTCGATGAGGACGGTCGCATCGGCGCGATCGCACCGGGAGCGACCTGCCCCGAGGGGGCGAAGAGGGTTGAAATCCTGCTACCTGCTCCGGCCAACCTGCATAGCCACGCGTTTCAACGTGCAATGGCGGGCCTCTCCGAACGGCGCGGCGAAGATCCGCATGACAGCTTCTGGACCTGGCGGCGGCTGATGTATCGGTTCCTCGACCGCCTCACTCCAGAGGACGTTCAGGCGATCGCGGCTTTCGTTCAGATGGAGATGCTCGAGGCCGGTTACGCGACCAATGTCGAGTTTCACTACCTGCATCACGCTCCGGGTGGTCGGCCCTATGAAGATCTGGCCGAGATGGCCGGACGGATCGTGGCGGCGGCGGCCCAGACCGGGATCGGGCTGACGCTTTTGCCAGTGCTCTATACCTATGGCGGGCTCGATGGGCGCGCGCTTGTCTCGGGGCAGGACCGCTTCGGCAACGATCCCGAGCGCTTCGCGCGTCTGGTCGAGGGGGCGCGTCGCCATGTTGCAGAGCTTGGTGCAGATAGCGGACTGGGGATCGCTCCGCACAGCCTGCGCGCGGTGGACAAGAGCGGACTCGAGGCGGCGGTCTCGCTTGCAGGCGATGCACCGATCCATATTCATCTGGCCGAGCAACAGGCCGAGGTTAAGGAAGTCAGGGCCACGACAGGTGCCCGGCCCGTTGAATGGCTGCTTGAGAATGCCCCGGTCGACCGCCGGTGGTGCCTGATCCATGCAACCCAGATGCAGCCCGCAGAAACCGAGGCGCTCGCTGCGACGGGCGCAGTGGCCGGTCTCTGTCCGATCACCGAGTCGAGCCTCGGAGACGGAATTTTCGACGGCGTGCGCTGGCGAGCCGCAGGTGGGGTGTTCGGTGTCGGGTCGGATAGCAATATTCGGATTTCGCTCACCGAGGAATTGCGCACGCTCGAATATTCCCAGCGTTTGCGCGATCATTCGCGTGCCGCGCTTGCCGATCCGGACCGCTCGACTGGGCGCGTCCTTTTTCAGGGGGCGGTCGAGGGAGGTGCGCAGGCGGCAGGACGCGCCAGCGGAGCCATCGCGACGGGGCTTTGGGCCGATCTTCTCGCGCTTGACGACCTTGGGCCAGACGGTCAAGGGAGGCTCGGCGACGTCCTGCTCGATACCTGGATTTTCGCGCGTGATGATCGCGCGGTGCGCGATGTATGGTCCGCGGGGCGTCATGTGGTGCAGGACGGGCGTCACGTTCAACGCGATGCGATCGCGCGGGCTTACGGGCGTGTGTCGAAGCGGTTGGGGTATGAGGTATGACGGTGACGAGAGAGGATGGGGCTGACAATTCGATCAGCTGGCAGTCGATCCGCGACGAGATGATGGCGCGGATCCGCGCGCAGCTCTATGCGCCCGGCGAATTGATCCCCAATGAGGTGGATCTCGCTGCAGAATTCGGCTGCGCGCGGGCCACGGTGAACCGCGCGCTGCGCGATCTCGCGACATCGGGTTTTCTCGACCGGCGCCGAAAGGCTGGCACCCGGGTGCGCGAAGCACCGCGCCGCAAGGCCACGCTCACGATCCCGCTGACCCATGTCGAGGTCGAAGCCAGCGGGGCGCGCTACGCATACCGCTTGCTGGAGCGCAAGATCGAGGCTCCGCCGCCGCTGGTGCGCGAGAAGTTGAGGCTGTCGGGACGCGAGCGCCTGCTCCACGTCAGCAGCCTTCATCTGGCCGATGATGTGCCGCACATGTTCGAAAATCGCTGGATCGTGCTCGATACCGTGCCCGAGATCGAGGACGTGGACTTGTCCAAGACCAGCCCGAATGTCTGGCTCGTGCGGCAGGCACCTTATACTCACGGCACGATGGAATTTCTGGCAGAAGCCGCCGGGGCGGCTGCAAAACATCTTGTCTGCGCGCCCGACGATCCGGTTCTCACGATGCTCCGGGTGACCTGGCTCGATGCGCAACCGATTACCTATGCGCGGCAATCCTTCTCGCCGTCCCATCGGATGCGTCTGGAGCTGTGAAAGGGGGCGGATCAAACGTCCACTTGTCTTTAATCGCGACTGGGTGAACAGCCGGTGGCTGGTTAGAGGTCACGGCGTGGCTGCGACCGGCGCAAGCGAGAACATTTGTGCCGTTTGCGCTAAGGGAGATGGATGGTCGAGCGACGTGAATATTTGATCGTCGAGTCAACAATTCGCCATATTCATCGGGCAGCAATGGCACATCTTTCAGAAAGGAATTTCAGATGAAACCGTTTGCCGCGACCGTGCTTGTCGTCTGTTGCGTTCCTGCGCTGAGCTGGGCCTCGCAATCTGTAGACCATATTCACATTAGGAAGTGTGTTTCCCAAGCGGAGGATCAAGTCGAGGTCTGCGCCAGAAAGCAGGTTCTCGGCTGCATGGATACGCTTGAGAATGAGGGTAAGGCTGCCGTCGAATATCGCAGCTGCAGTCGCGCGGCGTTTAATCAGGCCGATTCCATGCTCAATGAAGTCTATGCAGTTGGCATCAGTAACGTGAAGGCTGCTGATATGCAGCGAGAAGCTACCAACGCGAATTACTCCGGGCTCGAAGCCCTCTTGCGAAAGTCACAACGCGCTTGGATCGAGGTCCGCGACAATACCTGCGAGTTGGGGGTTCGCTACGACGCGACCGGGAGTGGTGCAGAGATGCAGATGTTATTGTGCCAGACAGAGCTTACGATGCGCAGAATTGTCGCGCTTGAACAGCAGATTGGGCACTCCTATCCGAAGATCGCGCGGTAATCAGCCATTCGCCCCGATGCGTCAAAATTCTGGTCCGTCACAGGTTTTCCCTAAAAGGATTGTGGGCCCTGCATAAGCAAGACGAGAAGCCAGTATTTGAGGCGTAACCTTGCTAATATCGAGGATAAATAAACCATGAAATCGATTTCCATTCTGTTCGCTGCCGTGCTGCTGTCACAGGCGCTATCGCCAGTGACGGCCTCTGCGGGAGAAGAGATGAACTCTCCATCCGGCATCGTGCGTATTGTCGGAGGGGAGCTGGAGATGAAATCCGTAGAGGTTGGGGGGAAGCGCTTTCCCCTCGGAGATTTCCATGGCGACCTCATCGAGAAAGTCGGAAGTCTGGTGCTCGTCAGTGTGGCCAGCGGTGGGGTTGCGTGCCCTACAAACTATGCCTGGCTCGATACGACGCCCGGTCATCTTCGGTTGACAGACACTTTCGGAACTTGTTCCGAAATTTATGAGCTCAGCCATGACGCGGAGACCGTAACGCTTACCATGCCGTCGATGGACCCTAGTGAAGGGCAGGTGGCCTTCATCTTTGACGGTCAAAGCGTCGTCCGTAAGGTCTTAGGGCTGAAGAGCTCAAAGGTGGCGCGGAATTCAGCTGGAAACGCTGATGCGTGGATCGGCGAAAGTCCCTACGAATACCTGACCGCAGCAGAAATGGAACCAACTCTGCTGCGGGAAATGACGTGGTCACAGCTTGATATGCTACGCCGATACATGACCGTGGGCTTGCAGCAGATGACAGTGGAAGGCAATTGGATCGTGGGATCGGGCTGCCTTCCGCAGGTCTGTGCTGGAAACCATGCGGCCATCGCACTTTATCGCTCTACCGGCCAGCTTGTCGCAGCGATCAAAAGGGATGGTCACGAACCCGTCTTGATCGGAGAGCCGCCTGAAGCTCTCCCGAATACGATCCGGGCCATCATGGTGGCGCATTAAACTTCTCGCGCGCAAACCCGGCCTTGGGGCCGACTGCATTTCGGTGTTTGGTGAGAACGGCGGCGCAATAGTCGGCCACGGTAGCGGCGGGATGATCCGGCTGCGGGCGGCGTAAAAGTCGGCCACTTTTGCCCTTTCTGGCGACGGGAGGGCGGGAGGATTTTCACCGTGGACTTGTATCGCAAGGTTCGACTTGCCTGCGCCGAGGGGATGAGCCAGCGCGAGGCGGCGCGTCACTTCGGGATTTCACGCGACAGCGTGCAGAAGATGTTGGCGTATTCGGTTCCGCCGGGCTACCGGCGCAAGGCGCCGATCAAGCGCCCGAAGCTGGATGGTTTTACCGAGATCATCAACGCCTGGCTGGAAGAGGACCGCGGCGTGCCGCGCAAACAGCGGCACACCGCCAAGCGGGTGTTCGAGCGGCTCCGGGACGAACACGGTTTCACCGGCGGCTACACGATCGTGAAGGATTACATTCGTGAGCATGACCGGCGCGGTCGCGAGATGTTCGTGCCGCTGGCCCATGCGCCCGGGCATGCCCAGGCCGACTTTGGCGAAGCGATGGTCATCATTGATGGTGTCGAGCAGAAGGCGCATTTCTTCGCCTTCGACCTGCCACATAGCGATGCCTGCTATATCCGGGCCTATCCGGCTGCGACCTCCGAGGCCTGGGTCGACGGGCATGTTCACGCCTTCGGCTTCTTCGGTCGGGTGCCGGTGTCGGTGCTCTACGACAACGACAGGTGCCTGGTGGCACAGATCCTGCCGGATGGCACCCGCAAGCGGGCCAGGCTGTTCAGCGGGTTCCTGTCACATTACCTGCTCCGTGACCGCTATGGCCGTCCCGGCAAAGGGAACGACAAAGGCAGCGTCGAGGGGCTGGTGGGCTATGCCCGGCGCAACTTCATGGTGCCGGTGCCGCGCTTCCCCTCCTGGGAGGCCTTCAACGCCTGGCTGGAAGAACAATGCCGCAAGCGTCAGGGCGATGTTCTGCGCGGCCATACCGAGACGATCGGCACGCGCCTTGACCGGGATCTCGAGGTGATGTCGGCGCTGCCGCCAGCCCCTTTCGATGCCTGCGATCAGGCGAGCGGGCGGGTCACCTCGCAGGCGCTGGTGCGTTACAAGACCAACGACTATTCCGTGCCGATCGCCTACGGCCACCGCGATGTCTGGCTGCGCGGCTATGTCGACGAGGTGGCGATCGGCTGCGGCGGCGATCTGATCGCGCGCCATCCGCGCAGCTATGAGCGCGAGGATGTCGTCTTCGACCCGCTCCACTACCTTCCGCTGATCGAGAAGAAGATCAATGCCCTGGACCAGGCCGCGCCGCTGACAGGCTGGGAGCTGCCGCCCGAGTTCGCAACCCTGCGCCGCCTGATGGAAGCACGCATGCTCAAAGCGGGGCGGCGTGAGTTCGTCCAGGTCCTGCGGCTGCTGGAGGCCTTCGAGCTCGACGATGTGCAAGCCGCCGTGAAGACGGCCCTGCGCATGGGAGCCATCGGCTTCGACGCCGTCAAGCATCTCGTGCTGTGTCAGGTCGAGAAGCGACCGCCGAAGCTCGACCTCGACGTCTATCCCTACCTGCCGCGGGCCGAGGTCGGAAAGACCTCGGCGGCCAGCTACATGTGCCTGATCTCGGAGGAGGCCCGATGACCGACGCGCCCGACCTGCTGCTCGCCCATCATCTGAAGACGCTCAAGCTGCCGACCTTCCTGAGGGAATACGACAAGCTCGCGCGCCAGTGCGCCGCGGAGGGGCAGGACCACGTTCGCTTCCTGGCGCGCCTGGTGGAACTCGAACTGATCGACCGCGAACGGCGGATGGTCGAGCGCCGCATCAAGGCGGCGAAGTTCCCGGCGACCAAAAGCCTCGACAGCTTCGACTTCAAGGCGATCCCCAAGCTCAACAAGATGCAGGTGCTGGAACTCGCCCGCGGGGAATGGATCGAGCGGCGCGAGAATGTCATTGCCCTCGGCCCGAGCGGCACCGGCAAGACCCATGTCGCCTTGGGCCTTGGACTGGCCGCCTGCCAGAAGGGCCTTTCCGTCGGCTTCACCACCGCCGCCGCATTGGTCCACGAGCTGATGGAGGCCCGCGACGAGCGCCGCTTGCTACGCCTGCAAAAACAGATGGTCGGATACAAGCTCCTGATCATCGACGAGCTGGGCTTCGTGCCTCTGAGCAAGACCGGCGCCGAGCTGCTCTTCGAACTGATCTCGCAGCGCTACGAGCGGGGCGCCACCATGATCACCAGCAATCTGCCCTTCGACGAATGGACCGAAACCTTCGGCTCCGAGCGCCTGACCGGCGCTCTGCTCGACCGGCTCACCCACCATGTCCACATCCTCGAGATGAACGGCGACAGCTATCGGCTTGCCCAAAGCCGCGCCCGAAACAGCGCCAACACCTGATCACATCGTTCAGGTTTGGCCCGCTGGGCCAAAGCGCCCCGGCAGCCGCCAGCTATCTGAAAAGCGCAGCTGCCGGGGCGCGAAGCGTTCCCTTCGCTTCAATCCCATGCCCTCTCTGGCGGCAGACTTTTGCTCCGCCCCGTGGCCGGTTTTTGCTCCGCCGTTGACAGCGGCGCAAGTCCGCAAACGGCGCCCCGACGCGAAAACGCTTGAAGGCAAGCGCCAATCGCTTCACATTTTTTGCTTCGTCAACTTCAAATAGTTCGGCGCAGTGATCAGCTGTCCGAGCGGCGAGCAGTTGGGGGTATGGCCATCTGGCCGAAGGCGCGCGGCAAAACCTGACAGCGATCGTGCGTTCGGCGGCGAAGAAGCATCCACGATGATCGAACTTTCCGGTAGGGTCGGTGCGACGCTCCTTGCGGTCGATATATTCGAACGCCGCTGCGATTTCCGCGCTGGTATAGGCGAACATTGTTGCCAAGACCGCGAATTCGTGACGCGGGCCCGAGGTGGGGAGGATGTCGAGCATGATGTTGTCCTTTCCTTGGTTGATGACCTCAGTCTAGGCGAGGAGGCCGAAAATCTGGCCTTGGAAAAGCTCGAAAATCCCGCGGTTTGGTCGAATTATGTGGACAACTCGGGCAGTCACCTCGGAAAGCCTCGTAATCAACGCGAACAACAGGGTCGCACAGCCCACCCTTGTTTTGTCGTCGATTTTGGTTATTTTGAATACGGGTAATGTGAGAGGTGCTGAGCCATGTCCCGAACGACTACGTTGACCGTCCGCCTCGGTGGGGCGCTGAGTGACTTTGTCTCGGCGAATGTGGGTGATGACGGGTCCTATGAGAATGTCAGCGAATACATCCGCGACTTGATCCGGCGCGACAAGGAGAGGGCGGAGCAGGAGGCCTTCAGCCTCCTGAAAGCCGAGTTGACCCATGCCTTCGCAGCCCCAGAAGACACGTATCAACCGCTGAGCGCAGCCGAGGTAATCGCACGGAACCGGAGCTGATCCGGTGGCCGAAATCCGTATTCAGGACGGGGCGTCCCACCGCCTCGATGTCATTTACCGCTACACCCGTGACAGGTGGGGAGAGGATCAGGCCGCGAACTACATCACTGGCCTGTTCGCAGCCTTCGACAAGATCGCGGCACATGGTGTCGCGTCGAAACCGATCCCAGCCGAGTTCGGTGTTGATGGGTTCTTCTTTCGATACGAGCATCATTTCGTCTACTGGCGATATCTCTCGAACGGGGACATCGGGATCGTGACGATCCTGCATGAGCGCATGCATCAGTCTGACCGTTTCCGGGATGATTTTGGCTCTGCCTGATCGGTCTCCGCCCCCTGAGGGCAGAACCGCGAGTGAAGCAATGCTTCGACTATGCGGGGCCTCAGAGACACGGGAAGCTCTCAGCTTCTCTGCCGCTCGACGAACTGTCTCGGCCTGGACAGGTTCTTGCTCGTCTCGGCAAAAGATGAACAACATCGATCCGCAGGCATGACTGTCCGATGTGCTCGCCCGTCTGCCGGATATGCCGGTGTCGCTTTGCATGACTTGCTGCCAGGAATTGGAACGCCGCAACAGAATTGAAAAGGATTGCTGCATGACGCTGGTCGCGCGCCTCAAGGTGACATTATCTGACGTCGAGCCTCAGGTGCTTCGACGCTTCGATGTGCCACTGAAGATCAAGCTGAACCGCCTGCACGATGTTATCCAGTCCGCCATGGGATGGACTGATAGCCACCTCTATGAGTTCAGGGCTGGCGGCGTCGGCTGGGGCGTGCCAGATCCAGATGGTTTTTACGAGGGCCCCATGCCGGCCAGTAAGACCAGCCTACTTGATGTGCTCGAAGATGTGGGAACCAAGACCATCCATTACATCTACGATTTTGGCGACAACTGGCATCACGTGATCAAGGTCGAGAAAATCGATGATGCCGTCCCGGGTGCCGCATATCCGCGTCTTGTCAGAGCCATAGGGGCTTGCCCGCCGGAAGATATCGGCGGCTCTCCCGGTTACGCGGACTTCCTGGACGCCATCGCCGATCCGCAACACGAAGCCCACGCAGACATGTTGGAATGGCATGGCGCAAAGTTCGATCCTGATGAGGCAGATATCGGCCGTATCCTCGACAACTTCGAACGCCTCGCCCGGAAATGGGCACCAAAGCCTCGGAAACCCAAAGCTTCTACCAGGCGTATCTGATCGAGTGAACGCCCGCAGTCTTCGCCGAATGCCTACCTTGTATTTCCTGCCGGTATCCTCTCAGTAATCCGTCCCCTGCCTGTTATCCCAAAGGCGGAGAATTTCGATCTGAGTGGGCATGACGCGATATATCAGCGAGAACGGTGTCCGAGGAAGCGAGAGTTCTCGCACAGCGCGCCCTGAAACGCTGGGATGTCCCGCATAAGGATTGGCGGCCAGCGTCTGCTGGATGGCTTTCAGGCTCGCGCGGGCCTTGGAGCTACCTTCCGGAAAAACCGATTGATAGTGATAGCGAAACCATTGGATGTCCTGGGCCGCCTCTTCAACAAAGACGATCTTCATGCGTCGTCAGGCGTGATGTCCGGTTTCGGGGCAGGGGACTCATGGCCTGTGTCCCATGAATCGATCCAGGCGTTCATCGCTTCGGCGGAAATGAAAGCGTCCTCTTCGGCACGCGCCAAAGCGTTGTCTATGGCGGTCCGCTTTGCAGCCTTGGCGTCCAGCATGGATCGAATGGCGCGCACTGCGAGCTGGGCAGGCGAACGATCTTCGATTTCCGCTTCGCGTTCGAGAGATTGTCTTAGCTCGTCGTCCAGACGGATGGAGTATGGCGAGGTGCCCATGATTTGCTCTTACGATTGAGACGTCATACATCGTAATACATCTCTCATGGAAAGCAAGATTTGATCAGATAGGCGCTCGAAAGTGGGTTCAATGCGTGATGACGGCGAACGAATAGGGCTTTTCGCTTGAGTGACCTAATGTCTCGAAAAACCTTCGAGCAGATGAACCTCCCCCACCAATCCCGTAGGTTGGAAAGGAGTTTCGGATCAGGCAGCTGCCTGATCCCCGACCGTCCCGGCCGGATTGATCGTTTCCGTGTCCCGCCGCTTCCGGCTCTCCTCGAGCCCCCAGTTCAGCAGGACGCGGGCCGCGGCCTCGTCTCTTCCGAGACGACAGCCACAGTCGCAATCATGATGGCGCTCCGCGAGCGTCTTCTTCCGCACGGCACCGCAGTCCAGGCAGCGCTGTGACGGCTTCAGCTCTCGCGTCTTCGGCTCAAGGAACTCCGCACCAGCTTCTTCCGCTTTGTATCGGAGCATGTTCAAAAACCCGGCCGGAGCCGTGTCCAGGATCGATCCGTTCAGGCCCGCCTTTTGGGCCACATTCCGGCCCGGCGCCTCCGCGGTGCCCCGGGCTGAAGCGGTCATGTTGCGCACAGCCAGCGCCTCGGTCGCGATCAGGCGATGCCGCCCGGCGATCCGCGCGCTCGCCTTGTGCAGGAAGTCCTTTCGGCGCGCGGCGATCTTCGCATGACGACGCGCCAGAGCGCGGCGGTGTGCCCGCAGCGCCCGTCGGGAGATCTTCCGCGCCCGGGCCGCGACCGAGAGCCGGCGCTGCTCAGCCTTAAGGTCCTCGGCTTCGAGAGCCCAGTGGCGCGGGTTCGGCAGTGCCTCGAAGGCACCGTCTTCATGCGCGAGCGTGACGAAGGTCGATACGCCCCAGTCGAGCCCCGCAGTCGCTGACAGCTTGACGCGGGGCCAGGGGAGCCATGCTTTCCTACACAAAGTAATATAATGTGTAGGAATGCCTGATGGAGCATCTCCCGGTCCCGATCCAGACTGCGTATCATGAGCTGATGCAGAGGTTCCGGGCCCGGCCACCCCTCTCCGTCCCTGGGTCCATCATGCGGATCGAGAAGTCCGGTCGGGGCTATTGGGTGTCGAGGCGCCGCATCGGGGACCGGGTCGTGGAGAAAACGATTGGCCCTGAAACGCCGGAGGTCCTGGCGACCGTCGCGGCCGCGCGCGCCGAGCGGGAGGTCTGCGACGGTTGGCGAAAGAAGAACGCGACCCTGGTCTCGATGCTGAGGGCCGCCGGGCTCCTCTCGCTCGACGTTAACACCGGAAAGGTCCTCTCTTCCTTGTCTCGGGTCGGATTCTTCGAGATCGGCGGGATCCTCGGGGGGACGAACGCGTTCCGCCTCTACCCCGCCCTTCTTGGGGTCGCCGCCCCCGCATCGGAGATGGTCTTCACCGGTGACGTAGACATGCTCGCGCCCTCGCATATCCCGCGTCCACGAACTTCGGCGCGACCTCGGTCGGCACCCTTTCGATCCGGCGCTTCCTGCGCCCGGTCTGCTACCAGAACATCCCCGAGGGCGTGCTGCCCGCGGACCTTGCGTGAGTTTCGTCGGCTTTCGTTTCAGGCAGAACGATGAACAGCCTGAAGTGGTCGCTTAAGCTACACGCTCTTGAGGATGTTGCTGCGTTTGGCAGGCCTTCGATTTTTGGTCGGGCGAAGTCCTTCCCGGGGGGGGGGCGAGCTATGGTGCCCCCCGCGTGCCGCCTTTTTTGAGCATAAGCCGACGCTGCCGCGCCGGCTCGCAATCCAGCCGTTCAAGAAAGCTAGCTACAGTCTGTCATATAGCTAGTTTTTCCCGACAGACCCCCGGCGACGTTTTTCGCACCGGTCTCCTGCCCGTTTTTTTCAGGTCACCAACTTATCCTCGGAGGAGAGCCAAGGAAGAGAAGAGGTGATCCATGAGCTATCAGTTTGTCCATATCGAATGTTATTCGGCCGCCCCGCGCAAAGTGAAGGGGGCGCTCGACCAGGTGAACACGGCCGAGCAGGTCTTTGGCGAGGCGATGCGGGTGCCGCGCTATTCGCGTCATGTCGACGAGCCAAAGGCTCCCACCAAGCTTGACGGGACGACGACGCTCGAAGAGCTCGAAGTGCTCTGGACCGAGAAGGTGGAGACGATCCGTGAGACCGTGAAAAGTGCGAAAGGCACGAGCTATCAGCGTCGGCTGCGCCGCGATGCGGCGACGCTTTATGCGGAAATCCATTCGCATCCGATGACCGCCGCGGCCTTAAGGGACGACTGGGAGCGCCATAAACGAGAGATTCTCAGCTGGGCGGAAAGGGTGCTCACGCATTTCGAAGCGCGTATGCCGCCGGGCGTGGAGTGGGTGGCGGTGCTGCATGTCGACGAGGCGCAGGTCCATCTCCACATTCTCGCAGTCAATGCCGAAGACCCGAAACTTGATGCAAACAAACTACATGCGGGCAAGCGCGCAGCCGCGGAGGTGCGCGCCTCCCGCGAGATCCCCTCAGCCATCGTCTCTCTCCCGCGCCCTGCTCTCAGGCCGCTTCCGCCGAGACCGCGCAAACGGGCTCTCGGCAAACGACCGAAGACCATCGCGCGCAACAAGGAGCATAATGCCGCGCGTCTCGAGGCTTGGCGCTCGGACTGTCGCACCGTGCGCGCCGACAATGCCGCGGCACTTGCAAGGTGGGAGGACGCGAACCGCGCTCATCTGAAGGCGGCTCGAAAACTGCGGGGTGAGGTTCCGGAAATGGTCGCCTACCGTGCGGCCATGCGTCAGTTCCAGGACGACTACTACGCGGCGGTCGGAGAGCACTGCGGGCTCTTGCGTGACGGGCCGCGAAAAGCGCGGCTAACGACGAAACAACATGCCGCGCGCAAGGCGATCGCGGAGCAGATGCGAGTGCAGTCTGCGGAGCTCGACCGAAGAACTCTCGAGTTTGCGCAAAAGCAAGCCGCCCTGCGTGAGGTCATCGCAGCACTTGCCGAAGGCCGTGCTGAAATCTTCAGAGGGGACATCGTGATGGAAGATATGCCTGCCTCCCTCAAGGAACTCGGTGAGAAGAAGGAGGATTGGATGATCCAAGCTGTTCTCGATCTCCTAGTGCGTGCAGGGGAGGTCGGGGTTGGTGCGCTGCAGCTGTCGCGCGATGACGAGATTGATGGGCTTGGATTAGGTTAGGTCTGGTGGAATTCAGTCGGGAGGCCAGGCTGCCGCATAGGCCTCCTCGATCAGGGTGACTTCCTCTTCCGTCAGCGCCGAGAACTCCTTGCGCAAGGCACGTCCGGATAGCGTGCCGTTGCCTTGTTCCAGAAAACCTCGCAGTAAATCCACCATTGGGGCGGGCATGTCCAGCAACGCGTCGACACTGGATTTGAACCGATCATAGCGCTCAATGTAGTCGATTTCCCTGGGGAGGTCCTGCTCGACCGTTTCCCTGACACAATCGGCGATGAACTCGGCATGCATGGTGCTGTCGAAGAAGCGGTAAAGCGCCGCTGTGTCCGACAGGACTTCCACATTCCCCCGGGCCGTGGGCTTCCACTCGATGAACTCCATCATAGGTTCCGAGACGGATTTTAGAACATCGCTGTATTCCTCGATACGCCGGTAGACCACGACGCTGATCGGGAAGACCAGGCCCGTCGGATTGAACCCGCCACGGGCCAAAACATGGTGCAGCAGATATCGATGGAGACGACCGTTCCCATCCTCGAAGGGGTGGATGTAGACAAAACCGAACGACACCGCGGCCGCGACCACCATCGGATCAACACCGCCCTCGAGAGCCCGCGTTTCATAGAGCGCGATTCCCTCCAGGAGGTCAGCCAGATCTTCATACCGGGCGCTGATATGCACCGGCTCCGGGACCCTTCCGTCGCGGCTGTGGCTACCAATGAAGCCACCCTCCTTGCGAACCCCCATCTTCACGAAGCGTGTATCTCGCAAGACAATTTGTTGCAGGCGCTCAAGCTCGCCCAGCGATAGCGGATGGCTTCCCGCCTCGCCGATCGCGCGTGCCCAGCGGGCTGCTCGTTGGGGGCCTGGTTTCTCCTGCTCGATCGCAAAGGAAGCCTTGGAATCGTCAAGCAACAGGAAAGCCGCGGCGCGCGATACGATATGTTGCGGCGCCTTTCCTGTGATCTCCCTTGCCAGAGCTGGCAGTTGCAGCGCGATCAGCTTCTCGAGCCTCGGGGATCTCTGCACGAGAGGACAAAAGGCCGGGGTGCCGGGCAGGTTATCGATAATCTTGTGGCGGGCCGATCGAATCCCTGGATCGATAGCGAAATAGATGTCTGGATCGAGCGCGGGTTGATACTTCACTTTCCCAAGGTCAGGCAGATCCAGCATCTCGCCTGTCAGCCATTCCCAAAAGAACCAAAGCCGACGCGCGACGAGGCCGGTCGCTCCCATCAGGGCTCGGGAAATCTCGGAATGGTCTGCAACCCTTGTGACCTCATGCATGATCCGAAGATCGATGCCTTCGTTCTTGATGGCAAACGTCAGGTGATCGAAGACGGCCTCACCCGGCCATTGCTCCGATCGAAATATTTCCCATTCCGGTTCGGACCGGCGTTCGTGGTGGTCGGAGACAAGAGCCAGGCGGCGCGGCATGGGCGTGCGCAGACCGAGCTCACTGATCAGCCAGCCATATCCTGCAATCCGGCCTTGGCCGGGAAGCTTGCGTCCGTAGAAAGTCATCACCACGCCACGAAAATAATCACCCTCATGGCGTTTATTTAGATTCTTTTCACCAAAGCTACAAGATCATCCGCGTAGAGAACCGTCACCTCGTGTCGATTTTCTTCACTTTAAGCGCTTTTCTTTCGAATTTCGTCACTGTTGCCGCCGCCAAGCGCTCGCAGGCGGCTCAGGTCCGGTCTCGCGGGCGAAATTTTGGGACGTTCTCTCCAAACACGCGCTTCATGCTGGCGTTGAACATGCCAAACCCGACGCGGCTGTCATCGACCGAACTGCAGGAAGCGGCGCGCAAGGATGGACCACTCGAAGAGATCCTTTCCGTCGTGCGTCTCTTCCAGTGGTTGCTGCCGGGGCTTGCGGTCAACGTGGCTTTCCTGCGCGACCAGTTGCAGGAATTGTAAGGCGCACAGAGGCGCGGCCAGACGCTCGACTGCATCGTGCGCGCCCGTCGAGGAAAGACAGCAACGGGCCGGAAGTGGATAGGCGTTATGGGCAGACTTGTTCAAGCGCACTGCGGATCGATCCCGTTATTGCGATCCGTAAACCTCACTCAGCCAGTCGAGAAATGCCCCAAGTCTTCGAAGCCCGGCCGCACGCGTCATGTAGACGGCCTGAACCGGCAGCGGCTCGACGCTGAGCCTGCCGGGAAACAGTTCGACCAGCCGCCCCTCGGCAATGTCCCGCGCTACCATGAAATCGGAAAACCGCGCGACCCCGAGACCCGCGCAGACGAGCGCCCGGGCGGCCTCGCCATTCCCCGCTGTGACCGAGGGCGCGAGCGCAACCGGCTCGGGGTCATCGTCGAAGCGCAGTTCGTTGATATGAGCGGGGCTCTGGAAGCGCACCTGCCGGAGCCGCGTCAAATCTTGCGGCGTCTCGGGGGGGCCCATACGTGCGAGATAATCCGGCGCGGCCACGAGCCGCCAGACAGCATAACCCAAAGGACGGCGCAAAAGCTCGCTATCGCCCAGCGTGCCCATACGGATTGCGACATCGGCCTGCGCGCCGATCAGGTCGACGACGCTATCGGTCATCTCGATGCTGATCTCGATTTCGGGATAGCGCGCGATGAAATCGGGCAGGGCGGGGGCGAGCACATGCAGCACCCAAGGCACCGGCGCGTTGATCCGAAGCGGCCCGCGCGGCGTGCCCCCTTGCGTCGCGAGATCGGCCAGCGCCTCGGTCCGGTCGACGATCTCGCGCGCGGCTTCGAGCAGGTCGCGCCCCTCCGGGGTCAGTTCCAGCGCACGCGTCGTGCGACGCAGAAGGACCACCGAAAGCCGCTCTTCCAATCGGCTCACCGTGCGGCTCAGCGTCGAAGGCGCCACACCCAAGCGCCGCGCGGCTTCGGCGAAACCGCCCGCCTCGACGACGCTCACGAAGGTCGCCAGATCGCGGGTTTGCGGCAATTCGTGCATTTTGCGCAATGATCCTTTCCAGACCTGTCTGTTCACGCAAAGGCTGACCCATGACAGATGGGATGTCGATATCCAATTCAACCAAAGGGAGATCGACATGCCTCTTGCTCTCTGGGCGCTCACGATCAGCGCCTTTGCCGTCGGCACGACCGAGTTCGTGATCGTCGGCCTCATCCCCACCATCGCCCAGTCGCTGGGTGTGCCGCTGCCCTCGGCGGGGCTTCTCGTGAGCCTTTACGCGCTTGGCGTCACCATCGGTGCGCCGGTGCTGACCGCGCTTGCCGACCGGCCGCCGCGCAAGACGCTGCTGCTGGCGCTTCTGGCGCTGTTTGTCGGCGGCAACGCCTTCGCAGCGGTTGCCCCAAGCTTCGGCGCGCTGATCGCGGCACGCTTCATCACCGGCCTCGCACATGGGGTGTTCTTCGCCATCGCCTCGACCATTGCGACGAGCCTCGTGCCGCGCGAAAAGGAATCGAGCGCGATCGCCATGGTCTTCATGGGGCTCACTGTCGCGCTGGTGACCGGCGTGCCCTTTGGCACATGGATCGGGGCGCATTTCGGCTGGCACGCGACCTTCCTCGGCGTCGTCGGGCTGGGCGTGATCGGCTTCATCGCCTCGGCGCTTCTGGTGCCCTCGAACCTGCCGCGCGGTGCGTCGCCGTCGCTGAAGCAACAGCTGAGCGTTCTGACCTCGCCGCGGCTTTTGCTGGTCTATCTGATCACGGCCGTGGGCTATGGCGGCAACTTCATCGCCTTCACCTACCTAGCGCCCATGCTGACCGATGTGACGGGGCTGAGCGCCGGATCGGTGAGCCTCGTGATCCTGCTCTATGGGATCTCGGTCGCGGTCGGGAATATCGCGGGCGGCAAGCTGTCCGACCGGATCGGGCCGGTGCCGGCGCTCACGCTGATCTTCGCGGGGCTAGCCGCGTCGCTCGCGCTGCTGGGGCTGAGCCTCGCCACGCCCTGGGCCGCCATCGCGGTGGTGCTGTTCTGGGGTGGTTTCGCCTTCGGCAACGTGCCGCCCCTGCAGGCCTATGTTGTCGATATCGCGCGCAGCGTTGCGCCGGGGGCGGTCGATGTGGCCTCTGGCCTCAATATCGGGGCCTTCAACCTCGGCATCGCGGGCGGGGCCTGGGTCGGCGGTCTCGCGGTCGATCAGCTCGGCCTGTCGGTCACGCCCTTCCTCGGCGCGGTCGTCGTGCTGGGCGCGCTGGCGCTGACCCGGTTGAGCGGACGTCTTGCGAAGAGTGCGTTTCCACATCCAGCGGAGTGATACGGTTTGAGCCCTGAAATTGGGGCGGGCGTGCGCATGAAGACAGAGGGGCGCCCGCCCCTCCCTCACACTCACGAATTTTGCAGCCCGATGCCTATCGCCTGTTTGATACTGGCTTCAGGCATTAGTCGAAGTCACTTTCGCGTTTCACCACGGTCTGACACCGGACGTTCGCAACACTTGGCACTAACGTCCGGTTCGGGCCAGATGGCCCACCCAGCTCTGCTGTGCCCGTCAAGCACGTCGAGCTGCTGAAGCTACGTGGCAGTATTTTCGTCCCCGCGCAGTTGCTTCACCTTCCATAGATACCCTGCCCTTTCGAGAGAGAGAACGTTTGACGGCTACCACTTTATCTTGGGAAGGCTGCACATCATTGCCCTTGCTCATCGGTAAAGAAGGGATCGTCGGCGTTCTTCAGGCTGCACACGTTGCCGTCGGGGTCGAGGAACGCGCCGGTCGTGCCCCAGCTGTGCATTTTGACTTCGACCGGCACGCCCTGAGTCTCCAGCAGGCGCGCCGCAGCCTTCACGTCTGAGACGTTGAAGCGCAAGGCAACCGGGTTCTGAGAGATGTCTTTCCGGGCATTCTCTGCGCGTCCGCCGGTCTCGATCATCAGATATCCGTCGCCAAAGCGAAGGCAGGTCAGCCCCGGCTTTTCATACCAGAGCGGCAGGCCGAGCTTGGTTTGATAGAACTCCACGCAGGCCTCGTAGCGCTCGGTGAAGAGGATGAGGCCATGACATTCGATCATGTCTGCAAACTTGTTCGCGGGGCCGGTTTCGCTGTCGATTTCCATGGGCATCTCTGATCTCCTGTCAGTGCAATTCATCTTATCGCGTCGGGTTCGGCGGCGCGGGTGGTAGGCCAACGTCGCGCCGGATATGCGAGCGAAGGGTAGTCGTGGCGATCGATTTGGGCCTCCGCCGTGACTGCAGCAACGTCCACAGCAGGGCGTGAAGGACAGACGTCGCTCCATGGCGGCGAAGCAAGCAATGAAGTTCATCGCGCAGCTGCAAAGCTTGCGGGGGCGCCTCTGGCTTCATGATGCGCTGCCCACGGTCAAACGGTCGCGCCGGCTGCCGACTTCTCCTGGCATGCGAAAAGTCTGCATCTTTTGAGCCGAAGGATAAGCGTGACTCTGTCGCATGGTTTCCCTCCGTTGACTGTCGGACGAGCGACGTTCTAAAAGTTGAAGCTAACTTTAGGTCAATGCTGAAATTCGAGAAACAACCGAACCATGGAAACGACGCTGACCATCAACCAGATTTCACGCCGCAGCGGCATCGCCTCCTCGGCGCTGCGCTATTACGAGGAGCGCGGGCTCATCTCGTCCGAGCGGGCTGGCTCCGGGCACAGACGCTTCCCGCGCCACGTTCTGCGGCGCCTCGCCTTTATCACTTTCGCTCAGACCCTCGGCATGACGCTTGAAGAGATCAAAACCGAACTCGACAAGCTGCCGACAGACCATGTTCCGACCGGGGAAGACTGGGCGGCGCTGTCAGAGAAGTGGACGCACCGGGTCGACGAGCAGATTGCCCAACTTCAGCGCCTGCGAAAGACCCTGACCGCTTGCATCGGCTGCGGCTGCCTTTCTTTGAAATCCTGCAAGATGTTCAATCCCAAGGATGAACTGCGTCAGCGAGGGACCGGTCCAAGAAAGTGGATCGAGGATATCTGAGACTGTAGCCAAGGCAGGGCTTAAAAAATGGCGCGATCACCCTAAAGAGTTGGGTGAATTCGCAATAGACGTCATCTTTCAAAGCGCTATCCCGTTTGACGCTGAATGCGCCCACCGACCGTCGACATGTCGGGCATCGGCGTTTCGGATTGCGTGAGCAGTTGACGCTCACGTTGCTCCTTGTGAGGCTTTGCCCCGGAAGTCGGCCCGATCGGGGCATGTCGAGGGGGCTACGAATGGATAACGAGGTGAACGGAAAGTGCCTGTGTGGAGCCGTGCGGTTTCGCATATCGGGAGAGTTCGAGAGCTTCTTCCTGTGCCATTGCGGACGCTGCCGCAAAGATAGCGGCACGGCTCATTCTGCGAACCTGTTTTCATCGACGGCTGAAATCACCTGGCTGTCCGGGACGGAAAAAATCAGGATATTTCGCGTTCCCGGGACGCAGCACGTGAAGAGCTTCTGTGCAGACTGCGGGTCGGCACTGCCGTTCTCTCAAGCGCATGATGGCTCCCTCGTCGCCCCAGCAGGCTCACTCGATAGCCCGATCGACATACGACCCACCGCGCATATTTGCCTCTCCAGTCGCGCGAATTGGGACGACGATCTGGCCTCAGTTAAAAGAATCGACGAACTTCCCAGTTGATATGACAATCTTGCGTTCAATCGGATAGAGCAGCTAACCGATGTAGAGACGAACGACTACTATGTCCGTTCTCCCGTCCAACAGCTCGGAAAAGGAAGTCCGGGGCTAAGTCCGGTTCAGGGAAGCTGCGCGGCGACATTCGAGCGGCCTCGATCGCCGGCTTTGAACTTGGCGCTACGGGTCTGGTGACTCTGGGCTCGAAGCGGCCATGCGGCGTCGCGGTAAGCCTGTCTTGAGACCCGCCCGGCCGTATTGCTCTGCCCCCGGAAAGTTGGACCGTTTGAAACTGGAGTTTTCAAAGAAGTTTTCCTGGCTGGGAGAGGAGCGCAACCGCATGAAAGCATCGAAGGTCACGGAAGCGCGAGACAGGCGTTCATTCCGCCGGACAGAGCGTCGGAATGGCCGACACATCCAGCTCGCGGGATGCGTGCCCGGCATCATGGGCGCCCTGCATCCTGCTCCAGATCAGCGGCGCGTTTCCGAATAGCTCGCCCAGACTCACGGCGACCTCAGCGCTCACGGGCTTCCGTTCGGCAAGGATGTCATGCCGGTGCTGGCGCGAGATCCCGAGCCTCCTCGCGATCTCGGTCTTGGATTTCCTGGTCGCGGGAATCAGCTCCTCGCGGAGCAGTTCGCCCGGATGCGTCGGGCAGCGATCAGGATTGCAGCTCTTCTTTGCCTCCTAGTGATATTGCTCGTAGTCCAGCACATAGGCGTCGCCGTCGCGGAACTCGAAGGTGATGCACCACGGGCCATTCGCATGGGTCGTGTAGCGGGTTGGGTTGTGACCTCGCAGGCTGTGACAGTCGAAGCCCGGAAGGTTCATGTCTTCTGGCGCGGTCGCGGCGTCGAGGGCATCCAGTCGACGCAGAATACGGCTGTGCATCCGTGCATCGATCTATGACTTTCCCATCTCCCACAGGGCTTTCAGCTGCTTGTTCGCGAAGGTCTTTATATATCTATGCGTAAGCTATTAGCCTACAATCGTAAGCAGTTGGTTTACGGATGGGGCGGCCCGGATCTCGGTCTCGAACCGCCTCATCTGCGAGGCCGCTTGTGCATTGGCCGCGCGACCACCGACAATCTGACACATGACAGGGGCGTGGGCCAGGCGGTCGGCGTTGTCGACATTCTGGTGTTCGGCTTGCCATGGCTCTTGGGAAAGAACGGGCGCAACCGCGGCATCCGCTCGTCGGTCAGCCCAAAAAGATTTCTTATCATGCTCTTCTGAGCGTCAACGCATCGCCTGATATAAATAAAGCTGTCGATGACCTCCCGGGGCGCTGGTGACCAGTGCCTCGAGATTGTGCGTGGTATCTGATGCGCTCGTTACAGCAGAAGGAGTGCGGCGCGGAACTACGATAGAGGCGTGACCAGGCGGGGACACCGCTTCTCTCTGCGCTATCTCGTCAAATGGGTGCCATCCGACAGAAGGATCTCATCCATCGGCACATCCCAAGGCATCGGGTAGATGGTTGGCAAGAGGCAGCCCGAAAAACCTATGCCGACGATCCGCGGTTTTTTCTCGAAACGGGGGAGCGTCCGGTCGTAATAGCCGCCCCCGTTTCCAAGGCGGTGGAGGGTCGTGTCGACCCCGACAAGGGGGACAATCACGATGTCGGGCGTGCGAGGTTCGCCTGCGGCCGGCACGGGAATGTTCCAGACGCCGCGCACCATCCGGCATTCCGGGGACCACCTATGGAATTCGAGCGGCGCATCTCGCGCGACGACGACGGGCAACAGAACCTCGGCCTCGACGTCGTGTGCCTTGCGCATCCAGGGCCGCAGATCCGGTTCGCCCCGGATTGGCCAGTAGGTGGCCACTGTCGTGGCGGCGTCGAGGGGGAGGATTCTCTCGAGACCGTCAATCAAGCGCGCGGTCGCGCGCTCTCGGTCTTCTGTTGACAAGGCCCGCGCGGCCACAAGCCGCGCGCGCTCCGCCCGTCTGAACCGCGCCACATCGCGTGCTGTCTCGGGATCGACCAGGTGCCCGTCGACCAGAAGATGAGCAAAGCAGGCGGGGGCTCCTCCGGTCGCATCGTCATCCATGTTTATGCCATCCGATCACGTTTCTGAGGCGGGAAGATCGTATCGTATCCCCAAGTGAAAACGAAGGCGTAGACGAGGTAAAAGCCTGCAAAGGACAGTTCCATCACGAGAATGGTCAGCAGGGAGGCGTCGAGCCACCATGCGAAAATCGGCAGAAGCAGGGTGAGCAGAGACACCTCGAAAAGCACCGCGTGAGAGATCCGAATTGGCATAGTCTTACGGACATCGCCACGACGCCAGAGCAGGAGATGATCGAAGGCCAGGTTGAAAAGATAGTTCCAGGCAGTGGCCGCTGTTGCGCCAAGGACGACCAGCACGCCCATTTTCTCCATGGGATGATCGAAAGCCCAAGCGAAAAGCGGCGTCACGATGAGGAGACCAATGAGTTCGAAGCTCACGGCTTGGCGGATACGGTCTGGGGTGCTGCGCATGGAAGGTCTTCAAGTGTCGGGCTGGAGATTAAGCGTGCCGGCCTTCTGGTCGGGCGAGGTCATCCTCGGGTCTCCCTATGGTGGGACCCGTGCGTCGGCTTTTCAAGCTTGGGGGCACTGCGCTGTCCAGAGACCACGGGGGCCGTGCCTCGCGGACTTCGCTCGCTGAGGAAACGGACGAGCCGGGATGGGGTGTCCAAGGCCGCTTGCCCAAATGAGGCGAGACACCAAGAGAGACCGCCACCCCGAAAGACGCTGCTGATTTTCTCAGACCAAGATCGCCATTCGGTTAGAAGCCCGTTGCAGTCGGGCGGGATCCTATGCAGCGAGTTTCGCCCCTGAACGTCCATGAAGATTGCAGATATCCGGAAGATCATAGTGTCGGGTGGAACTTGAGCCGAGATCAGGTGTTCTGTCGTCGAAAGGCCGTCGGCGAGCGCGAACGAAAGTGCCGATGTGCTACCACGTCATCGTTCGCTCGGTCTTCGCAGTGTCTCCATTCTTGACGCTTCGATGATCTGCGGTGCTCATATCGGTGGCAAGCATGGGCGGCAATTGAATGTGACGAACCCGGTCTGGCTTCCTCCCTAGGTATATTGCCTGCCAGAACGGTCTCGCGGCCCCTGCCATGTCTCTCGTGGGGGCCGCAGAGGCCGTCCGATTTCGCTAACAAGTCATTTGACGAGAGATGAAAAGCGTTCCGGAACACCCCCCGAT
The DNA here is from genome assembly GCF_002085925.2 of Thioclava electrotropha. Lineage (NCBI taxonomy): Bacteria > Pseudomonadati > Pseudomonadota > Alphaproteobacteria > Rhodobacterales > Paracoccaceae > Thioclava > Thioclava sediminum. The sequence continues at coordinate 692,214 of NZ_CP053562.1, forward strand.
TCCCGTAGCCTTTCATAGGTTTGCTGATGACCTGCAGACTCTCGTTATGAACGAGGGACCCAAGGGGGCAGGTCAGCGCGGATATCTAGGGCAAACTTTGCCTAGTCGAAATCTCTGGTCTTTCGCCACTGACTGTGCCGCGCGAATGTCTCGGACATCGGATCGAGATCCGCGTGGGGAAATCGGGGGCCGGACCGGAGATCGCACCTGCTCTCAGATTCCCTGGCGCCTGATCATCGTAAAGCAGGTCCCTCGTCCCCATATACATTAGGCCGACGGCAAGAATCCCGGTCCGACATGGGCCAAGAGTTGACGTCGGGCGATAAAAGGATCGATGACATGTCCTTCAAGGACCTGACTACTCGGGCCGCAGCGGCGATGAAGCCAACGCCCGAGAAGACTGCCGAGCTTTCTGCCGAGAAGAGCGAGACCAAGGCCGCCAGCAAGGAAGCGCCGGCGAAATCCAAGACTTCTTGAGACCTGCGCCGACCCGCGCCCCGGCCCTGGCAAGGGCGCGGGTCATTCGCTCATCATGTGAGAGGAGTGCGCCAGTGGAAGAACTTACACGCAAGACCGTCGTGGTTTTTTCCCGCCCGTTCAGCCTTCCGGGATTTGCCGAGACTCTCCCGGCGGGAGAGTATGAGATCGAGACGGAGCTGGCCCCTCCTCCGGATCGGAAGGATCCCGAAATCTGGAAAGCGTCCGTCTTGGTGAAACGGCGTCCCAACGCCTCACATCCTGGCCTGGAAAGGACGCTGACCGTTACCTTGGCTGATCTCGCCCACGCGCGTGCCAGGGACAGGCTTACGGGCCGCGCCCTGTTGGACTTTTTTGTGGAAGAGATGCTTTCGGATCCGATGGTGCGCCTCGTCATGAAGGCCGATGGTGTCTCGGAGGCGCATCTGCGCCATCTCTACTCGGTATTCCGGTCGCCTGATCCGGATCTATCCAGACTGGAGCCCCTGCCGGCTCCCGAAAGACGGCGCTACGAAGCGTCCATTCTGGCCGCCGAAAACGAAGGGATGCCGACGAGGCCGGAAACACGACCGAGAAATTAGCGGCTTAACGAGGCGTCTGGCTGCCCCATTGCTAGCCGACATGGCTGTGGGCGTGGCTGCCACTATTATCTGACCGTATTTGAGCGTCATTTGGCCCGCCTCGACATTCTTCACAAAACGACCTACCGATACCGGGGAGACGTCTCTCTCGGGCCGCACAGGTTGATGCTGCGCCCGCGCGAGACGCGCGAATTGCGGCTGCTCTCGCACGCGCTCTCCATTACGCCGGCGGCGCACATAACATGGGCGCATGATGTGGCGGGCAACGCCATCGCCACTGCCGTGTTCGACGACCAGACTGATCATCTGGCAATCGAAAGCCGTGCGTCCGTGGAGCTGACTGCTTCGGCCTGGCCGGTCTTCGCCATCGCTTCTTCTGCTGCCCAATATCCTTTTCTCTACGCTGCGGACGACTGGACGGACTTGGGGGCGCTGACCACCCCGCAATATCAAGACATCCAAGGCCGCCTTTCCCGCTGGGTCGAGAACTTCGTCATGGGGCGCCCGACTGACACATTGTCTCTGCTGAAGGACATCAGCACCGGGGTGTTCAAGCAGATTTCCTACCAGAGCCGGGAGGATGAGGGCACCCAATCGCCGGCCGAAACACTCGACCGGTGCTGGGGTTCGTGCCGCGACTTCGCGGTCCTGCTTGCCGAGGCCGTCCGCCATCTCGGTTTCGGAGCACGCATCGTCTCGGGATATCTCTTCAATCCCGAAATGAACCTTGTGGGATCGGCTGGCTCAGGGGCGACCCACGCATGGGTCGAGATATTCGTCCCCGGCGCCGGATGGATCGCATTCGATCCGACAAATCGCAGCGTCGGGTCGCAGAACCTGATACCGGTCGCGGTCGGTCGAGGTATCCATCAGGTCTCACCAATTTCGGGCAGCTTCTCAGGATTTGGCAACGCGCTCTATGATCTCTCTGTTGAGGTCTCCGTTCAAAGCGGGCGCGCCGACGTGCCCGTGGCGGAGGAGGCAAGTTTCGACGACCTGCCAAGGCGTTAATCAGGTGATGGGTGCTTTGCGCGTTCAGTCGCGATGAAAGTCGATATTTCCGAATTCCTTCCGGGTGCGCTTTTTGACCGCTTGAATACAATCCTCTGGCACGTCGCAGGTGAAGCCGCCTGATCCGCTAATAGTGACGAAGCCATCCCGTGCGCGTCCTTCAAATCGGAAGATCGTTTTTTCTGCGCCAGTCACGAATACGCCTTGGCCGAGCTGAATTGGGTCTTCCATTTTTAATCTCCCTGTAGTGTCCGCACTTCGAGGCAGTTAATGAAACGAGCCGCCATACTACTGCAAGACAGGTGACCTGTTCCCCTGAAATGTCCTCGTTTTGAGGTTAGTCTTTTCTCCAAAGGGGAGAGGCGCATTTTGTTCATGGCCGTTTCATTGCTGCCAGGACACTCGTCTGAAGTTCCGGTGGCAGGCTGTCTAGCGCGCGGGCAATCGTAACGAGGTCCTGTCGCGCAGCATGCAGCTGGTCAAGGAGCGAGACCACGATAGCCAGCGCCGTTTCGTCGAGGTCAAGATCATGGGAGAGATCGCACAATAGCTCCAATCGCGCGATGTCGACGCGGCGGAAAATATAGCCGGTGTCACTCTTTTCCGGTCGGACGAGTTCGCCTTCGACATAGCTCAAAAGCTGACTTCGTGTGAGGCGGGTGACGTTGGAGATCACGTCCTCTTCGGAAAACCTGTCCGTCATGCGCTGGCCCTTTTCATCAAGTCGACACGCGGATTGAAGCTATGTGTCTTGCGCCACTCGGTGAGGAAATCACGCAGGCCGTCGTCAATGTCGGGCGGAGTAACAATCTTCAGCTCAACCCGCTGATCACCCTTGGTTTTGCGCTTCGCGTTGGCGATGCCACGTCCACGCAAACGTAAGACCTGGCCCGAATTCGCACCTGCTGGGATCGTGAGCCCGACGGGGCCGTCAATCGTCGGTGCGGTGACCTTACCGCCGAGAACGGCCTCTTCGATGGTGATGGGGAGCGTTACCAGGATATCATCGCCGTCTCGGTCGAACACCGGATGAGACCCCACCAGAACGGTGATCAACGCATCCCCCGCAGGAGCACCGCCATAGCCAGGCGCCCCCTTGCCGCGTAACCGAAGTGTCTGGCCGTCTTCAGTGCCTCGTGGGATCTTGACGGTCAGGCTTTGTCCATCGGGCAGCATGATGTGGGTTTCCGCTCCGCGCGCAGCATCCAGAAACGGCACGGTGAGCGAATAGCGCGCGTCGGCGCCGCGTGCGGAAAAACCACGGTCGCCGAAGTCGCCAGCGCCAGACTGCCCGCGATTGCGCAATATGTCCGCGAAGATATCTGCCGGATCGACATCCGGCCCAAACCCGCGCTGTCGCTGATATGTATTGTCGGATGAGCCCGAGAAATCGCGGTAATACTGGCGCCGCGGACGTTCTGCACCGAGACCATCGATTTCTCCGGCGTCGTAGCGCGCACGGGTTTCGGGATCTTTCAGGATATCGTAGGCGGCCGATATCGCCTTGAACCGCGCTTCGGCTCCTGCGTCATCCGGGTGCAAATCAGGATGGCTCGTCCGCACAAGTTTGCGATACGCCTTCTTGATTTCGTCAGCTGTCGCGGCCTTGGTCAGGCCAAGGACTTTGTATGGATCATTGGGCATCCAGGTTTCCTGTTCGGCGAGCGACGCATCGTAAGACGCAGCGCGTGCAGAAGTGGGTTCACTTGTCGTTGGATGCCACGAGAAGGGAGCTTGAGTCCGTGATCCACGTCAATGCGAAAATGACGTGAGTGACTGTGCTGAGCGATGTGGGGCCAAGCGGCTGCGAACCCACGGCAAACGCGGCGAGCGAGGAGGCTGCCACCCATGAGGGTGTCTTGGCCCAAAGCTAGGATTAAGGCGTCTCAATAAGCATTCAGGAAAGTGGCTCGCGCTGAACGCCGACTGATCAGCCCCGTCTCTCGGGGAGCGGGGAAATCAATTAACTCGGTGCAGCTGTTTATTTCGCCGTGGCCTGTTTTGCGCCGGCTTTGACAGGGGTCGGATTTGTCGGCGCGCGTCGAAAACCGACGCCTTTCCGGAAGCCTTTTTTGGCGGGCTGGCTCAGGAAATCCTTGAGGTCGAGTTGTTTCTTTTGAGGGGAATAGCCCATGATCGTTCTCCGCGTAGACAGGTGAATTTTGAACCCGCCCGCACATCCTGATCCTCAATGCCGGATGGGTGGTTCTACAGATGTTTCGAACCTGGACTGCGCAATGGTATTCGAGCAGAGAAGACTCTCGCCACATGGGCGCGTTCGCGGACCGGAAGACACCAGTCCGCGAACGGTTTTATCAGGCGAGTTCGAGATCCTTGGCGGATTCCCGGCCATCGCGGCCGGTTTCGATCTCGAAGGTCACTTTCTGACCGTCGTCGATCTCGGAAAGGCCCGCTCGTTCGAGCGCGCTGATGTGCAGGAACACGTCCTTGCGACCGTTCTCGGGTTGGATGAAGCCGAAGCCTTTGCCGGGGTTGAACCATTTCACGGTGCCATTGGCCATCGTGTTGTCTCCTTGATTGAAAATCTGCCCGCATAAGGCGGCAGGTCGGCCGGTCAGATCGGAAAGCAAACTGAGGCCGATGAAGGAGACAGGGTGCGGTCGGAATAACGAAGCTCCTCATAGATGGAGCGGGCGGGCGGCGATACAAGATGCAACCGAGAAATGAGATGAAAAATGCATCTCTCAACCCAGATGCGCATTCGGGGCCGAGGGCGGGCGGCCTTTCTCGATATCGAGAAAGGTCTCGATCTGCCGCTCACTTCGGCGGCAGGAAGCCAGGGCGGGATCACCAAGACGGAGGCGCCCGTGCCCTTGCGCCAGACATCGTCCGCCTTATCCACGATCGGCAGGGTCAGCTCACCGTGAAGGTAACAGGCCGTCAAAAGGTTTCGATCACATAGCCTGCAGCTTTTGCGCTTCGCGCGGAGGGCCCTTCGCTGCGGACGGGTGCCTCAGGGCTAACCGGTGTCAGGCCGCAAGGGCATGAGCCGCTGGTTCAAATGGCACGAAACCCGCGGTGCCGGCGGCGCCAAGGAAGGCGCTGCGCGCATCGTCCACGGAGCCCAGGCAGTCCATAGCGGCCTCGATGCGTCCGATCGCATAGTCTTGCGCGGTGTCGGCGACGGGCCACTTCTTGCGAAGCCAGTAATGCACCTGCTCGATGGTGCTGAAGTTCTTGACGTCGCCTTCGGGCGACACGACGAGAGAGATGGGTTTGCCCCAGTAAATTTCGATCAAGGTTCGTATCTTTCCAAGAGATCGTGACGGGACCAGTTTGACCGGTCGCGCGATCACGGAGGCACGGTGCGGGCGATGCCTGCGCCATGCGGTGAATTAGGTCGGCGCGCGGTATTGCGCGCGGGATGTCTTTACGTTCGGATCGAGACGCGTCAGCGTCAACGCGCGCGGATCACGATCCGGCACTTTCGATGCGCGAAGCCCGCGGCGAACGCGCAAGGGGTGCAATATGCGCAATCGGCCAGAACCCGCACGGCGCGGTTGCTAAGGGGTTGGTCTGCTCGAATGGCTTCACGTCGCTATGGGCCGGGTGAGGCTCCTTTTCCTTATGCCGGCTTCGAAAACGCGCGGCCCGACAAAGCTCAAGATCGTCGCTGAGCCGGAAGGAACAGGGTCTGAGAATTAAGATATGCGAGTTCTCAGGTAAGCGATCTCCGCCACGATTGCGAGGAAATTGCAGCGCGCGCCCGCGTTTTTGCACAACAGATTGATTGTGCTCGATATTAATCAGCTTTCGTCAGGGGAGGCCGGACGACGCGATGGTGCGCCGCGCATTTCCTTTGCTAATTTAGCCAAACTGGCGTAGGCAGATCGGGCAACGCTATTCCCTTCTGCAACCTGTCTCCCTCCTTGGCTTCAGTCTGCCTTATTGAATTGACTGAGCCGGGCTGTCGCATTCCGCGGACCGCAATATTTGAGGAGACATCACGATGGCCAATGGCACCGTGAAGTGGTTCAACCAGACCAAAGGCTTCGGCTTTATCGAAGCGAAGACCGGTGGACGTGACATTTTCGTCCACATTTCGGCCCTCGAGCGCGCGGGCCTCTCGCAGCTCGATGACGGACAGGCCGTCACCTACGAGATCGAAACCGGCCGCGACGGGCGTGAGTCCGCCTGCGATCTGGCGCTCGGCTGAACGCAAAGGTTCCATATCCGGCCCGGTGGGCCGGATTTCGCAACCAAGGAGGGCATATGCCCCGTAATTACAATGTGGACGGTTTTTTCCGTGATCTGCCTCGGAAAGCCGTGACGGCTCAGGACAAGACGGATGCCGCAGTGCGCCTCATCCGTGACGATGACTCCGCGAAAAGAGCGGAGCTGACCGCGAGTTTGCGCGCGGCGCGTTTGGAACGGAATTCGGACGAAAGTGCTGCGGCACCGTTCCCGCGCGAGAAAAAGCCGCGACGCTGACCGGATATTTCGGTCATCCACAGGAATTTCCTGAGTATCTCTCGGGGTTTAAAGGGAGGGCCGAAATATGGCTGTCGAAAAAATGCCTGCGGGCAAGACGTCCCAGACGAGGGACCACGCGCATTCCAAGGGCCATGCTGCTCTTGCTTGGCATCACTTCTTCCGGAGTTTGTCCGAAGAAAAGATATCGGACGAGCGCAGCGCCCTGCCGGGCGGAATTCAGGAATAGTCTTGCCTGAAATTCGGGACCGGAGTTCCTGGCAAGAGGGCTGAGCGATGTGAGGTTTCGCAAAAACTTAACGACGCGCGCCACACTACTTGTCGGGAGGCAAGGCGGCGGGAGGAAACTCCTGCCGCTTCGCTTTCTTAGCGGATAGGTCATTCGGCTGTCAGAATTCTAATCCAGGAACCGGACACCGCGCCAGCCGGCACGACCTTCACGCTGAGGATGCCGTCTTAGGCGCAATCGCGGATATTCAGAGCTTTTCGTCAGGTGAAGGTCGCTGCGAGTTCGCCAGGGCTGATCGGTTTTGGCATAAAAGCACTGCGCTTGGGGAGGTCTAGCGTTTCGGGCGCTGAATGCCCCGACATGATGATGATCTGGCACGCGGGATACCTGCGCCGCACCTCATGCGCGAGCCCCACTCCGTTCATTTTTCCGGGCATGTCGATATCGGTAATTAGCAGGTCAATTTCCTGCCACGCGTCTAGTAGGCTGAGTGCAGCATCAGCGGAGTTCGCCTCAAGCACATAATAGCCCAGTTCTTCGAGCCCGAGAACGAGATCCATCCTTATAATGGCCTCGTCTTCGACCACGAGAACTTTGGTCGCATCGTTGCGCATCGTATTACCCTGGTGCCTGAGGAGAAGGTGCGCTTTGTCGAGACACAGGGACAATACGCAATTGCGATAGAGCAATTGTCGGTCAGAAGACTTAGACCAACGCTATCGCACATCTGCGGTTCCCTGGCGAAATTAATATTTATCTATTTTGGCAGCGTGTTGAGCGGGCCGTGCCCGCTGGCTGCGTCACATGGCGTCTAGTCACATCAAGCCTCTTATCCTGAGAGGCACGGGCGGCTAAGAAGTGCCAGGCCAAGCAGGGGGGCGATTCCTCCCGCCGCTTTTTCTTCCATCGTAATGCCATCCGTCCCCGTTGTTGCGGGGAAAGGTCGTATCGTATCCCCAAGTGAAGATGAAAGAGTAGGCGAGATAGACGCCTGCAAACGACGCTTCCATCACGAGAATGGTCAGCAGAGAGGTCTTTTCGCCTCATGTTCTAGCGTCAGTTTTCGTAGGTTCGTTCCTGCTCGTTTTCTAGTCTTCCAATCATCCGCCGGCGCACGCGGAAGCACCATTCCTCCGCGGAGAAGATCTGTATCGTCTCGGGAGGGCTTCGACATGGCAGTAACATCGAGGTGTTCGTTTTGCAGCATCTCGCGGCACGAGTTTCGAATGTATATCAATTAGTTGGCGTGGGGCCGGGGTGTTCGATAACTGACATGCTGTGTCGCGATCCGAACACCACCGTGAGAAAGAGTGTTGTGTATCGAACACCCGAAGCCCATCGGCGCTGCATGTTCGATAATATTCACTCAGGTCGCGAAATGGCTGTTGTCGAATACGGTGAGGGTAGGGGATGACCTTCTTCCACCGGGCCCGTTCAAAGCTCGCCATCACACCTCTGATTTTGAAAGAGGATGCGGCCTCTGCCTGCTGACCCCATATTGTCCAGACGGAGGTTGCTGCATATTCACGATTCCAGCTTTCTGGAATCGTGCCGCAGATCTTGCACCTGGCGCGGGACGGCAAATCTCCCGCGCCCGTCTTCGGAATCGTGGCTTATTCAGCCGCACACAGTGTCGGAATCGTCGACACATTCACCTCTCGGGATGCGTGCCAGGCATCATGGGCCGCCTGCATCCTGATCCCAGATCAGCGGCGCGTTTCCGAATGGCTTACCCAGACGCACGGCGACCTCAGCGCTCACGGGCTTCCGTTCGGCCAGGATGTCATGCCGGTGCTGGCGCGAGATTCCGAGCATCCGCGCGATCTCGGCGTTGGATTTCCTGGTCGCGGGGATCAGCTCCTCGCGGAGCAGTTCGCCCGGATGCGTCGGGCAGCGGGCAGGATTGCACTTCATTTTGCCGTCTCTGAAGGGATCGGAGAACGTCTGGAAAACGAGCAACCGCGCGGTCTTCGTGTCTGAGTTGTGCCTCATCTCGAGCGGGCTTGCGCTCTCAGACGCGACTGCGGATCGCGATTGCATCGGCAATGTTCTGCGCAGCGCGCCGTCCCAACGCCTCGGCATTTTCCAGTCCCTGCACGAAGGGGTTGCGTTTCAGCACTACCGGGATCGCCACGCAGGTTATCGTTCCGGCTGGTTGATGCGGGCCGCTGACTAGTAGGGTCTCCGGATCGAGATCGGCCGCATCGCGGAGCGTCGGGAACATCAACTCGGTGAGGTCGGTAGGCCGTTGGCCGCGCGCATCGATCAAGTGCTCGACCGTGATCGTGCCGGAAGCACCGGTGATTCTAACCGTCTGTCGCTCCGCCGCGATCGAATAGTCCTCTCCAAGCCGCACGAGTTCGAGCACACCGGCCTCGTGCAGCGCGATCATCCGCTCGATTGATCGATGCGGCACCGATGCATAGACATCGGAGAAAACCCGAAACAATTCACGATCAAACACTGCGCGGTCTTCCGGTGTTAGATGCTCAAGGAGGCCCTGGTAGACTTCATGTGCTGCCAACAGAACGACGCGCCATGGTTCGCTGACCTTCGAAGCGCGGTTCGCCTTCGCGAGACTCAAATCGGAGCGCACATCCTCCCAAGAGTTCTTTGACAGCCGATCGGCAAAATGGCGCTGTGCAAACCCTTCAAGCTGCGCGGGTCGCGTGCGTGCGGCGTATGCGGGATCCAGTGCCTCGAGTTCTTTCGCAAGAACCGATTGGCATTGGATAAGAAAATTGTCCCGTCCGATGAGGTCCGAAATCGCTTCGCGGGTGAAAAGCGAAAGTGACGGTAGAGGGTAGGGGTAATACCAGTCTGCATCGGGCAAGACACCACGGCGCGACATCATCACCATCGTGAACCCGGCGTCGGGAGTGTGGGGGACCCAGCGCACCTGGTTCTCATTCTCTTCAAATCGCCCGTGGAAAGACGCCAGGGCGACAGCGGCATCAATCGCAGTAAGAGAACTGCCAAGGAGTCCTACTGCGCAGCCAATGAAGCGTCGCAACGATTCCGCGGGCCACGGCGAATGGAGCTGAACTCCCGAGTTATCAGTCCGATCGCGCCATTGATGCCCGGTCGCCAGGATGACGTGGTCGAAAGTTTCCGTGCCTCTTTCGTGCGGCGTTTCCCACTTCACACGCGTCCCGAGCTGGGTCGGCTCTATGTCCAAAACAGTATGGCGCGAGCGGACCTCTACACTATGTCCGCGGCCACGCGCTTTTGCTATGAGAGCCGCGATTTGAGCGATAAAGTAGCGGCCGAGGACGAGGCGAGGATAGAAGGTCTCTGGCCCGATTTCCGCGTGAGTGATCCCGAATTCTGCGAGCGTTGCCGCATTGCTATTCAGTAAAAACGCTTCCAGGCTCTCCCCCACGGGCGGGATCTCTCGACTGCCAATATTGGCGAGCATCTGCGGGTGGTTAACCCCATTTCGATAGGGCATCCCGGGCCCGATCTCGCGCTCGCGCTCGAAGATATGGATTGTGAGCGGGGAGGAGATCTCAATCAGGTGCTTGAGCGCGTAAATGGCTGTAGCTCCGCTCCCGACAAGCGCGACCGATTGTGGCGCATTTGCGCTTTTGCGGGAGGAGAGACCGGCCGCCGGGCTGGCTATCGGCGTGCCATGAGATGGGCGCGGAGTGGGGCGTCTCACGATCCGACCTTTCGAAAGACTTCGCAGGGCTAACAACTTTGAAAAGGTAAGAGTTTCTGCGCGATTGGCCGCGCATTATCGAAACAAGCTTCCAACGAATTGGTTCCTTCCGAGGAGCCTCGACCCCTGAACGGAAGGCCCGATGACCGCGACTTTCCGATGCATTATCTTCGAATGGGACCGATGCATCTGGAACTTCTGCTTACATCGGACGCCCACCACTTGGGCCCCTGCAATAAAAGAGCTTCTCAGGTTCCTGCGTGGGCTAGGAAGGGCTAACGTTTGGATGCGACGAAGAAAAGGGTGCCCACGCGACCCTTTACGGCGCTGCCGCACCAGCTCGCAATCCAGCCGTTCGAGAAAGCTACCTATAGTCTGTCATATAGGTAGCTTTTCCGGGCCGGCGTTGCCCGCTCTGCCCAGCATCGCCCGCCAACCCGTTCACCCGCGCTCGGCGTCGCTCTCCTTGAGGCTGGCGAGGATCACTTCGTAGGCGCTGTCGATATCCTCGCGCAGGGCTGCGATGGCCGCCGCGCTGTCACCGTCCCGGATCGCTTCGAACAGCCTGCGGTGCTGCTTGTTGGAAACACGGTAGTGGCCATGGCGTTGCAGCAGGTGGAACTGCGGATTTATCCGTAGCCAGATATTGCCGATGATCTCGAGGAGCAGGGGGGAACCTGCCTGCCGGTAGATGGTGAAGTGGAAGTCGTAATTCGCGTGGATGAATTCGCGCACCTGACCCGCGGCTTCCGCAGCTTCCATCGCGTAGAGGACTTTCTCCAGCCGTGCGATGAACTCGGGATCGCGGCGCTCGACCGCCCAGGCCACCGCGGTGGTCTCGATCTCCGAGCGGACTTTGCGCAGGTCGGCGAGTTCCTCTGCCCCAAGACGCGGCACTCCGATGGATCGTCCCGACACGATGGTCAGGGCTCCGAGGGCCATGAGCCGGGAAATTGCTTCGCGCACAGGCATCGGACTGACGTCGAGCGCCTTGGCGATGCTGGCGACAGTGATCGACTCGCCGGGTGCGATCTCGCCCTGCAGAATCAGATCGCAAAGCCGCTGATGCACCAGCGTCTGCAGGGTTTCGCGCTTTAGCGGCGTGACGCTTTCGAACATGGTCAGACCTTTCATTTCACGGCCTAAACTACGCCGGCTCGAAAAAGAATAAAACACGTTTTGACTTTTGATCAAAGATATCGGATCGTGAATCCCGTGAGGCGGCCGGGGAGAGTCGCCGGACATGGGAGGAAGAAATGATCAAACGCTATATCGCGGGCGCCGCCTGCGCCCTTGGTCTCGTGGCTGGAGCCGCCCAGGCGCAGAGCGACGGGCCTTACAAAGTCTATCTTTCGATGAGCTATATCGGGAACGATTGGCAGGCCGAGGCCTCGAACATGGTCAAGGCGCTCGCCGCGTCAAAGGACTATGCCGACAAGGTGGATCTCGAAGTCCAGGTCGCCGGGCCGAACGCCCAGCGCCAGATTCAGCAGATCAACGCGATGGTGCAGGCCGGGGCGGACGCGATCGTCGTCTACCCGATCTCGCCCACTGCGCTGAACAGCGTGGTCAAGAGCGCCTGCTCGCGTGGTGTGACGGTCATCGCCTATGACGCCGAGATCACGGAGCCCTGCGCCTATAACGTGACGATCGACCAAGAGGAGGCCGGTCGAAAGACGGCGGAATGGCTGGTCGACAAGATGGGCGGCAAGGGCGATGTCGTGATGGTGACGGGCGTGCCCGGCACGTCCGTGGATACCGCCCGAACCAAGGCGGCCAAGGAAGTCTTCGCTCAGCATGACGGCATCAATATCGTCGGCGAGGCCGTGGGCATGTGGAGCCAGGCGGTGGCCCGGACTGAACTCAACAAGCTGATGGCCACCCGCGACTGGTCCGATATCAACGGGCTCTGGATGCAGGTTGGCTGCTACACGGCGGATTCCATGCAGCTCGAAGCGGGACGCGATCCTTCCGAACTGCTGCCTTGTGCAGGTGAGGGATCGAATGGCGGGCGCATCCAAATGCTTCCGGCAGATACAGCGGTCGAAGGGGCGAGCAAGCCCTATGCGCCGATGGGCGCGCCCCGGATTTCCTACGCCTCGCCGCCCTATTCCGGCGCGCTGGCCCTCAAGCTCGCGGTCGATAAGCTCGAAGGGAAGGACATCCCGAAGCATACCACCTTGCCGCTGCCCCTCGTCACCAACGAAACGGTGCAGCTTTGCGAGACGGGAAGCTGGGATGAGCAGAAGGCGGGGTGCAATGTGTTCCAGCCCTCGATGGTGTCGAACCCCGGCTGGTTCGCCTCGATCTTCTCGGAAGATCTGCCGCAGCTTGGTCTGAACGCCGCGCTTGTCGGCCAGCCCGAGAACTGAGGTCACACGCCCGGCGGCGGGGATTTCCGCCGCCGGGCGCAGACCGCACCCTACATACGCATTCCGGAGAATTGCATGTCACGCATCGCCGATTCAGCGCCTGCGGTGGAAGTTCACGACTTATCGAAGGCCTACGGTCCCACCGTCGCCAATGACAAGGTCAGCTTCTCCGTCGCTCGCGGCCGCGTCCACGCCCTGCTCGGCGAAAACGGCGCCGGCAAGTCGACCACCATGAAACTGCTCTCGGGGCTCGTGCGGCCAGATTCTGGCACGATCCGAATAGGCGGACGCGACGTAAATTTGCGCAATGCGCGCGATGCCCATGCCGCGGGGATCCAGACCGCCTTTCAGGAGCTGACGCTGGTGCCGGACCTGAGCGTGCTCGACAACATGCTGCTGGGGCGGTCGCGCCGGACGATCATCGGCACGCTGGACCGCAGCCGTGCGCGGCGCGAGGTGACCGCACATTTCGAAGCGCTGGGCCTCGACGTCGATCTCGATGCGTTGGCCGAGGAACTGACTTTGGCTGTGCGCCAGAAGATCGAGATCGCCCGCGCCCTCTACCGCCAGCCCGAAATCCTTTTGCTCGACGAGCCGACATCGGCGCTCTCTGGCAGCGATGTCGACTGGCTCGGCCGGATCATCGCGGACGCGGCCGCGCAGGGAATTACCGTGCTGTTCATCTCGCACCGCTTGCCCGAAGTGCGCGCCTTCTGCGACACGCTCACCATCTTGCGCAACGGACGGTCCGTGACTTCGGCGAAGGTCGCGGATGTCAGCGATGCCGAAGTGGTCGAGATGATCGTGGGCCGCTCGGTCGAGAATGCCTTCCCGCCGCGCCGCGCCCCGAAGGCGATCGCGGGGCAGGTCCCGGTTCTCGCCACCCGTGGGCTGTCGGCGGGGCCGAAGCTGCGCAAGGCCGAAATTTCTCTACATAAGGGAGAAATCCTCGGGATCGCCGGGCTGCAAGGCATGGGGCAGGAGGCGCTGTTCTCCGCCCTTTTCGGACAGGAGCGGTTGCGCGCGGGCCATATCGAGCTGGACGGGACGCCCCTCCATCTGCGCGCCCCGGCCGATGCGCTGCATCCGTCGGTCGCGATCGGGCTCGTGCCCGAGGAACGCAAGACGCAAGGTTTGTTCCTGGAACTCAGTGGGCGGCAGAATGCCAGCCTGCCCGTGCTCTCGCGGTTTCACCGGGGGCCGGTTCTCGATGACGGGGCGGAGGCGCGTGCCGCTGCGGGGGCTTTCGCCGCCGTCGAGGTGGACGAACGCGCGCATTACCTGCCCGCGGGCGCGTTCTCGGGCGGCAATCAGCAGAAGATCGTGCTGGCCAAGTGGCTCGTGGCGCAAAGTCGGATTCTGCTCCTCTTCGACCCGACGCGCGGCATCGATGTCGGGACGAAAGAGCAAATCTATGCGCTGCTGCGCGCCTATACGGATGCAGGCGGTTCGGTCCTGCTCCATTCCACCGAAATCCCTGAACTCGTGCATCTGTGCGACCGGGTCGGCGTCCTCTACGAGGGTCGGCTGTCGTGTTGGCTCGAGGGTGAAGAATTGAGCGAGAACGCGATCATGCAGGCCACGCTCGGCGGCAACGCACCGCTGAAGGGAGACACGACGCATCCGAAACAGGAGGTCCGGGCATGAGTGACCAAAGCCTATCATCCGGGGCCGCGCCGCGGCGCAAGTCCTCCAACTGGCTACGCAGCCTGCGTCACGGACAGGCCGTGATCGTCGCGGCGCTGGTGCTGGCGGGGCTCATGGCGTTGAACGCGGGGCTGAGCCCCTATCCGCTGAGCTATTTCGACATTTCCTTCCTAGCTAGTGGCGGGGCGACCTCCGCGATTGCGGCTGCGGGACAAACGCTGGTTATCCTGTCGGGCGGGTTCGACCTGTCGGCAGGGGCGGTGGTCTCGCTGGTCAACGCGGTGCTTGCGACCTCTATGGACCCGGCGAACATGGAGGCCTCCGTGCCGCTCTGGACCGCGATCGGGATCGGTATCGGCATGGCTGTGGGCGCGGTGAACGGGTTTTTCGTAGCCGTGGTGCGCCTGCAGCCCATCGTGGTCACCTTGGCGGTGATGTTCATCGTTCAGGGGCTGACGCTTCTTGTGATGGCGATGCCGGGCGGATTCGTCGCGCCTTCGCTCGCATCTGTCTATCTTGGTGACACGATCCCCGGCCTGCTGCCTGCACCGATCACGCTGATGCTCGTGCTGGTGGCGCTGTGGCTCTGGCTCAAGCGCACGGGCTACGGGATCACGCTCTATGCAGTGGGCAGCGACGCCGAGGCTGCCCGCGCGACGGGGCTTCACGCGCGCACCGTTACCTTCGCGACCTACGTGCTCGCAGGTGGGCTTTACGGGCTCGCGGGTGTTTTCGTCAGCGCCCAGACCGGCAGCGGCGACCCGTTGGTGGGGAACTCGCTCCTGCTGCCGACCTTCGCGGCTGTGGTGATCGGCGGCACCCGTCTTGGCGGTGGCAAAGGCGGCGTGCTGGGCACGATCCTCGGGGCCTATATCCTGATGATCGTGGTGAACCTGCTGCTGTCGCTCAACGTCTCGGCTTACTATTCGACCATTGCGGAAAGCGCAGTGCTCCTGATCGCCGTGCTCGCGGGCTCGTTGCGCCGTGACAGCACGCTCTCGCAACGCCTGCGCGAAGTCACCGATGCGATCGGCGCCCGGCGGCGCGGATGGCTCGTTGGCCAACGCTCGGGCGAGGATCACAGGCTGGCTTTCACGCGACCGGCAGAGACCGCCCCCGCGCAAAGCTTCCTGCAGCGTCACGGCCATACGCTGCGCCACGTCCTGCCCGCCTGGATCTGCCTCGTGGTGGTCGTGATCGCGACGCAACTGGTGCTGGGCAATGTCTTCAGCGGCTGGCGCTACTGGGACTCGCTCCTCGTGCTCTCGAGCTTCCTCGCGATCCTCGCTCTGGGGCAGGGCGCGGTGATCCTGACCGGGGGGCTGGACCTGTCGCTGCCCTGGAGCATCGCGCTGTCGGGCGTGATGTTGACCGGGCTCGTTGGCGGGCAGGACATGGGGTTGCTCACGGCGCTGCCGGTGGTCTTCGCGGTGGCTGCGCTGATCGGGCTCGCGAACGGGTTGGGCGTCGTGGCGCTGGGCTTGTCGCCGATCGTCGTGACGCTCGCGATGAACGGCATTCTTCAGGGCGCGGCGCTGATCTGGTCGGGCGGCACGCCCGCCGGGTTCGCACCGCCCTCGCTGCGTTGGCTGATGACCGGCAAGCTGATGGGGGTGACCCCGGTGATCATCTTCATGGCCGCCTTCGTCGCTCTCGCGATTGTCCTATTGGGGCGCACCGCGTTCGGGCGCCGGGTCTACGCGGTCGGCAACAGCGAACTTGCGGCGCGCCTCTCGGGGGTGCGCACAGGAAGGGTCATCATCTCTGTCTACATCCTCTCGGCGCTCTGCGCGGCGCTGGTCGGCGTTCTGCTGGCGGGCTTCTCCGGACAGGCGAGCCTAGGGATGGGGGATGACTACCTTCTGCCCTCGATCGCGGTCGTCGTCGTGGGCGGGGCGCTGATCACGGGTGGCCGCGGGCATTACGCGGGCATGCTGGGCGGCGCACTGCTGCTGACCGCGATGCAGACCCTGCTTGCCGGCACCGCGCTGCCCTTCGCATTCCGCTCAGTGTTCTTCGGGCTCGTCATCCTGATGGCCGTGATCGCATTGCGCAAATAACCAAGGAGATTTCGATGAGTGATACATCCAGGATGAAATTGCCCGGCCTCGAGGGTAAACGCGTTGCGGTCACGGCGGGCGCTTCCGGCATCGGTCTGTGCATCGCGCGGGAACTGGCTCGGCAAGGCGCGCGGTTGGCTATCTGCGATATCGATGAAGCCGCGCTTGAACGGGCCGCGCAGGAGCTGGGCGCCGAAGTGGCCCTGCGCGCCGACGTCTCGGATGAAGCGGCGGTGGCATCTTTCTTCGAGGCGATCGGAAAGACCCTCGGCGGGCTCGATGCGCTGGTCAACAATGCCGGCATTGCGGGGCCTACCGGCTCGGTCGACGAAATCTCGCCCGAGGATTGGCGGCGCTGCCTCGATATCGGCCTGACGGGTCAGTTCCTATGCACGCGGAAAGCGGTCCCGATGCTGCGCGCGGCAGGGGGCGGAGCGATCGTCAACATCTCCTCCTCGGCGGGCAAGTTCGGCTATGCGTTCCGCACGCCCTACGCCTCGGCGAAATGGGGGGTGATCGGGTTCACCCAGAGCCTCGCGAAAGAGCTCGGCCCCGAGAATATCCGTGCCAATGCGATCCTGCCCGGCATTATCGAAGGGCCGCGGATCGAAGGCGTGATCGCAGCTCGCGCGAAGCAGACCGGGATCAGCCATGAAGAGATGACCGAGCGGTATCTGTCGAACGTCTCTCTGCGCCGGATGACCCCGCCTGAGGACGTGGCGGACATGGCCGCCTTCCTGATCGCCGATACCGGGCGCAACCTGTCGGGGCAGAGCTTCCCCGTCGATGGCAACGTGGAGACCTTGTGATGAAAGACCCTGTCGCCTGCGTCGGTTCGGGGCTTATCGGGCGCGCCTGGGCCATCGTATTCGCCCGCGCCGGTCATCCGGTGAGGTTGTGGGACGAGGTCCCCGCCGCGCCAAAGGCCGCGCGCGACTTCGCCGCCAAGATGCTGCCGGAACTGGAGCGCCTGGGCCTCATCCCTGGCACCGCCGAGGAAGCCCTCGCGCGCATCGAGCCGGTCGCCACGCTCGAAGAGGCGCTCGAGGGCGCGCGGCACGTGCAGGAGAGCACCTTCGAGGAGATCGGGGTGAAGCGCGAAATCTTCGCGCGTCTCGACGCGATTGCCGGACCCGATGCCGTGCTCGCCTCCTCGTCGTCGGCCCTGCTGCCTTCGGCCATTTCCGAGGGGCTCGCGGGACGTCACCGGGTCATGGTCAATCATCCGATCAATCCCGCCTATCTCGTGCCCGCAGCAGAGTTGGTGCCTGCGCCCTGGACCGATCCTGCGCTTCTTGAGCGCACGGCGGATCTTCTGCGCGACGCCGGCATGCGCCCGATCGTCATGCAGAAGGAAATCGACGGCTTCGTGATGAACCGCCTTCAGGGCGCCCTTCTGCATGAGGCGTTCCGGCTTGTGGCCGATGGATATGCCAGCACCGAAGACGTCGATATCGGGTTGCGCGAAGGGCTCGCGCTTCGCTGGTCCTTCATCGGCCCGTTCGAGACCATCGACCTCAACGCGCCCGAGGGCGTGCGGCAATATGTGACGCGCTATGGCGGCATTTATGACGGCATGGCGGGGCAACCCGCAGCGGACTGGCGCGGCCCCGTGCTGGACCGGATCGAGGCGGAGCGCCGTGCGGCGCTTCCCGCAGACGAGCTTGCTCAGCGTCAGGCGTGGCGAGACCGGCGCCTCATGGCGCTCGCCGCTCACAAGCGCCGCGCAACAGACGAAATCGGAGATTGATAGAATGCCAGACAAGGTCATCCTCACCTGCGCCGTGACCGGCGCCATCCACACGCCGACGATGTCGGATCACCTGCCCATCACGCCCGACGAGATCGCCGAAGCCGCGATCGGGGCGGCCGAGGCGGGGGCCGCGATCCTGCACCTGCATGCTCGTGACCCGAAAACCGGCAAGCCTGACCAGTCGGCCGAGGCCTTCGCGCCGTTCCTGGGCCGGATCAAGCAGGCGACGAATGCGGTGGTGAATATCACCACCGGCGGCTCGCCCTACATGACGGTGGACGAACGCACGAAGCCCGCTGCGCAATGGGCGCCCGAGGTCGCCTCGCTCAACATGGGGTCGATGAATTTCGGCTTCTTCCCGCTTCTCGCGAAATACAAGGAGTTCAAGCACGCATGGGAGCGCGAGCATCTCGAGGGGTCGCGTGACCTCGTCTTCCGCAATTCGTTCAAGGACATCGAATACGTTCTGGAGACCTGCTACGACAACGGCACCCGGTTCGAGTTCGAATGCTACGATATCTCGCATCTCTACAACCTCGCACATTTCGCCGATCGTGGCCTCGTGAAGCCGCCGTTCTTCGTTCAGTCCGTTTTTGGTCTTCTGGGGGGGATCGGCACCCATCCCGAGGATGTCATGCACATGAAGCGCACGGCAGACCGTCTCTTCGGAAAGGATTTCCGCTGGTCGGTTCTGGGGGCCGGCAAGGACCAGTTTCGCATCGCGACACAGGCACTGAGCATGGGGGGCAATATCCGCGTCGGTCTCGAGGACAGCATCTGGATCTCGCGCGGCAAACTTGCAGAGAGCAACGCCCAACAGGTCGCCAAGGCGCGCGCCCTCGTCGAGGGGCTGGGCCTCGAGCTCGCGACGCCGGACGAGGCGCGCGAGATGCTCGCGCTCAAGGGCGGCGACGCCGTGAACTTCTGAACCGGATACCAAGGGAGGAGACCAACATGCAGATCGATATTCTGCTCGACGTGAAGACGACACTGGGCGAGGGCCCGGTCTGGGACGTCGAAAGCCAGCGGCTCTATTTCATCGACTCGATGGATGGACGGGTGTTTCGCTGCACTGCGGACGGCACAGAACTGCGTGCCTGGGACGTGCCGGGCAAGATCGGCTCGATGGCGGTGCGCAAGGACGGCAAGGGGGCCATCGTCTCGCTCGACAAGGGGTTCTGGTTGCTGGATTTCGACAGCGGCGATTGCGAGTTGCTGCACGACCCGGAGGCCAATCTCGCGACGACTCGTATCAACGACGGCAAATGCGACCGGCGCGGTCGGTTTTTCGCTGGTTCGATGGATATGCAGGAGGAGGGGCCGCTGGGCGCACTCTACCGCGTCGATCCCGACCTGAGCGTTACCAAGCTCGAGGAGGGGATCATCTGCTCGAACGGGCCTTGCTTCTCGCCGGACGACAAGACCTTCTACTTCACCGATACCTGGACCGGTGAGATGTGGGCCTATGACTATGACATCGAGACGGGCGGCATTTCGAACCGTCGCACCTTTGCGAAGGCGGATACCTCGAACGGGGGCGCCGCGGATGGGGCGACGGTCGATGCGGAGGGCTATTACTGGATGGCGCTGGTCTATGACGGGCGGATCTGCCGCTTCGCACCGGACGGCACGCTCGACATGGAAATCCCGATGCCAGTGAAGAAGGTCACGAGCGTCCAGTTCGGCGGCCCCGATCTCGACGTGCTCTACGTCACGTCGATGGCGAAGCCGCCGCTGCCGCGTTTTCCCGACGACGGTGTTCAGCGCGGCAGCCTGTTCGCGATCCGCGGTCTCGGCGTGAAAGGCGTGTCCGAGCCGCGCTTCGGCGGCTGAGTAGTCGAAGTCGCCCCCCTCCAAAGCCCTGCGCGCACTCGGCGCGCAGGCGCATCCAGAGGGGCTGCGTGAGACCGGAGAGCGGCCAAACGTGTCGTCGCGAAAATCAGTGTTCAGGCGGGCTGTGCGCCGGTCATTGCTCGCTCCCATATGTTAGCTCACCGACCGCAGAGTGACCGTTCGACGATAGGTCAAAGAGCTGGTCGCAGAGCAGCTTTCAGATTGTCGCGACCGATTTGAAAATAGGCTGCACGGGTCATTTGAAGGTCACTCAGCACGGCACTTAAGTCCAAAGCTCTTAGCGTCGCCCGCCTTCAATTGTTATTGGCTCGGCTCGCGCTCTCCTCCGAGACAGGCAATAGAAATAGCTGCTTTCACTTCTCGGGGGCATGGACCGCAGGATTGTCGCCTGCGGCCCGGCCAATTTGACCAAAAGACCTCACCACAAGCCCCTTCCAACCGATCGGATTGGTGGGGGAGGTTCATCTCAGTGATTGTGCCGCGGCAGTCTCTTCGCAAGCTGACGGAACTGCTCGGCGTCGCGGATCGTCGCACCGTCGGCCATCTGCGTGACGGTCTCGCGGTAGAGCTTCTGCCACGGGGTCGCTGCCTCGGGGGTCGGCGGCAGGTCGCCAGCCTTGCGCGCTGCCAGTTCGTCGTCGGCAACGAGCATGTCGCAGCGCCCGGTGTTCAGATCGATCCGGATCGTATCGCCCGTGCGCAGCCATGCCAGCCCGCCGCCCGCCGCGCTCTCGGGTGAGGCGTTCAGGATCGAGGGGCTGTCCGAGGTGCCCGATTGTCGCCCGTCACCGATCGTCGGCAGGCTGGTTATGCCGCGTTTCAGCAAGCGATCCGGCGGCTGCATGTTCACCACTTCCGCAGAGCCCGGCCAGCCGAGCGGACCCGCCCCCCGGATCACGAGGATCGAGGATTCGTCGATCACGAGTGCGGGGTCGTTGATGCGGGCATGATAGTCTTCCGAGCCGTCGAAGACGAAGGCCGTGCCCTCGAGAATTCCCTCGCGGCCCGGCTCACTGAGATAACGCTCTCGGAACTCCGGCGAAATCACCGAGGTTTTCAGGATCGCGAAGTCGAAGAGATTGCCAGAGAGGACACAGAAGCCCGCGCGCTCCATCATCGGCTCCTCGAAACGGTAGATCACCTCGCGATCGGTGCTCTCGTGCCCGTCTAAGTTCTCCGCCACGCTGTGACCGGTGACGGTGGGACAATCGCCGTTCAGCTGTCCCGCCTGCAGTAGTTCCCACAGGATCGCAGGGACACCGCCCGCGCGGTGGAACCGTTCGCCCAGATATTTCCCGGCGGGCTGCACATTGGCCAGCAGCGGGATGTCGTAGCCATGCGTTTGCCAGTCCGACGGATCGAGCGTCACGCCCGCATGTTTCGCCATTGCCATGATATGCGGCTGGGCATTAGTCGAGCCGCCGATCGCCGCGTTCAGTTTGATCGCGTTCAGGAAGGCCTCGCGGGTAAGGATGTTCGAGGGCCGGATGTCCTCGTGGACCAGTTCAACGGCACGTCGCCCGGTGCGATAGGCCATCTGGCCGCGGGCGCGATAGGCTGCCGGTATCGCCGCACAGCCAGTGAGCGACATACCCAGCGCCTCCGCGATGGCGTTCATGGTAGAGGCCGTGCCCATCGTGTTGCAGTGGCCAATCGAGGGCGCGCTGTCGAGCGCGGTTTCGAGAAACTCGTCGCGGGTGATTTCGCCCGCGGCGTATTTGCGGCGTGAACGCCAGATCACCGTGCCCGAGCCCACGAGTTCTCCCTCGTGCCAGCCGTCGAGCATCGGCCCGCCGGACAGAACGATCGCGGGTAGGTCGACCGTCGCCGCGGCCATCAGGGCCGACGGGGTGGTCTTGTCGCAACCCGTGGTCAGCACGACACCGTCGAACGGGTAGCCGTAAAGCAGTTCGACAAGACCCAGATAGGCGAGGTTGCGATCGAGCGCGGCGGTCGGACGCTTGCAGTTCTCAAAGAGCGTATGCGTCGGGAATTCGATCGGGATGCCGCCTGCATCGCGGATCCCGTCGCGCACGCGCTTGGCGAGATCCAGATGGTGGCGGTTGCATGGGTTCAGGTCGCTGCCCGACTGGGCGATCCCGATGATCGGCTTGCCCGCGCGCAACTCTTCAGGCGTCGTGCCGTAATTCATGAAGCGTTCGAGATAAAGCGCAGTCAGGTCGGCATGATCGGGATTGTCGAACCAGTCTTGCGAGCGCAGGCGGCGTTCGGTTTTGGTCATGATCTTTCCTCGAGAAGGGACACGCAGTTGAGCGTCTCAAGATGAAGCAGCAGCCCGGAATGATCGACGTCGCCGTTTCCAGCGGCGACGAAGGCCTCGTAGGCCGCACGCACGGTATCGGTCAGCGGGAGCTCGAGATGGTTTGCGTTCGCAAGCGTTTCGACGCCGCGAAGGTCTTTCAGCTGCAGTCGCGACGGGCCGCCTAGGGTGAAATCGCGGGCGATCATCCGCGCGCCATGCAGTTCGAGGATGCGGCTTTCGGCAAAGCCACCGCGGATCGCGTCGCGGAATCTCGCGGGATCTGCGCCGCCCGCTCTCACGAGGACCATCGCCTCGGCGACCGCGCCGATGGTAATCGCGACGATCTGCTGATTGGCCAGTTTGCAGACCTGACCGGCGCCCGCAGGGCCGACATGGGTCATTCGCCCAAGTGGTTCGAGCACGGGCGCGATCCGCGCGATCGTCTCTTTCGGCCCACCCGCCATCAAAGCGAGCGTTCCGCTCTCGGCGCCCGCAGTGCCGCCCGAGACAGGGCAGTCGATCTGCGTCACGCCAAGCTCTTCGAGCCGGGCGGCATGATCGCGCGCCACGTCCGGCGCGATCGACGAGGTGTCGATCAGCACGCTGCCCGGGCGCAGGGCTTCGGCTGTGACTTGCGCAAACAGCACGTCGGCCACCGCTGCGCCATCAGAAAGCATGGTGAAGGTGATATCCGCCTTCGCGACGGCCTCGGCGGGGCTCCCCGCCTGCTCGGCCCCGGCGGCGACCAGCGCGCGGGCCTTTTCGGCAGCGCGGTTCCATGCGGTGACGGGATAGCCCGCCCCGAGGAGGCGCCGAACCATCGGCGCCCCCATTAGACCTGTGCCCAGAAAAGCAATATTGGGGAGCGGCTGTGTCACGCGGCACCTTCCAGTTCATCCTCGATATGCGCTTGGATGATCGCGTCAAAGCTGTCTTCCGAGGTAAAGCCGAGCTGGCGGGCGCGGGTCGCGTCGAAGCCTGCGGCCCAGCTCTCGCACATCTTGGTGATCATCGCGTCTGGCTCGCGCCGGATCAGGGCGACAGCCTTTTGTCCTGCAACTCGGCGCAAGGCTTCGATCTGTTCGCCGACTGTGGCGCTGACACCCGGCATCGAAAGGTTGCGGCGCGGCCCGACCTCATCCAGATCGATATCGGCTGCGTGCATCATGAAACCCACTGCCGAGCGCGGCGAGGTGTGCCAGTGCCGGATCGTCTCGGGCACCGGAAGCACGGCTTCCTGACCCACCAAGGGTTCGCGCAGGATGTTCGAGAAGAAGCCTGACGCTGCGGCATTCGGTTTGCCCGGACGGATGCAGATCGTGGGCAGGCGGATGCCGATCCCGTCGAAGAAACCATGGCGCGAATAGTCCGACAGCAGCAATTCGCAGATCGCCTTCTGGGTGCCGTAGCTGGTCAGGGGCGTCGCGTGGAACTCGTCGGGGATCGGATAGGGCAGGGGCGCGCCCACCACCGCGATGGAAGAGGCGAAGACCACCCGCGGACGATAGCCATCGGCGAGGTTCGCGTGACGGATTGCCTCGAAGAGCGCGCGGCTGCCGTCGAGATTGATCCGGTAGCCCTTTTCGAAATCTTTCTCGGCCTCGCCCGAGACGATCGCGGCTAGGTGGAAGATCACATCAGGCCGCGCGGCGATCAGTTTCTCTGCCGTGCCTGCTTCGGACAGGTCGGCTTGCAGGCAATCGGTGGTGCCTGAGTATCCCTCCGGCGTTTCCGGGGCGACTACGTCGACCAGCGACAGGTGGTCGACCGATTTGCCCTGAAGCGGCGCTCCTCGGACGATTCGATCGGTGAGTTTTCGGCCAACCATTCCCGCCGCGCCGACAATGAGTGCGTGCATAACGTGTCTCCTCCCTGAGAAATTCGCAGTCCAGCATCAAAAATGTTGTAATGTTGTCTGATAACCAGATATATGCGGGATGCAAATCATTTTTGTCCAGCTGGTCGAGATGGGGCGACGGGCGAGCACGAAGAACAAGAGTGGGGGGAGAGGCATGCAGAAAGGTGAGGCGGCGGAGGAACTTTGCACGATGCTGGACGGCGACATGGTCTCGACCGATGCCGGGCTGATCGCGCGCCATTGCCAGGACTGGCACGGCGACATCACCAGTTCTGCCATTGCGCTTTTGCGACCGCGGAGCACCGAAGACGTATCCCGCGCCGTGCGAGCCTGTGCAAAGCTCGGGCTCGGCGTTGTGCCACAGGGGGGGCGTAGCGGACTTGCTCTGGGCGCGGTGCCCGATGCGCCTGAGTCTCAGGTCGTGTTGTCGCTCGAGCGTATGGACCGGGTCCGCAGCCTGAGCGCACAGGATTTCACGGCGGTTGTCGAAGCTGGTGTCGTGCTCGAGTCGTTCAAGGAAGAAGTGGCCGAGGCCGGTCTCTACTTCCCGCTCGCGCTCGGCGCGCAAGGCACCTGCCAGATCGGTGGCAATGTCTCGACCAATGCGGGCGGGGTGAACGTCCTGCGCTATGGAATGACGCGCGAGCTGGTGCTCGGGCTTGAGGTCGTCCTGCCGGACGGTCGCGTGCTCGATCGGCTCAGTCGGCTGCGCAAGGATAATCGCGGGATCGATCTCAAGCAGCTTTTCATCGGAGCCGAAGGGGTGCTGGGCATCGTCACGGCCGTGTCCTTCAAGCTGATGCCCGCACCCGACCAAGTCTCGACCGCGTTGCTGGCGCTCGACTCGCTAGAAGACGCGATCGAGCTTTACCGTCTCGCGCGTCGCCAGTGCTGTGACCTGATGTCGGCCTTCGAATTCCTGCCCGCTGAGGCATTCACGCTCGCGCGCGAGGGTATTCCCGATCTTTCGTTGCCGCTTGAGCCCGCACATCGCGCCTATGCGCTGGTTGAGCTTTCGGGCTCGGGTCTCGTCGATATCGAGGCTCTTCTTTCTCAATTCCTCGAACTGGCGATGGAAGAGGGGCTCGTGCGCGACGGCGTGGTCGCGCAGTCGAAAGCTCAGGCGCAGAATATCTGGCTGGTGCGTGAGGGGATGAACGAGGGGCAGGCGCGGCGCGGAAAACATCTGCGCACGGATCTCTCGGTGCCGCTTTCAGAACTGGCTGCGTTCGTCGCTGAGGCCGAGGCGGCGGTCGGAGAAGCCTTGCCCGGGGCGGTCTGCGTCTCCTACGGTCACGTGGGGGATGGCAATGTGCATCTGAACGTGCTGCCAGACC
Organism: Thioclava electrotropha; assembly: GCF_002085925.2. NCBI lineage: Bacteria > Pseudomonadati > Pseudomonadota > Alphaproteobacteria > Rhodobacterales > Paracoccaceae > Thioclava > Thioclava sediminum. Next base: position 717,769 of record NZ_CP053562.1, read on the forward strand.
CGGAGGGCATGGAGGCGCTCGATCAGCAGATTTTTCGAGCTAAAACAGTTCTCAACGGGGTCTTGGATCGCTATGACGGTTCGATCAGCGCAGAGCACGGGGTCGGACGTCTCAAGAAGGCCGACTTCGCCGCGCGCGCGTCTTCGGTTCAGCATGATCTGCTGGGGCGGATCAAGCGGGCGATCGATCCAAATTTGACGATGAACCCCGGGTGTCTGATCGACCTCGAAAGTTGACGGACTTGGGACGAGATGAGGAATGAGTGATGGATAATGAGTTCGAGCAGATTGCCCGCACGGATCACCTGCCAACGCGGATCGCCACGCAGTTCGCCAAGCGGATTTATGATGGCGTGCTGAAAGCCGGTGACAAGCTGCCGACAGAGCATGCGATGTCCAAGACCTTCGGCGTGAGCCGCACCGTCGTGCGCGAAGCGATTGCGCAACTGCGCAACGAAGGGCTGGTCGAGACGCGACAGGGTGTCGGTGCCTTCGTGGTGGAGCGCAAAGCACGCCAGATCCGTCTCGAGGACGGCAAGAAGATGGACCGGCACGCCTTCAACGATCTCTATCAGGTGCGCGTGCCGCTGGAGATGGAAGCGGCTGCACTCGCAGCAGTGAACCACACCGAGGCCCAGATGGCGGCGCTCGACGCCGCGATGATGGGCCTGTCGGGTATTCGTGATTGGGGCAAGTCGGGCGTCACCGCCGATCTCGATTTCCACCGCATCATCGCCGAGGCGACGGGCAATGACTATTTCGTGCAATTCGTCACCGCGATCTCGGAGCGGATCAGCCATGTCATTACGATCGCGCGCGCCGAGGGGCAGCTCGACGATGTGATCGCGTGGACGATCGAAGAGCACGGGGCGATTTGCGAGGCCATTCGAGCGCGCAATCCCGCCGCGGCACGGGCCGCGATGCAGCGCCATCTGGTCAACTCCGCGGAGCGTGTCGGCCTGCAGTTCGAGTTCGTCGAGTAAGCTGAGCATCACATACGCTTGAGCCGCATAGGCGGCGCAGAATAGGGGTTGTATTTTAGGTTGTAGTGTTGTCTGACATCATATGTCAGTGCGGTATGAGGAGATACTGCGCCCGACAACATGGAGGGGGAATTGGCACCTATGCTCAATTTGGAAACGGGCCGTATTTTGCCCGAGGATGACGCACGCGCCCTGCTGATCGGCCGGGTCTGGTCGAAGGCGGAAGGCGGGCCCTGCGTAACCGTTCTGCGCAACGGAATCCTGCACGATCTTTCTCATATCGCAGCGACGGTTTCCGGGCTTCTGGAGTGCGACGATTTGCAAGCATGCCTGAGGCGCGACGATCTGCCGGTGCTCGGAGCTTTGGAGGGTTTCATGTCCGGCGAGGCCGGTCATCTCTTGGCGCCGATCGATCTTCAGGCGGTGAAGGCCGCGGGCGTCACCTTCGCTGAAAGTATGCTGGAGCGCGTGATCGAAGAACGCGCCGGCGGCAACCTTCAGGCCGCGCAGGACATTCGCGCCAAGCTTGCTCCGGTGATCGGTGAGAACCTGCGCGATATCTCTGCCGGATCGGAAGCCGCTGCGAAAGTGAAGGCACTGCTGCAGGAGATGGGCCTCTGGTCGCAATATCTCGAGGTCGGCATTGGTCCGGACGCAGAGATCTTCACGAAGGCCCAGCCCATGTCATCTGTCGGATGCGGTACCGAGATCGGCATCCACCCGATTTCGGACTGGAACAATCCCGAGCCCGAGATTGTGCTGGCGATCCGCTCGGATGGCACGATTCTTGGTGCGACGTTGGGCAATGACGTGAACCTGCGCGACGTCGAAGGTCGCTCGGCGCTCCTGCTCGGCAAGGCCAAGGATAACAATGCCTCCTGCGCGATCGGGCCGTTCCTGCGGATTTTCGACGACCATTTCACGCTCGCCGATGTCGAGACCGCGGTCGTCACTCTGCGCGTGCGCGGCACCGACGGGTTCGAGATGGCGGGTGAGAGCCGCATGGAGGCGATCAGCCGCTCGCCCGCCGAACTCGCCCGGCAGATGCTCAATCGCAGCCACCAATATCCCGACGGCGCGGTCCTGTTCCTCGGCACGCTTTTCGCGCCGGTGCAGGATCGCCGTGCGCCAGGGCAGGGCTTCACCCACGAGACCGGCGACGAGGTCGAGATTGCTTCGCCGCGGCTCGGGACTCTGGTGAACCGCGTCGCTCGCTGTGATGCCTGTCCCGAATGGGTCTTTGGCAGCCGCGCGCTGATTGCCAACCTGGTCGCCCGCGGCCTCGGCGACAGGGTGTAAGCGGATGCAGAAACTTATCGCACTCTTCTACCGAGGCCTCGACATCCTGCTGGCGCTTCTGCTCGCCGGGATGGCTCTGATGGTCTTTCTCAATGTCATCCTGCGCTACGCGTTCGATAGCGGCATTGCCGTCTCGGAGGAAATGTCGCGCTTCTTCTTCGTCTGGCTGACCTTCATCGGCGCCGTCGTCGCACACCATCACCATATGCATATGGGCATGGAGACAGTGGCCGCGGCCTTCGGTCGTCGCGGACGCATGGTCCTGATGGGGCTGAGCGAGATCGTGATCATCGGCTGTTCGGCGGTGCTCTTTATCGGCACATGGAAGCAGCTGCCGATCAACATGACGATGGGCGCTCCGGTAACGATGATGCCGATGGGCTTTGTCTACGGCACCGGGCTGTTCACGGGTGCCGGGATCATCCTCATCTCGCTCGAGCGGCTCTTCCGGTTGCTGACCGGTCGGATGAGCGACGCCGAGTTCGCCCGCTTCGCAGGCCAACATCATGACGCTGAAGATATCGAGGGGCGTGCATCATGACCCTCGTTGTCTTTCTTGTCGCGCTCATCGGCGCCATGGCCATCGGGGTTCCTGTTGCCTTCGCTCTGATCTTCTGCGGCATCGCGCTGATGGAATATCTGGGGATGTTCAACACCCAGATCATCGCCCAGAATATGGCGATCGGGGCGAATACCTTCACCCTTCTCGCGATCCCGTTCTTCATTCTCGCAGGCGAACTGATGAATGCCGGCGGGCTCTCGCGCCGGATCATCGACTTCGCGATCGCCTGCGTCGGGCATATCCGCGGCGGTCTGGGCATCGTCGCCATCATGGCGGCGGTGATCCTCGCCTCGATCTCTGGCTCGGCTGCCGCCGATAGTGCCGCACTCGCTGCGATCTTGCTGCCGATGATGAGCCGCGCCGGCTATGACGTGCCGCGTTCCGCCGGCCTGATCGCCGCAGGTGGCGTGATCGCGCCGGTCATCCCGCCCTCGATGGCCTTCATTATCTTCGGCGTCGCGAGCAACCTTTCGATCTCCAAGCTGTTCATGGCTGGCATCGCACCTGGTGTCCTGATGGGGACCGTGCTGATCGTCACTTGGCTCTTCGTTGCCCGGAAGGACAAGGCCGAGACGCTGCCGCGTGCCAGCTGGGGCGAGAAAGGCCGGGCAGGGATGCGCGCAATCTGGGCGCTTGGCATGCCGGTGATCATTCTCGGCGGTATCAAGTTCGGTGTCGTCACCCCGACCGAGGCTGCGGTGATCGCGACCTTCTATGCGCTCTTCGTCGGGCTCTTCGTCTATCGCGAACTCACCTTGAAATCCCTGCCGGGCGTGTTCATCGCGGCAGGTCGTACAACGGCGGCGATCATGTTCCTTGTCTGTGCCGCGCTGGTCTCGGCTTGGCTCATCACGATGGCGAATATCCCCGCCGAGCTCGGCAGCATCATCGAACCGCTGATCGAGCATCCGAAGCTGCTCATGGCCTTCATCATGGTGCTGATTATTATGGTCGGCACCGCCCTCGATCTCACGCCGACGATCCTGATCCTGACCCCGGTGCTCTTGCCGCTGGTGCAGAAGGCGGGGATCGATCCGATCTACTTCGGTGTGATGTTCATCATGAACTGCTGCATCGGACTTCTGACGCCGCCTGTCGGTGTCGTCCTCAACGTGGTCAGCGGGGTCGGGAGGATCCCCCTTGGCCGTGTGATCATCGGTGTCTGGCCCTTCCTCGTGGCCGAGATCCTGGTGCTCTTCGTTCTCGTGGCCTTTCCGCAGATCGTGCTCGTTCCGGCACATTGGTTCTACTGACCGGTCACGGGTCAACATTTGCCAACGTTAATTTCCAAAGGGAGGAAACAATGAAAACCAAGGCAATTAAAGCAGCGCTTCTGCTTGGCACGATGGTAGCGGTCGCAAGCCCTGCCGCAGCCGAATTCCACGACCGCACGATCCGGATTTCCAACGGTGTCGCCGAGAACCACCCGGTGCATAATGGCGTCGATGCGATGCAGCAGTGTCTTGACGACAAGACCGGCGGCAAGATGAAGCTTCAGGCTTACTGGAGCGGTTCGCTTGGCGGCGACCTTCAGGCGACCCAGGCGCTTCGCTCAGGCACGCTCGACGCGGTGGTGACCTCGTCCTCGCCGCTTGTCGGGATCGAACCAGCGCTCGGTGTGTTTGATCTGCCGTTCCTGTTCCAGACCAACGAGGAAGCCTACGCCGTCATGGATGGCGATTTCGGCAAGTTCCTGAATGACAAGCTGGCCGACAAAGGGCTGGTCAACCTCGCCTATTGGGAGAACGGGTTCCGTAACGTGTCGAACTCGAAGCGTCCGATCACCAAGTGGGAAGACCTCAAGGGCATCAAGATCCGCGTGATGCAGAACAATATCTTCCTTGACACCTTCGACAATCTCGGTGCCAACGCGACGCCGATGGCCTTCGGCGAAGTGTTCTCTGCACTGGAGACCGGCGCGATCGATGCACAGGAAAACCCCTATGTCACGATCGACACTTCGAAGTTCTACGAAGTGCAGAAATATATCAGCGAGACGAAGCACGCGTATACGCCCTTCCTCTTCCTGTTCTCGAAGCCGATCTTCGATACGTTCGATCCCGACGAACAGGATGCGCTGCGCACCTGTGCAGTCAAGGGCGGCTCAGTCGAGCGCAACGTGATCCAGGATCTCAACAAGAAATCGCTCGAGAAGATGGAAAAGGCCGGGATCAAGTTCAACAAAGTCTCGCCTGAAGAGCTGGCTCGCATGCGTGAGAAGTCGCAGGTCGTCTACGACAAGCACCGCGACGAAATCGGTGGCGACGTCATCGATCGGGTGCAGAAGACGATCGACGGGCTTCGCTCCGAGAAGAAAGCGAGCAGCAACTGAGGCTGCGTAATGTAGTCTCAAGCTGATCCGCCCATTCCCTCGGGCGGATCAAGAGGCGGGCCATGTCCTCCGGCCCGCCTCTCCCTTTTTGGTCACGACACGGACACGAGGATAGGGCGATGAACACATTCGATCTCTCAGGCAAAACCGCACTGGTCACCGGCTCGTCTCGCGGTCTGGGCAGAACCTTCGCGGAGGCGCTGGCGGCCGCGGGCGCGCACGTGGTGCTCAACGGGTTTGATGCCGCACGGCTCGAGCAGACTCGAAAGGAAATGATCGAACAAGGCTACGACGTGAGCGCCGCGGCCTTCGACGTCTCCGACGAGGCCGCCGTGCGCGCGGCGTTCGAGAGGCTCGACGCGGAGGGGCGCACCCCGGACATTCTGGTGAACAATGCCGGTATCCAGTTGCGCCGTCCGATGTTGGAACTGAGCGCGGCGGACTGGCAGCGCGTGCTCGATACCAACCTGACCTCTGCATTCCTTTGTGGCCGCGAAGCAGCTTCGCGGATGATCGCGAAAGGGGGCGGCAAGATCATCAATATCGGCTCGCTGATGAGCGACCTCGCCCGCGTCACGGTCGCGCCCTACACGGTCGCCAAAGGGGGCGTCAAAATGCTGACGCGGTCGATGGCGGCGGAGTGGGCCGGCTCGAACATTCAAGCGAACGCCATCGGACCCGGCTACATGATGACCGACATGACGCGCCCGCTTCAGGAAGATCAGGATTTCGACAGCTGGGTCCGCGGGCGCACACCCGCCGGGCGCTGGGGAAAGCCCGAGGAATTGCAGGGCGCGGTGGTATTTCTCGCCTCGTCGGCCTCGGATTTCGTGAACGGACAAATCCTCTACATCGACGGCGGCATGACGGCGGTTCTTTGAAACCGCGCGCATTGAACGAAGGGTCTCTGCGACGCCGTTCTGCGTCGGGCCCGGTGACGAATTAACAAGGAGACATCATGACCTTCACCCCGCACGGACAACACCTGATCGCCGGCGAATGGATCGGCACCGACAAAACGTTCTCTTCCGACCCAGCCCATGGGCCGAGCCATGAGTTCTGCGTCGGCACGGTCGAGATGGTGAACGCGGCCTGCGAGGCAGCTGAGGAGGCATTCTGGGACTACGGCTATTCGAGCCGTGAGACCCGCGCCAAGTTCCTCGAGACTATCGCCGACGAGATCGACGCACGCGGCGAGGCGATCACCGAGATCGGCACGCAGGAAAGCGGTTTGCCCGAGGCGCGCCTGAATGGCGAGCGCGGGCGCACCGTGGGCCAGCTGCGTCTCTTTGCGAGCCACATCCGCAACGGCGACTATCTCGACCGCCGCCATGACGAGGCACTCCCCGATCGCCAGCCGCTGCCGCGCCCGGATCTGCGGATGATGCAGCGTCCGATCGGTCCGGTCGCGGTCTTCGGCGCGTCGAACTTCCCGCTGGCGTTTTCGACAGCGGGCGGCGACACCGCCGCCGCGCTGGCCGCAGGCTGCCCGGTCGTGGTGAAGGGCCACTCTGCCCATCCAGGCACCGGCGAAATCGTGGCCGAGGCGATCAAGGCCGCAGTCGAGAAGACCGGCATGCCCAAAGGCGTCTTCAGTCTGATCCAGGGCGGACGCCGTGACGTGGGGCAAGGGCTCGTGCAGCATCCGCTGATCAAGGCGGTGGGCTTCACCGGTAGCTTGGGCGGGGGCCGTGCGCTGTTCGATCTGTGTGCCCAACGCCCCGAGCCGATCCCCTTCTTCGGTGAACTCGGTTCGGTCAACCCGATGTTCCTGCTGCCCGAGGCCGCAAAGGCGCGCGGCGCCGAGATCGGCACCGGCTGGGCAGGCTCGCTGACGATGGGCGCGGGCCAGTTCTGCACCAACCCGGGCATCGCCGTGGTCGAGGAAGGCCCGGCAGGCGACGCCTTCGTCGCCGCCGCGAAAGAAGCGCTGTCGGCTTCCGGCCCGCAGGTCATGCTGACAGACGGCATCGCGCAGGCTTATCGCGACGGCAAGGACCGGTTCGATACCCGCAATTCCGTGACTCCGGTGCTGACGACCGAGCAAGAGGGCCGCAACGCCTCCCCGAACCTCTACGAGACGAGCGCCGAGAACTATCTGCAGGACCATGCGCTTGGCGAAGAAGTCTTCGGGCCGCTCGGTCTTGTGGTCCGGGTCTCTGATCCGGCACAGATGGTCGATCTTGCGAAGGGCTTCGAGGGCCAGCTGACAGCAACCATGCATCTCGATGACGGCGATGCGGAGCTTGCCCGCAAGCTGCTGCCGGTGCTCGAGCGCAAGGCGGGCCGCGTGATGGCCAACGGCTTCCCGACCGGCGTGGAGGTCTGTGACGCAATGGTCCATGGCGGGCCCTACCCGGCGTCCACGAACTTCGGCGCGACCAGCGTCGGCACGCTCTCGATCCGGCGCTTCCTGCGCCCGGTCTGCTACCAGAACATCCCCGAGGGCGTGCTGCCCGCGGACCTTGCGTGAGTTTCGTCGGCTTTCGTTTCAGGCAGAACGATGAACAGCCTGAAGTGGTCGCTTAAGCTACACGCTCTTGAGGATGTTGCTGCGTTTGGGAGGCCTTCGATTTTTGGTCGGGCGAAGTCCTTCCCGGGGGGGGGCGAACTATGGTGCCCCCGCGTGCCGCCTTTTTTGAGCATAAGCCGACGCTGCCGCGCTGGCCCGCAATCCGGCCGTTCAAAAAAGCTAACTATAGTCTTTCGTATAGCTAGTTTTCCTGGCGCCGTTTTTCGTGTGCGCCGTCCTGCCCGTTTTTTCAGGTCACCCTCTTATCCTCGAGTGAGAGCGAAGGAAGAGAAGAGGTGATCCATGAGCTATCAGTTCGTCCATATCGAATGTTACTCGGCCGCCCCGCGCAAAGTTAAGGGGGCGCCTGCGCAGGTGAACACGGCCGAGCAGGTCTTTGGCGAGGCGATGCGGGTGCCACGCTATTCGGGCCATTTCGCCGAGCCAAAGGCTCCCACCAAGCTTGACGGGACGACGACGCTCGAAGAACTCGAAGCGCTCTGGACCGAGAAAGTGGAGACGATCCGTGAGACCGTGAAAAGTGCGAAAGGCACGAGCTATCAGCGTCGGCTGCGCCGGGATGCGGCGACGCTTTACACGGAGATACACTCGCCCCCCCTTTCGGTGGAGGCCTTCAGGCGTGATGAGAAGGGCTATCGTCCGCAAATCCTCAGCTGGGCGGAACGGGTGCTTACGCATTTCAAAAGGCGCGTGCCCAAGGGAACTCAATGGGTGGCCGTGCTGCATCTCGATGAGGCCCACGTCCACCTCCACATCCTTGCGATCAATGTCGACGATCCGAAGCTCGATGCGAACAAGCTGCATGCGGGCAAGCGCGCAGCCGCGGAGGTGCGCGCCTCCTGCGAGACTCCTTCGGCCATTTGCTCTCTCCCGCGCCCCATCCCCCAGGCGCTTCCGCCGAGACCGCGCAAGCGGGCTCTTGGTAAACGACCGGAGACCATCGCGCACAACAAGGTACATAATGCCACGCGTCTCGATGCGTGGCGCTCGGACTGTCGCGCGGTGGCGCTGAGAATGCCAAGGCGCTTGCGGCGTGGAAAGAAGAGAACCGTGCCCATCTGAAAGCGGCTCGAAAACTGCGCGGTGAGGTTCCGGAGATAGCCGCCTATCGTGCAGCCATGCGGGAGTTCCAGAATAACTATCACGCGGCGGTCGGAGCGCCTTGCGGGTTGTTGCGCGACGGGCCGCGAAAAGCGCGGCTAACGACGAAACAACATGCCGCGCGCAAGGCGATTGCGGCACAGATGCAGGGGACGTCCGCGGAGCTCGACCGAAGAGCTCTGGATTTTGCGCAAAAGCAGGCCGCTCTGCGCGATGTCATCGCTGCGCTTGCCGAGGGTCGTGCCGAAATCTCGGGTGGCGATATCGTGATGCAGGACATGCCTGCGTTTCTCAAGGAACTCGGTGAGAACAAGGAGGACTGGATGATCCAAGCTGTTCTCGATCTTATCGTGCGGGCTGGAGAGGTCGGGGTTGGTGCGATGCAGCCGGCGCGCGTGGAAGAGATCGAAGGGCCGGGGGTTGGGTAGACGCCCGATGCCGTCACGTTTGTCGACCTTGAGTTCCCAGGTCGAAGTATTCGGCGATCACACCATCCCGACCTCAGCTCTGGTGAGGCGCGACCTCGAAAAGCTCGGTGTGATCGTCCTGAATGCGGTCAATCTGATCGAGGATGCGCGACAAGTGATCGCGCATCGCCTGTGTCGCGCGGTCAAGGTCCCGGCTTTCGAGCGCGCTCAGAATCTTTACGTGATCGTCGAACGCATCGCGCGAGGCGAAAGACAGCGACAGCATCCGCACGCGATCCATGTGGCCCTTATTCTCGGCGATCAGTTCCCAGGTGAAGCCGAGCCCGGCCCGGGTGCATATCTCGCGATGAAACTGATCGTCCAGTTCGTGGAATTTGGTCTTCTCTCCCTTTTCCATTGCGGCACGCTGTTGCTCGATCAGATCGCGCAACGCCGCGAGATCCTCATCGGTCAATGCGGCGACCGCGACGCGCACAGTTTCAACCTCGAGCGCGTTGCGAATGAAGCGCGCTTGCAGCACCGCATCGCGAGAAATCAGCGACACCGTCGTCGCGCGCTGAGGTCGAATCACCAGAAATCCGAGCTTCGACAAACGGTAGAAGGCATCGCGCACCGGCTGACGCGAAACGCCCATCTGCTTGGCGACCTCCACTTCCGAGAGCTTCGTACCCGGCGGCAGGGATAACCCCAGAACCTGTTGGCGCAAATGTTCGAAAACGACATCGGAGACCGACATGCGTGCGTTCTGATCAAGCTGGGTCAAAGGCAGGGGCGCGGGCATCGGAACTCCTCGTTGACGGTCCGGGTATTCTAGCATATTAGTTTATTAGTTCGGTGGTAGTCCACCTAAGAAAATAGCGACGGGGGGAGCGATAGACCATGGTGCTGCTGAATAAAGATCGCCTGCTGCCAGCTGATCCGGGGGTTCGTGCCCTTGCGCGCGATCTCTATGACATGATCAAGGACGCCCCAATCATATCGCCCCATGGCCATACCGATCCGCGCTGGTATGCGCAGAACGAAGCCTTTCCCGATCCCGCCCAGCTTTTCGTGACGCCCGATCACTATGTGTTCCGGATGCTTCACAGCCAAGGCGTGCCGCTGGAAGCGCTTGGCGTGCCGCGCGTCGATGGCGGCGAGACGGAAACCGATGGCCGCAAGATCTGGCGGCTGTTCGCGGAACATTACCACCTGTTCCGCGCCACGCCCTCGCGGATCTGGCTGGACCATGCGTTCGAGACGATCTTCGGCTTCACCGAGCGGCTCAGCGCCGACACCGCGGACATGTATTACGATCGCATCTCGGAGGCGCTTCAGAGCCCGGAGATGCGCCCGCGCGCTTTGTTCGAGCAGTTCAATATCGAGGTGATCGCGACGACGGAAAGTCCGCTCGATGATCTGAAATGGCACCGGATGATCCGCGAAAGCGGGTGGGGCGGGCGCGTGATCACCGCCTATCGCCCCGATCCGGTGGTGGATCCCGATTTCGAAGGCTTCGCGCAGAATGTCGAGACGTTCTGCCAGCTTGGCGGGCAGTCGGGCACATCCTTCGCGGCCTATCTGGACGCCCATCGCGACCGGCGCGCCTATTTCGCGTCTTTCGGGGCGACCTCGACCGACCACGGTCATCCGAGTGCCGCGACGCTCAATCTGGATCGCGCCGCGGCGGAGGCGCTCTATGACAAGGTGCTCGCGGGGAAAGCGGATGCGGCGGAGCGCGAGGCGTTTCGCGCTCAGATGCTGACGGAGATGGCGAAGCTGTCCTGCGAGGATGGGTTGGTGATGCAAATCCATCCCGGCTCGTCGCGCAACCATTCCGATCCTATCCTGTCCCGCTTCGGGCGCGACAAGGGCTGCGATATCCCGACGCGCACCGATTATGTCGCCGCGCTCAAACCGCTTCTCGATGCGGTGGGGCAGACCCCCGAGCTGCGCGTCATCCTGTTCACACTCGACGAGACCACCTATGCGCGCGAGCTGGCGCCGCTGGCAGGGGTCTATCCCTGTCTGCGCCTCGGCCCCGCGTGGTGGTTCCACGACAGCTTCGAGGGCATGTGGCGCTATCGCGAGATGACCACCGAAACGGCGGGCTTCTACAACACGGTCGGCTTCAACGACGACACCCGTGCCTATTTGTCGATCCCCGCGCGCCACGACGTCGCGCGCCGGGTCGATGCCGGATTCCTTGCCAACTTGGTCGCCACCGGGCGGCTGACGGAGGAGGAAGCTTCTGAGGTCATCAACGACCTCACACACAGGCTTGCACGCCAAGCCTACAAGCTCTGATTGAGCACTTTCTGGGAGGAGAGAAGTAATGAAAAAGACACTGACACCTATCGCTGCGCTGCTGATTTCGGCCGCCAGCGTCACGACCGCGTCGGCCTGCGACATGACCCTGCGCTCGTCGGACACCCACCCCGACGGCTACCCGACCGTCGAGGCGGTGAAATCGATGGCCAAGGAGGTCGAGGCGAAGACCGATGGCCGGATCTGCATCGAGGTCTACCCGTCCGCGCAGCTGGGCGAGGAGAAGGATACGATCGAGCAGACCCAGCTGGGCGTGATCGACATGGTGCGCGCCTCGTTCGGCACCTTCAACGACATCGTTCCGGAAACGCAGCTGTTCTCGCTGCCCTATCTGTTCCGCTCGGTCGAGCATCAGCACCACGTGCTCGACGGTCCGATCGGCGCCGAAGTCGGCAAGGCGTTCGAGGCACATGATCTGGTGCAGCTGGCCAATTACGACGCAGGCTCGCGCAGCTTCTACAACTCCGAGCACCCGATCAAATCGATCGACGATCTTCAGGGCATGAAGTTCCGCGTGATGCAGAACGACGTGTTCGTCGACATGATGAAGGCGATCGGCGCCAATGCTACGCCGATGCCCTATGGCGAGGTCTACTCCTCGATCCAGACCGGCGTCATCGACGGTGCGGAAAACAACTGGCCCTCCTATGACAGCTCGGGCCATTTCGAAGTCGCTCCCTATTACACGCAGGATCAGCACCTGATGGTGCCGGAACTGGTGGCGATGTCGCTCACGACCTGGAACAAGCTGAGCCCCGAAGATCAGAATGTCATCAAGGCGGCGGCGAAGAACTCGGAAACGCTCGAGCGCAAGCTCTGGGCCGAGCAGGAAAAGAAATCCGAGGACAAGGTCGAAGCGGCTGGCGTCAAAGTCGTGAAGGACATCGACAAGCAGCCCTTCATCGACGCGATGAAGCCGGTCTACGACAAATACGTGACCACGCCCGAGGCGAAGGATTTGGTGGCGCGCATTCAAGCGACGAAGTGATCTGACCTCTCGACCCCCGCCCATTGCGGCGGGGGCACATTCTTTCCGTGGAGTTCCCACCGATGCGCAACGTTGTGGAAAAACTGGCCGTCTGGACGGGCTGGTTGGGCCGGGCTGCCCTATGGCTATCAGGGATCGGTCTGGTGCTGATGACGGCTTTCGTCTTCGCCCAGGTCTTCTATCGCTACGTTCTCGGCTCAAGCCTTTTCTGGGCCGAGCCCGCGAGCGTGATCTTGATGGGCTGGTTCATCTTCCTCGGCGCGGCTGTCGGCATCCGGGAGGGCTACCACCTCAGCTTCGACGTGCTGCTTTTCGTGCTGCCCGAAAAGGTGCGCCTGACCTTCTTCTCGATCTCGGACCTCGTTGTCGCGGCTTTCGGTTTCGGGATGCTCAAATACGGCTGGGAGCTGGCGGACAAGATGGCCGCCACGACGATTTCGGGGCTCGGCGTTTCCGGGGCTTTCCGCTTCGTGCCGGTCGCGGCGGGCGGAGCGCTGCTGATGATCTTCTGCGCCGAGCGCATCCTGCGCCGGCTCGCGGGTCTGTCTACGTCGCGGTTCGGCGACGATCACGATGCGGCAGAGCTTGAAGGCAATGCTGTAACTGGCAAAGGGAACTGAACCGATGGAACTCTGGATCTTGTTCGGGACCTTTACCGTCCTTCTGCTGATCGGAACGCCGGTCGCGTTCTGTCTCGGCGTGGCCTCCTTCGCGACAGTCACTTATCTCGGGCTTCCCCCGGTGGTGGTGTTCCAGCGTCTGAATTCCGGCGTCTCTGTCTTTGCGCTGATGGCGATCCCGTTCTTCATCTATGCCGGTGACCTGATGGTGCGCGGCGATATCGCGCGGCGGCTGGTCGCGCTGGCGGGTGCCTTGGTCGGGCATATGCGCGGCGGGCTGGGGCAGGTGAACATCCTCGCCTCGGTCATGTTCGGCGGCGTGTCGGGCTCGGCTGCGGCGGATGCCTCGGCAGTGGGCGGCCTGATGGTGCCGCAGATGCGCGAACGAGGTTACGGCGCGGATTACGGCGTGAACATCACGGTCACGGCGGCGATCATCGCGCTGATGCTGCCGCCCAGCCATAACATGATCATCTATTCGATCTCGGCAGGCGGGAAGATCTCGATCGCCGATCTCTTCACCGCCGGGATCATTCCGGGTCTGGTGCTTGCGCTGTCGCTGATGACCGCCGCCTATTTCGTCGCCAAACGCCGCGGCTACCCGACCGAACCGTTTCCCGGTCGCAGGGCCCTCGGGCGGTTGTTCTGGAATGCGATGCCCGGTCTGATCATGATCCTGATCATCTTCGGCGGCGTGCGCTCGGGCATTTTTACCGCCTCTGAAAGCTCCAATATCGCGGTGGTCTACGCGCTTCTGGTGACCGTCTTCCTGTATCGCACGATGAAGCTGTCGGATTTCATCGAAGCGACCAAGGGCGCGGTGCGCACGACGGCGATGGTGCTGATGGTGATCGGCTGCGCGGCCTCCTTCGGCTGGCTGCTGGCCTATCTGCAAGTGCCGGCCAAGCTGATCAATCTGCTCGAGAATTTCTCGCATAATCCGATCGTCATCCTGCTGCTGATCAACCTGTTGCTGCTGGTGCTGGGCACGTTCATGGACATGTCGCCGCTGATCGTGATCACCACGCCGATCTTCCTGCCCGTGGCTCAGGCCTTCGGCGTCGATCCGGTGCAGTTCGGGGTGATCCTCGTGCTCAACCTCGGGATCGGTCTCTGCACGCCGCCGGTCGGTGCGGTGCTGTTCGTCGGCTGCGCAGTGGGCCGGGTGCCGATCACGACGGTGATGAAATCGATCTGGCCGTTCTATTTCGCGACCTTCGCCACGCTGATGCTGGTGACCTACATCCCCGCGCTTTCGCTCTGGCTGCCGTCGGTCTTCCACTGAGAGGAGTTTTCCCATGAGCTACCCGATCGCCTATCCCGATGAGGGCATCGCCCGCCAGGTTCTGACCGAAAACGAGCAGATGATGCTGGTCTCGGTTCGTTTCGAGGCCGGGGCAGAGGGCGCGCTCCACTCCCATCCTCACGTGCAGGCCACCTACTGCAATTCCGGGGAATTTCGATTTGTCCTGGACGGTGCGGAGCACGTGCTCCGCGCCGGGGACAGCCTGATGATACCGTCCGGCGCCGAACACGGCTGTGTCTGTGTCGAAGCGGGGGAGCTGCTCGACTGCTTCACCCCGCGCCGCGACGATTTTTTGTGAAAGGACATTCAATGCTCAGCGTAGAAACCCGCCACGCCATCCATCCCGACCACGCCCGCACGATGGGCACACAGGAGCTGCGGGAGCATTTCTTGGGCACCGGGCTGTTCGCGCCCGGCGAAATCCGCCTGATCTACACGCATTACGACCGGTTCACGCTCGGGGGCGCGGTGCCGAACGGCGCGCCGCTCACGCTCGACGTGGTGGACGAGACGCGGACCGCCACCTTCCTCGACCGGCGCGAAATGGGCATCGTGAATATCGGCGGAACGGGACGCGTCTCAGCCGCTGGCGACGCTTGGGAGATGGGGCGCGGCGATGTGCTGTATCTGGGCATGGGCGCAGGTCCGGTGACTTTTGAGGGCGACGGTCGGTTCTATTTGGTCTCCGCACCCGCGCATCGCGCCTGTCCCCATCGCCTGATCAAGCTCGCCGAGGCGAACCGCGTCGAGCTGGGCGAAGCTGCGACCTCCAACAAACGCGTCATCAACCAGTTCATCCATCCCACCGTGATGGAAAGCTGCCAACTGGTGCTGGGCTACACGCAACTGGTCGAAGGCTCGGTCTGGAACACGATGCCCGCGCATGTCCATGACCGGCGGATGGAAGCCTACCTCTATTGGGGCATGACACCTGAGGCGCGCGTGCTGCATCTGATGGGCGAGCCGACCGAGACCCGCCACATGATGATCGCCAATGAAGAGGCCGTGATCTCGCCGCCGTGGTCGATCCACTCCGGGG
The DNA here is from genome assembly GCF_002085925.2 of Thioclava electrotropha. NCBI lineage: Bacteria > Pseudomonadati > Pseudomonadota > Alphaproteobacteria > Rhodobacterales > Paracoccaceae > Thioclava > Thioclava sediminum. Next base: position 733,266 of record NZ_CP053562.1, read on the forward strand.
CCGGGATCGGCGAATACACCTTCATCTGGGCGATGGCGGGCGACAATGTCGATTACACCGACATGGACTTCGTCCAGCCGGCGGATCTGAAATGAGCCCGTTTTCGCTGGAGAACCGCCGCGCCCTCGTCACCGGCGCGAATACCGGCATCGGTCAGGCAATCGCGGTGTCGCTGGCTGCGCAAGGCGCGCATGTGACCTGTGCGGGGCGGCGCGAATGCACCGAGACGCTGGAGATGATCGCGGATGCGGGCGGGCAGGGCGAGGCGCTGCTCCTCGACTTCGCAGACCCAATGGCCGCGCAGGACAGCTTCACGGATGTGGGCTATTCGATCCTCGTGAACAACGCGGGCATCATCCGCCGCGAGGACAGTCTGGATTTCACCGAAGCCGATTGGGACGCGGTGATGGACGTGAACCTCAAGGCGCTGTTCTTCACCACGCAAGCCTTCGCCCGCGCCGCGCTCGAGCAGGGCAATACGCCTTCGGCAGTGGTGAACATCGCCTCGCTGCTATCCTTTCAGGGCGGCATCCGCGTGCCGTCCTACACCGCATCCAAGCATGGTGTGGCGGGGCTGACCAAGATCCTCGCCAACGAATGGGCGGCCAAAGGGATCAACGTAAACGCCATCGCACCCGGCTATATCGCGACCAACAACACCGAGGCTCTGCGCGCCGATCCAGAGCGCAGCGAAGCGATCCTTGCGCGAATTCCGGCCGGGCGCTGGGGCGATCCTTCCGATATCGGCGGCACCGCCGCCTTCCTGTGTTCCCCCGCCGCGCGCTACATCCATGGTGCGGTGCTGAATGTCGATGGAGGCTGGCTTGCCCGCTGAACGTCTCACCCGCGAAAGCGCGAAGCTCAAAACCGGTATCGTCCATCTCGGCCTCGGCGCGTTCTTCCGCGCCCATGGGGCGATCTACACGGCTGAGGCTGCTGCGAAAAGCGGCGGCGACTGGGGGATCACCGGCGTGTCGCTGCAATCGTCGCGGATGCGCGATGCGCTGGCGCCGCAGGATTTCGCCTATAGCGGGCTGGAGTTCGGCCCCGAGGGCGAAACGCCCGAGCGCATCGAGATCGTCAGCGATATTCTGGTGGCCCGCGAAAATCCGCAAGCAGTGCTCGACGTGATGGCCGATCCGGATGTGCGCATCGTATCGCTCACGATCACTGAGAAGGGCTATTGCCATTCGCCCGCGACCGGCGCGCTTGACCCCGATCATCCCGATATCGTGCATGACATGGCCAACGACCTGCCCGTCTCTGCGCCCGGCTATCTTGTGCGTGCGCTGCAGCTGCGCCACGCGCGCGGCCTGCGTCCCTTCACCGCGATGAGCTGTGATAACCTGCCCGAAAACGGCCGGCTGCTGCGCGGCGTGGTGCTGGATCTGGCGCGCCGGATCGACCCGGAGCTGGCGGACTGGATCGCGGCTGAGGGGCGGTTCCCCTCGACCATGGTGGACCGCATCGTGCCCGCGACGAAGCCCGAGGACATCGCGCGGCTCGAAGAGCTCGCCGGCTGGCACGACGCCTTGCCGGTAATGCACGAGCCGTTCCGCCAATGGGTGATCGAGGATGATTTCGTCGATGGCGAGCGGCCCGATTGGGGCGCGGTCGGTGTCGAGATGGTCAGCGACGTCACTCCGTTCGAGCATATGAAACTGCGGATGCTGAACGGCACCCACAGCTCTCTGGCCTATCTTGGCTATCTGGCGGGGTTCGAGACGATTTCCGACACGATGGACGACGAGGTGATGGCCGACTTCGTGCGCTATCTGTGGCGCGACGAGATCATCCCTTCGCTGACCCCGCCGCCGGGCGTCTCGCTCGAGCGTTATGCCGACGCGCTCGCAGAGCGCTACGCCAATCCCGCGATCCGTCACCGGACATGGCAAATCGCGATGGATGGCAGCCAGAAACTGCCGCAGCGCATTCTGGCCACCGTCGCCGATGCGTTGAAGGCAGGGCGGAGCTGCCCGGGCCTGATGCTCGCGATCGCGGCCTGGATGCGCTACGTCAGCGGCGACGACGAGAGCGGGCAGCCGATCGAGGTGAAAGACCCGCTGGCCGCTGAGTTGCGTGCGCTCTCCGACAGTGCCGCGGATGCCGAGGGCAAGGTTGCGGCGCTTCTGTCGTTGCGTTCTGTGTTTCCGCCCGAGCTCGCACAATCCCTGCAGGCCCCGGTCACGGAGGCCTATCGCGCGCTCGTCGAAAAAGGCGCGCGCGCCGCGGTGCGGGAGGTTCTCCAATGATCGAGAGCTGGCGTTGGTATGGCCCCGAGCTGGACACGATTTCCCTGCCGCAGATCGCGCAGACGGGCGCATCGGGCATTGTCACCGCCCTGCACGAGATCGCCTATGGCGAGGTCTGGTCGCGCGAGGCGATCGCCGATCGGCGCGCCCGGATCGAGGCGGCGGGGCTGCATTGGTATGTGGTCGAAAGCCTGCCGATCCACGAGCGGATCAAGCGCGGCGAAGGCGATCTGAGCGCGCTTTTCGCCAATTACCGCCAATCGATGGCCAATCTCGCCGCCGAGGGCATCACCACGATCTGCTACAACTTCATGCCCGTGCTGGACTGGACCCGCACCGATCTGACCGCGCCGCTTGCCACGGGCGGGAGCTGCCTGCGCTTCGAGGCCTACCGCATGGCGGCGTTCGAGATTCACATGCTGGGGCGCGAAGGGGCCGAGGCTGATTATTCTCCTGAAGTGTGCGCCCGCGCCAAGACCTGGTTCGAGGGCTCGACACAGGACGAGCGCGATGCACTGTTGCACGCGATCATGTCGGGGCTGCCGGGCGCCTATGACCGCTACGACATCGCCGGCCTGCGGGACCAGCTCGCGCTTTATGACGGCATCGATCGCGACGAGATCCGGCGCAATTTCAAACGCTTCCTCGATGAGGTGATCCCCGCGGCAGAGGAGCTGGGCCTGCGGTTCTGTGTCCATCCCGACGATCCGCCGCGTGACATTCTGGGTCTGCCGCGGATCGTCTCCAATGCCGAGGATATCGACTGGATCTTGCAGGCCCATGACAGTCCTGCGAACGGGCTGACGCTCTGCACGGGCTCGCTCGGGGCGAACCCGGCCAACGATCTGCCCGCGATCGCCGAGCGCTTTGCGCCGCGTATCCATTTCGCGCATCTTCGTAACGTGCGCAAAGATCCCGATGGCAGTTTCGAGGAGGCCGCGCATCTGGGTGGCGATAGCGATATGGTTGCGGTAGCTGCCGCACTGCTCGCTGAGGAAACACGCCGGGCCTCCGAGGGGCGCGCGGACGCACATATCCCATTCCGGCCCGATCACGGTCATGTCCTGCTCGACGACGCCGCCCGCGGCTCCTTTCCTGGCTACCCGCTTATCGGGCGGATGCGCGGACTGGCTGAAATGCGCGGCGTGATCGCAGGATTGAGGGGGCGTCGCGATGGCTGAAGCGATTACACTGCATCCGCGCGACACGGTCGCCGTTCTGCCCGCGCGGGCGGATGCGGGCAGCACTCCGCTCGGCACGGGCGCGCCGCTTGCACATCCGGTCTCCGCCGGGCACAAGCTGGCGCGCGTCGCGATGGCCGAGGGAGATCCGGTGATCAAGTTCGGTCAGATCATCGGCCGCGCCAGCGCCCCGATCGCGGTGGGCGAACATGTTCACAGCCATAATGTCAGCTATTCCGAACATGACGAGGCTCACCAGATCGGCGCCGATCTCGCCCGCGCCGAGGCCGCGATCCCCGATATCGCGCCGCGCAGTTTCATGGGATACGCGCGGGACGATGGTCGGGTTGGCACGCGCAATTATATCGCGCTCTGCGCCACGGTGAACTGCTCGGCCACGGTGATCAAATGCGCAGCTTCCGAGATCACGGCCGAGGGCGCGCTCGACCCCTATGACAATGTCGACGGTGTCGTCGCCTTCGCCCATGGCACCGGCTGCGGTATGGCGGCGAGCGGGCGCGGGGCGGACAGCCTCGAGCGTGTTCTCTGGGGCCATGCGACCCACCCGAATGTCGGTGCGGCGATCTTCGTGGGCTTGGGCTGCGAAGTGATGCAGATCGCGCGCATGGAGGCCCATTTCGGGTCTGCGGGGACCGAACGGTTCCATGCGCTGACCATTCAGGAAACCGGCGGCACCCGCGCCACGATCGAGGCGATCAAGGCGAAGCTGCGCGAGATCCTGCCGCAGGCAAACAAGGCCAGCCGAAGCGCCTGCCCGGTCTCTGCGCTGCGCATCGGGCTGCAATGCGGCGGCTCGGACGGGTTTTCCGCGATCACCGCGAATCCGGCGCTGGGCGTGGCCTCGGATCTGATCGTGGGGCAGGGCGGTGGCGTGATCCTCTCCGAGACACCCGAAATCCATGGCGCAGAAGACCTGCTGCTGCGCCGCACCACGCCCGAGGTAGCCGAAAAGCTCCTTGGCTGTCTCGACTGGTGGGAGGTCTATGCCGCGCAGGGCGGCGGCTCGATGGACAACAACCCGAGCCCCGGCAACAAGCAGGGCGGGATTACCACGATCTTGGAAAAATCTCTTGGCGCGGTCGCGAAGGCCGGGGCGACGCCGCTGCGGGCTTTCTACGACTATGCCGAACAGGTCCGCACGCCGGGGCTGAGCTTCATGGACAGCCCCGGTTACGATCCGGTCTCGGCCACGGGCCAGATCGCGGCAGGCGCGCAGATCGTGGTGTTTACCACCGGGCGTGGCTCCGCCTTCGGCTCGAAACCCGCGCCGACGATCAAGCTGGCGACCTCGGACCGGCTGATGGAGGCGATGCCCGACGATATGGATATCGGCTGCGGTGACATCCTGAGCCAAGGCGTGTCGATCGCTGACAAGGGTGAAGAAATCTTCGAGGCGATCTTGAGGTTCGCGTCCGGAGAAAAAACCAAATCGGAAGACCTCGGGCTGGGCGATAACGAATTCCAGCCGTGGCAAATCGGAGCGGTGATGTGACGAAGAAACCCGTGATCGCCTGCGTCGGGGAAGCGATGGTCGAGCTGTCTTTCGACCGCCCCGAGCAGCAGATCGGCTTTGCCGGAGATACGCTCAACACTGCGGTTTATCTTGCGCGCGCAGCGGGGGAGGCGGCGCAGGTCGAATTCGTCACCGTGCTGGGGCGCGATGCTGTCTCCGATCGCATGAGCGGCTTCATTGCCGCCCAAGGTGTGGGCTGCGCGCGCATCCGTCGCCATCCCGAGCGCCTGCCCGGCATCTACGCGATCGCACTCGACGCAAAGGGCGAGCGCAGCTTTTCCTATTGGCGCGGCCACTCCGCGGCGCGCTGCCTGTTCGAGGATGGGTTCGTGCAGCTTGAAGGGGTCGATCTGATCTATCTCAGCGCGATCACGCTGGCGATCCTGCCCCATTCGGTGCGCCTCTCGCTCTTGGCACATCTGGAGGCACATCCCGCCCGGGTGGCTTTCGATTCCAACTACCGCTCGCGGCTCTGGGAAGATATCGAGACCGCCCGCGCCGTGACCGAGGCGGCGTGGCGCATCGCCGATATCGCGCTGCCTTCGCTGGATGACGAGATGGCTCTCTTCGGTGATCGCGATGCGCAAGCGGTGCGAGCGCGGCTCAACGGCTGGGGCGCGCGCAAAGGCGCGTTGAAGATGGGCGCAGGAGGGGCGATATCGCTCGATCCCACCGCCAAGCCGCTCGACCTGCCTGCCGCGCAAAAGGTGGTCGATACCACCGCGGCCGGCGACAGTTTCAACGGTGCATGGCTCGCCGCGCATTTTCGGGGCGCTTCAGACAGGGACTGCCTTGTTCAGGCTCATGCCTGCGCGCTCGAGGTGATCGCGCAGCCGGGGGCGATCATCGCTGCGTAACTACCAAAGAGGGGGGCTCGTCTTGCAACTCGCGATGCCGCGATCCCCCGAGTGGCCAAGATTGCCGGTTCCAGCGGCACGCAGCGCGACCCGAGAGGGGATCGGGCTTCAATCTCCATTCTTCACCCCAGTCGTCGGCTCAGCTCTTCGGTCTTATGGATTGATTATTGTTAGTTGCTCAGAGTGATACGGCCTCGGTCAAGATTTTTGATCTTAAGTCCTCAGGATCGCCGTCTCATGATGCTGCCAGCCCGAAATCGCGCGGCGAGATCGCGATATCGGCAATCGTGTAGCTGTCGAGCGTCGCCAAGAAAGCCGCCCGGGCTTCCGCCAAGGGGGAAATCAAACGGCAGGACGCTGTGATCGCGCAATCGCCGCCGCTGCGCATACATTCGACGAGATCGAAATCCGTCTCCATGTGGCGCACAATTGTTCCGACGCCGATCTCTTGGGCGGCACGTGCAAGCCCCAGGCCGCCGGACCGGCCGCGTTGGGCAGTCAGAAATTCGCCTCGGGTCAGCGCGTTGACGACCTTCATGACCGTGCTTCGAGGCGCGTGATAGGCCGCGACGAGATGATCGATCGTGAAGCGGCGGTCTTGCATCGATGCCGCGTAGATCATGACGCGCAAGGCAAGGTCCGTAGTGTCGTTCAAGCGCATTCGCACATCTCTCCTGAGCGGTCTCCCAAGCGACCCGTCTCGTGTCGCGAGTCCGGACAGAATGTCGCACGGGAAAAACATACCTGTGATTGGCATCTTAATTCCCGAGAGAATAGATGCGGTTCATTGGTATGTTTTATAGCCCAGGAGACAATGATGGCCAAGCCGCTCTCGGAAAACACACTCATGATCATCGAAGCCACTGCACCCGTCGTCGCCGAGCACGTCGATCAGATCGTGCCGGTCATGTATCGCAGGCTGCTCGCTGCTCCCGAAATCCGCGCGCTGTTCAACATGTCGCATCAACATGGCAACTCGCCGCAGCACAAAGCGCTCGCGGGCGCGCTGGTGGCCTATGCGACCCATATCCGGAATCCCGGGGTCTTGGCCGATGCGCTGGAACGGATCGCACAGAAACATGTCGGATTGCAGATCCTCCCCGAGCATTACCCCCATGTCGGCGAAGCGCTGCTGGGCGCTGTCGCCGAGGTGTTGGGCGAGGCCGCGACCCCCGAGATTCTGAATGCCTGGGGCGAGGCCTACTGGTTCCTTGCCAATACGCTCATCGAGCGAGAAGAAGAGATCTACGCCGGTGCGGAAGAACAGGACGGCGGCTGGCGCGGGTGGCGGCGCTTCAAGGTTGGCGCGAAGGACAGCGAAACCTCCGAGATCGCGTCCTTCACGCTCTATCCCGTGGATGGGTTGCCTGTTCTCAAGCATCGCCCCGGTCAGTATCTGAGCTTCCGCTTTGCACCTGCGGAAGGCGAGGAGTATCGGCGCAACTACTCGATCTCCTCGGCGCCGGATGGTCAGTCCTACCGCATCACCGTCAAGCGCGAGCCCGGCGGGCGGATCTCCAACTGGCTGCATGATGCGGTCGAGGTCGGCGCCGAGTTCGACGTGGCCGCGCCCGCTGGCGAGTTCTTCCTCGATCCCGCAGACAAGCGAGAGGTGGTTCTGCTGTCAGGCGGCGTTGGCCTCACCCCGATGATCTCGATGCTGGAGAGCTATGGCGGCGGCGATCTGCGGATGGTCTATGTCCACGCGACGCGGAACGGCCAGTCCCATGCGCTTGCCGCGACCTCCCGTGCGAAGGCGCATGAGAGCCACGTCTTCTATGAGGTGCCGGAAGAGAATGATGTCGCGAATGGTGTCCATACCGGCCGCGTCGATCCGAACTGGCTCGTGCAGATCAGCGATCCCGCTAGGGCGGACTATTTCATCTGCGGCCCGACGGGCTTCATGCAGGAGATGGTTTCCGGTCTGAAGGCAGCAAACGTTCCGGACGCTCGCATTCACTATGAGTTCTTCGGCCCCGCATCCGCGCAGATCGGTTGATACCTCGTCCCAGCGCTCTATCCGTCGAGCGCCGGGCCGCCGCTCTATGTGACCAGAGCTGCTTTGAAGAGATGCCGGTGACTTGAAAAGGGGAGGGGACGATACACGACGGGCCGCACCTAGAACCGCACCCTCTTGCTGTTGAACGAGCTCCTGCGAGCCCGGAGCTTCACCCGCATGTCGATATACGTTCTGAGCATGATGTGTCGTCGATCGAACGTCCTAGCTGCCTAAGCTTCATGGCAATCTCTTCCGGCTTGTGCCGCTTATTCGATGTCTCTCGTCCTCCGTTTTCTGAATAGAACGGTGGGTTCGTGCGACCGGGAGGCTCAAAGCGACGTAATCGCTCTTTGCTTTGGCATGCCTCCGAAAAGATTAGACAATTTGAGCTTCAGAAGCTGACATAGAAGAAGGCCGGGGAAGGCTCAGATGAACGCGAAGCAGCCGGGCGATCGCCCGGCTGCTCCCGCCACCAACCTGACAGCTTGAGGGGCTAACTGCGTCAGGTCACTCGACGATGTGCTTGAAAGGGTGTGGGTGGTTCACGCCGTCGATAGCGGTAGGGTGGAAAAGCCTGGATGGCCTTGAGGGTCTCAAGGCGGGCTGAGAAAACGGGATCACATCTCGGGCAAAGCAGAGATATAAGGTAAGAAAAAGACCAAAAAATATGCATTTTAGGCTCCAAGATAACTATTTGGAGAAAGTGTCGTTCCTTAAATTGAAATGACGACCACTCAACCTTTGAGCGAGAAGGTGGCGAGAGGACGGTGGGAAAGTGACGGATTTGTGTCTGACGTTTTTCTTTCTTGTGCCGACCATGATTTCGGTCCGATTGCGGCGTTTATAATTGCGTTCGCCGAATTCTACGAGGATCTGCGCGTCTTTGCAGCGAGAGATGTATGCCCTCAGAGCCCCGCAATCAGATAGGGCGGACTATGAGAGATAGTGGCGCCCCCCATGGCAACTCACGCCTTCAAAGTCCGGTCGAGGTTGCCTCATACGCACCCCGGCTCCCCGCGTCACTCGCCCGTTTGGTCGCCTCTCCGAAGATCGCCGATCCGCCGCTCGATCGCGTCGAGCCGCAGGAGAACTTCATCCCGGTAGGCACCGGTGCGCTTGGTCTCCTCTTCTGAATGAGCGTCCTGCATAGAATCCACGATCAGGCCCACCAGGAGGTTCACCACTGCGAAGGTCGTGACCATTGTGAAGGGCAAGAAGAAGGTCCAGGCCAGAGGGTGGGTTTCCATCACTGGGCGCACGAAGCCCATCTCGCTCCAACGCTTCCAGCGGTTGTAGAGTGTTTTGGGTGGACCGTATTCCTGCGGTGCATCGCGCCAGTGCAACCCATTGCGGTTTATGAAGATTATCCCGCTCAGAATATGACGATCATCAACCCGTGGGCGGCCATGGCTCTTCGGAAGTGAGGAAGATCAGAAAACAGTCCATTGGACTGTTTTTCTGACGAACGGCTCGAGCAGTGCCATCTTCTCGTCGCTCAGCCAGAGAAGACTGCTCACCACACGCGCCTATATCTAGTCAAGCGGACGATCGAGAGCGGTCTTCCCTGCTTTTGAGCTGAATTGGTCGTCTCGGCAAAGAAGCTTTCCTCCAGGGGTATGGCTTGCGTCCTTTTGCCGACCCACTCGGTTCGATTTTTGGTAAATCCGGCCCCCCCATCTTTCCCACAGCGGGTATCCTTCGGCGTGGGTGTTTTTCCCTCCGGCAGATCGCGCGGGCACGAGGAACGTATCGCGAGAAAGGTCATGCCCCGACGCGGTCGTATTTCTTCCTCTGACACGTGCTTCATAGGGCCGCGCTCGCTTAGAATGAAACTGCTCCGCAAGGGGTCAGGGTTCGCGCAGGCCCTCAGGCACGGCGTAACCCCAGTCGGGATACATTTCGCAGATGACTTCCTTCATCAGGCAGATGGGCGGCGAGGTGTCTCCTTGCCGGTAATTCATGAAGATTGGCGAAGTGGGGTGTTCCTCGATGGGACGATAGCAGATGCCTTCCATCCGGAGCCTGTCCAGAGAAGCAGGCACGACCGCGATACCCTCCTCGGCCGCGACGAGGCCGAGGGCGATGTGCAGTTCGCGGGCTTCATGGGCGATCATCGGCGTCAGTCCGTGGTCGTGGAAAACCGTCAGAACCTGATCGGCGTAGCTCGGGCGCGGCTTGCTCGGGTAAAGGATCTGCGGCTCTTCGGCGACCCGCGACAGGGGCAGCGGCGCGTCGGTTCCGGCCAGGGGATGCGTGATCGGAAGAGCGACGATCATTTGTTCTTCACGCAGCAGAACGCGCCGGATGTCAGTGTCCTCGAACCGCTGGGTGCCAAAACCCGCGTCGATCCTTCCTTCCTTCAAGGCGTTAATCTGTTCAAGGCTGCTCATCTCGACGAGATGCACTTCGATATCGCTGGCTTTCTTGCGAAAACCTCGGATGAGTGCTGGAAATCGACCATACATCGTCGAGGCGACGAAGCCGAAGACCACGCTGCGCTTGGCGCTCTTGATCGTTCGCGTCATCATCACCTTCGTCGCTTCGGCATGGCCGAGTATCTGTTCGGCCTGCTTCAGGAACAGACGCCCAGCCGGGCTCAGGCGCAACGGACGCACCGAGCGGTCGATCAGCTCCGCGCCCATCTCCGCCTCGAGCATCTGAATCTGCCGGCTCAGAGGAGGCTGTGCCATGTTGAGTGTGTTCGCCGCACGCGAGAAGCTCCTCTCCCGCGCCACCGCCACGAAATAGCGGAGCTGCCGCATTTCCATACTATACCCTCCCGGCATAAAGGCAGACTTACTTGGTCTTGGCCAAACGCCTCTCACTTTGTCAGTTTAGCCGAAGCTTGATTGAGCCGGGTAGAGGAGGACGCTACCCGTCGGGAGGTATCGCTCGATACCTATTAGGTCTGAAGAGCCGCGAGATGGCTCTGAAACCCGGTTTTTCGGGAACGACCTCTTGCACCCTGACGGTCGGTCTCCCAGCCGCTCGGCCCGACGATCCAGCCAAGACCCTGCCGTTGCAGGAACGCGCCAGATTGGAGGAGGACCTATGGCAAACGACCTGAAATCCCGTATCGAGAACGCGGTGATCGAGAACCCAGAGACCGGTATTCACCGCTGTCGCCGCGACATCTTCACCGATGAAGAGATGTTCGAACTCGAGATGAAGCATATCTTCGAGGGTAACTGGGTTTATCTTGCCCACGAGAGCCAGATCCCGCAGAACAACGACTACTTTACCACCTGGATCGGGCGTGTGCCGATCATCATCACCCGCGACAAGGAAGGTGAGTTGCACGCCGTGGTCAACGCCTGCGCGCATCGCGGCGCCACGCTCTGCCGTCGCAAGCATGGCAACAAGTCGAGTTTCACCTGCCAGTTTCATGGGTGGACCTTCAACAACGCGGGCAAGCTGCTGAAGGTGAAAGACGGCAAGACCGGTGCCTACCCGGAAGCCTTCAACCGGGATGGGTCGCATAACCTCAAGAAGGTTGCGAAATTCGCCAGCTACAAGGGCTTCCTCTTCGGGTCTCTAAACCCCGACGTGGCGGACTTGGAAGAGCATCTTGGCGAAACCCGTGTCATCATCGATCAGATCGTCGATCAGGCACCTGAGGGGCTCGAGGTTCTGCGCGGAAATTCCAGCTACACTTTCGACGGGAACTGGAAGCTGCAGATGGAGAACGGCGCAGACGGCTATCACGTCAGCTCGGTTCACTGGAACTATTCCGCCACGATGGGGCACCGCAAGGAAGAGGGCACCAAGGCCGTCGATGCCAATGGTTGGTCGAAATCCACGGGTGGTGTCTACGGCTTCGAGCAGGGGCATATCCTTTTGTGGACCCGGACACTGAACCCGGAGGTGCGCCCGATCTGGAATCACAAGGACGCGCTGGCCGAACGGCTGGGCGAGGAGAAGACGAGCTTCATCGTCAACCAGACGCGAAATCTCGGCCTCTATCCCAATGTCTACCTTATGGATCAGTTCTCGACCCAGATCCGGGTGGTGCGTCCGATCTCCGTCGATAAGACCGAGATCACAATCTACTGCTTCGCCCCCGTCGGCGAGCCGCCGGAAGAGCGCGCGCTGCGCCTGCGGCAATACGAGGACTTCTTCAACGTCTCAGGCATGGGCACGCCCGACGATCTCGAAGAGTTCCGCGCGTGCCAAGAGGCCTACGCCGCCGCGGATGGCGTCTGGAACGACTTGAGCCGCGGGGCCACCCGCTGGGAGAACGGCCCCGATGAAAACGCCAAGGCGATGGGCATGAACCCGATCCTCAGCGCAGAGCGTGCCGAAGATGAGGGGCTTTTCGTTCGTCAGCACGAATTCTGGGCCGAGACCCTTCTGAAGGCGCTTGAGGCAGAAAAGGCAGAGAGCCGCGTGGAGGAACTGGCATGAACGCGCCTTTGACAAATGATCTGACCGCACTCACGCAGTTTCTCTATCGCGAAGCGCGCTTGCTCGATGATCGGGAATGGGATCGCTGGCTCGAATGTTACGCGCCCGAGGCGAGCTTCTGGATGCCGTCCTGGGACGATGACGATCAGCTGATCGAGGATCCGCAAAGCCAAGTCTCGCTGATCTATTACCCCGATCGGGCCGGGCTCGAAGACCGGGTTTTTCGGATCAAGACCGAACGCTCCGGCGCGACGATGCCTGAGCCGCGCACCAATCATATGATCAGCAATGTCGAAATCCTCGAGCGGCGCGAAACGGAGATCGATCTGCGGTTCAACTGGCACACGCTGAGCCACCGCTACAAGACGACGACGAGCTTTTTCGGAACGTCTTTCTATACGGTGGATCTGTCGGGCGACACGCCGCTGATTGCCGCCAAGAAAGTGATCCTGAAGGACGATTACATCCATCAGGTCATCGACGTCTATCATGTGTGATCGGAGGCAATCATGAGCTATCGCGTAGCGCTCAATTTCGAAGATGGCGTGACCCGTGTCATCGAGGTCAAGCCGATGGAAACGGTGATGGACGCAGCCTATCGGCAGAAGGTGAATCTGCCGGTCGACTGTTCGGACGGGGTTTGCGGCACCTGCAAGTGCCGTTGCGAGCAGGGGGCTTTCGATCTCGGGGATGATTTCCTCGAGGAAGCCTTGTCGGAAGACGAGGCGCAGGAGGGGTATGTTCTCTCCTGCCAGATGGTGCCCTCGGGGGATTGCATCGTCTCGGTCCCTGTGCCCTCGTCGAGCTGCAAGCTGACCCCTGCGGAGTTCGCGGCCGAGGTGAGCACGCTCGATCGTGTATCGGCGACGACGATCCGGCTGGGGTTGACGCTGCCTGACCCAGGGACACTCGACTTCCTGCCGGGGCAATACGTGAATATCGCTCTCCCGGATGGGCAAACCCGCTCCTATTCCTTCAGCTCGGCACCCGGTGCGTCCGAGGCGTCGTTCCTCATTCGCAACGTGCCCGGCGGGGCGATGAGCACGCATCTGACAGAGACAGTGACACTCGGAGAGAAGATGTCGTTCACAGGCCCTTATGGGAGCTTCTTCCTGCGGCAGGTTCAGCGCCCGGTGCTGATGCTGGCCGGTGGGACCGGCCTTGCGCCACTTTTGTCGATGCTCGAAGTTATGGCCGAGACCGGGGAAACCTCGCAACCGGTTCACCTCGTCTACGGTGTGACGACGGATGACGATCTGGTGGAGGTTGCGCGGCTCGAGGCGCTGTCTCAGCGTTTGCCGAACCTGACATTCGCCTGCTGTGTGGCCGATGAGGCCAGTGTCCATCCGCAGAAAGGTTATGTCACCCATCACCTAAGCGATGCGGATCTGCGTGGCGGCGATCTGGACGTATATCTTTGCGGGCCACCTGCGATGGTGGAGGCGGTGCGCAACTTCCTCGCGGAGAAGAACATCGTGCCTGCGAGCTTCCATTACGAGAAGTTCACGCCCGCAGATATCAGCACCTCGGAGGCCGCATGAGCGCAACGGATCATTTCCCGGAACGCTTTGCGGGGCAGGTCATGGTCGTGACCGGGGCGGCGCAAGGCATCGGTCTTGGCGTGGCCGCCCGAGCCTGTGCGGAAGGGGCTGATGTGTTTCTTGCGGACCGGGCGGAGTTCGTCTCCGAGGTCGCAGCTGAAATCAACGCTGCGAGTCCGGGCCGGGCAAAAGCGGTGGTGGCCGATCTTGAAACCTATGAGGGCGCCGAGGCGGTCATGGAGGGAGCGATAGATGCGTTCGGCGGGATCGACATCCTCGTGACGGGTGTCGGGGGCGCAATCCGGATGCGGCCTTACGCAGAGTTCGAGCCTGCGCAGATCAAGGCCGAGATTCAACGTTCCTTGATGCCAACGCTTTGGTCCTGCCATGCGGTCCTGCCGCATCTGCGCGCGCGGGGTGGGGGCGTCATCGTGAATGTCTCCAGCAACGCCACGCGCGGCATCCATCGCGTGCCTTATTCGGCGGCCAAGGGAGGGGTGAATGCGCTGACGGCCAGCCTCGCGATGGAAGTCGCAGGCGAAAATATCCGGGTCGTGGCCTCCGCTCCGGGGGGCACGGAAGCGCCGCCTCGCCGTATCCCGCGTAATGCCAAAGGCGACACCGAGGCTGAGCAAGGCTGGATGGCGGAGGCGGTCGAACAGGTCAAGAATTCGACCATGATGGGACGCTATGGTTCACTCGATGAGCAGGTCGCGCCTATTCTCTTCCTTGCGTCACGAGAGGCGTCCTACATCACCGGCAGCACTCTGGTGGTTGCAGGTGGTGATACCGGGTGATTCATCGTTTCTCTCGAGGCTGCGGGCTCCTGCTCGCGGCCTTCCTGCGGCGATACGACGACGAAGCGGTCCGACCACATTGTTCTTTGAGTAACCAAGCAGCCGATCACCTTGCCGGCGGCTAGACTTCGCCAAATCCGGGGTGCTCGTTTTGCTGTATTTCATAAACCCCGGTTTCAAAGCATATCAATGGCTTACGGCGGGGTAAGGGTGCTTGATAGACGGTATGCCACGGCGCGAATCGCGCACCCCCGTGAAGTTGAACGAGCACCTGCGGGCCCGGCGCTTAAAGTGCTCGTTTATATGCAGTTCGGGTGTGGCATGTCGTTGAACGAGCACCGAAGCCGACTGACAGCGGCAATTGCGACGGTTCGCGACTTCGGGCAACTGAGGTTTCAGAGGCCCGACCATCTCTGACCTTGCCGCGCGAAACTTTACTCGCCGGCGTCATCATCACCGTCTTCGAAGTAGGCATCGTCGGAGATCGGTTGGCTCTTGAGCCATTGCACTTCTTCCTCGGTGAGGCCACCAAAATCAGCCGCGAGACGCTTGTAGTCGCGAGCGCGTTCAATCAAGACAGGAATGATCGCCGCCGCGCAAAAAGCGAGGAACCCGAGCATTCCGACGATCTCATGTGCGCCCATGGCGACCTCCATTGAAGGCGTCAATCTCACAGAGAAAGTCCGGAAAAGTCAAATTTTCCGGACTTTGGCGCCGGCGAGAGGATGTCCGAGAATGGCTTTTCGGCTGCATGGCTTCCCTTGCTAATGAGGGAAAGTAGCCGTTGCGGTGAATTAATCCGCCTCGAATACCAGTTCCGGTATCACCACCTCCCAAGCATCGCGCTTGAGCATATGGTGATAGGCCTCGTCGCCGTTTTCCTTCCGCCAGCGCAGAATTGCGGCGATTTCGCCTCGGGCAAAACGTGTATTCGGTGGCGGAGCAAAACTCTTCGACATTCGACCGAGGCTGCGGCCCTGAGCATCCATTAGATGCCAGCGATCATTCTCCAGCGTCAGGGAGATCGCGTTTCCAACATTCGCTTCATGGATTGCACGTAGGGCGGGGTGACCTGCGCGTTGTCGGCCCGCGAAGGATAGATCGACCATCCGCATCTCTGCCGACTGATAGTAGCGCCGCGGGCCCGGGAAGCCTGTCAAATCCGGGTTTGCCGTCCGGCTCACGATAGAGGCCGACTGCGCGGGCAGATATTCGTGATTGTCGTTGCTCATGACGATCAGGTTGCGGCGGGCCCGCGTCATGGCGACGTAGAACAGGCGGCGCGGCGCATCCTGATCTTCGTTGCGCGAGGGGCGTTCCCAACCACCATCGAGAATGACAACATCGTCGAATTCGAGCCCCTTGGCCCGATGCGCTGTCAGGAGCTTGAGACCGCGTTGTTCGCCCCAGGCCTCGCGTGACCATTCGGCGAACCACTCGATCACATCCGGTGCCGGTAGGTTTCGACCATCCACTTCTCGCGCGAGCAGGCCAAGACCCTCGCCGATGCGATCGGTCCAGCGCGAGGACGGGATCGCATTGAGAATTTCGGTGAGATCGCCCAGCGAGACGACGCGCCCATGGTCCGCGCGAAGCGCCTCTATGAAGCTCTGCATCTCGCGCATGCGCCACAGCCCGGGCAGTTTTTCGTTCGCGAACTCGACCGGAATGCCGAGCGCTTCCGCAAAGTCGCGCACTGGCGCGAGTTTGCGCCAGTCTCGCGAGATGATTGCGGCCCGCGACCACGTCCAGTCCGGGATCAATTGCGACAGGCGCACCATTTCCTCTAGCGCCGCCATCGCCTGTGCGTCATTTCCTGACGGGCAACCCAGGATCTGCACACGCCCCTGTGCCACGGGATCCAGACTCTCCATAACGCCGCCGGGTGGGGCTTTGGCCCGGTCTTTGTCGACCGTGATGTCGTGACCCAGTTTCATTCGCTCGGAGGCCGCCTCGATCACGGCATTCGCGGCGGTGATGATATGATGGCTCGAGCGATAGTTTTCGGTCAGGAAGAATGGCTTGGCGCTGTAGTCCTGCTCGAATTGTCGGATATGGCGGATGGACGCACCTGCGAAGGAATAGATGTTCTGGTCGTCATCGCCGACGGCAAAAAGGCTGATCCGCAGATCCGGGTCCTCTAAGCTCCGCCCGGCCACGGCTGAGATCAGGGCATATTCTTCCGGGCCGACATCCTGATACTCATCGACGAGTATCCAGCGGTAGCCTTGAATGAGCGTGTCGCGCAGCGCCTCTGCTTCGACCTTGTCCAGCCCGTCACCGCGAAGCAAGCGCACCGCATCCATCAGGAGCGTGTCGAAATCTTGGTCCTCCGCACTGGCGCGGCCGGCAAAGCTTGCGCCGACGAGCCGCATTGCGAGCGCATGAATGGTGGAGACGGTCACGAAACGCGCATCGTCGCCTATGAGGCGACGAAGCCGTTCACGGATTTCCGCAGCGGCGTGTCGGTTATAGGCGAGAACGAGAATTCCACTTGGATCCTCGCGTTTGATTTTCACTAGATACGCGATGCGATGAACGAGCACGCGGGTCTTGCCCGAACCTGGCCCGGCAAGAACCAGCACATTCGTCTGTTCGCGTTCGTCCTGAACGATTTTTTCCTGCGTGCTGTTGCCCAGGTCTTCAACGATCTGCTTCCAGACCTCGCCCGTGGCTTGCCGCCGAAATTCGGTCCCGCGCCCGGGCATCCAGCGGCGCATGAACGCGTCGCGATCGAGCACGAAGTAATCGGCCGCCAACCGTTCTGCATCATTGATGCTATTGAGACCTTTCTCGCCATAGGCAGCCATCACATGCGTCTGGATGGTTTGTTCGGTGTAATGATCCTCCAGAGGGGCGAAGTGCTGCGTCGTGAATTGACCGCCCTTCGGATTGAGATGCAGGGTTATGGTAGGACGGAAGACGGATAGCCCTTTGCCCAAAGCTACGACCTGCTGCTCGTGCAACCAGAGCAAGGCGCGATCCATCAGCTTGTTCGGATCGTTGACGGAGCCGCGCAGCATCGCATCTCCGGTGATGGCGCTGAGCAACGCGCCCAAGGTGGTTTCGACGGCGATGTCTTTCCCGCGCAACCCCTTCTGAACGCGACCGACGAGATGCTCGAGAAGGCGTTCCGCACCGAGCCTGCGTAATTCTGCAGTCTTCTCGATCACGGACCATGAGCGTTGCAGCCGCACGAACAGGCTCGAACGCGAGGCTTTGCGCAAATGCAGGTTGCCACGCCCGCCTTCCATGTCGCGCCCGTCCTGCGCCATCCCGCGCAGGAGGCTTTCGACGAGATCCGGACGGACCGTGCCGTGGCCCTTCTCGCGCAGTGCCTGGCTCGTCGCGGCAAGATTGAATGCCGATAGTTCGCCATTATCGGCATCGGGTGCGTCCTCGCGCATCTGCGCGATCAGGTCGCGCTCCAACCGCGCTGCAGCCTCGAAGCGTGCGCGTGAAGACGTTGCGCCGCCAATATGTATATGGATCGTGATGTTGGTATCGTTGTTGGCGATCCCGAGCGCTTCGAGATCGGTCATCGCCTTTCGCAATGCCGGCCCGGTGAGGCCGCTTGTGCCGCTCAGCTGATCGGTCGAGATACCCTCATCTGCTGGCGCGTTGATGATATGCTGAACGATGCCGAGAAGTTGCTTCTTGCGATTTCCGGTTATCTCCGCAGCATCGAGGATCTTGCGGACCTGATCGACGCTTCGCACGAGAAGCGAAGCAGGGAAGACCTGAACGCGGTTTTCTTCCCGCCGGAGAAGTGTCGCCTCTTCGAGCCAAGCCACAGCTGTCTTCACGCGGGTGTCTTCGGTGGCGCTGTCCCGCTGGAAATCCCGGTCCTTTTCCTCGTGGACGATTTCGCCTGGGGAGGCGATGACTTCACCCTTTTTACCCGATCGAACATCGAGCCTTCGGACTGCCTTCAAGATCGCTCCGATCTCGTGACGGGCGAGGCGAGAGCGAGCACTCAGATTGAACTGCCGGTCAACATCTTCCGAATTGAATAGGAGGATACATTTCGCAGGATCCCGATCTCGTCCCGCACGCCCGGCTTCTTGCAGGTAATTCTCCAGAGAACCCGGCACATCCCCATGCACGACGAGCCGGATGTCGGGTTTGTCGATGCCCATTCCGAAGGCGTTGGTGGCGGCGATGACACGCAACTCACCCACTCGGAACGCTTCCTGGATTTCGCGCTTCTCATCGGCGGTAAGCCCCGCATGATAGCGCTCCGCCGCAAGCCCCTGCTGTCGAAGAAATTCCGCCACACGTTCGGTGGAGTTTCGAGTGGCACAATAAACAACAGCCCCTGAAACCCCGCTTGCCGGTAAATCCTCTTCAAGCGCAGTAAGGATATCGGCCAGCTTCGTCTGCCTCTGGGTCGGCAACACGCTGAAGCTCAGGTTCGTCCGTGATGCACCACCGTCCAGCAGAGTGAGTTCGCACCCGAGACGCGTGCTGAAATGCTCGCGAATGTCCCGAACGACATCGGGTTTCGCTGTGGCGGTCAGACAGAGAACGGGGGCTACGTCTTCGCCTGAACTTTCCTTGATGAAGCGACTGACATAGCGGTAGTCCGGCCGGAAATCATGCCCCCATTTGGATACGCAATGTGCCTCGTCGAGAACCCAGAGGCCGACCTCGCGCTGGGCGAGCACGGAGCGGACCGAAGTGCTGCGCAACTGCTCGGGCGAGATCAGCAAGATCGCAGCCTCGCCGAGACGCACCTTGTCCAAGGCGTCTTGCCGTTCGGGAAGCGAAAGCAGGCCGTTGATAGTGACCGCAGTGGAAATTCCGGCGCGTGCAAGGCCCTGAACCTGATCTGCCATGAGCGCGACCAGAGGGGAAATCACAACGGTCAGCGCCCCAGTCTTGTCGAAGCGCGAAAGGGCAGGGATCTGATAGCAGATGGATTTTCCCGTGCCGGTCGGAAGAATTCCGAGAAGGCTTTCGCGCCGCATCGCAGTTTCGACGATACGTTCCTGAAGAGGTCGACCGAATTCATCGACAGGCTCCGGACGAAAGCTTTCGAAGCCGAACCAGCGGCTCAGCGCTTGCTCGGGGTCATTGTGAGCCGCGCAATATTGGCAGGCAGTGTCGCCGCATCTCGTGTCGCGCAAGGTGCGAACGATCCGCGCGGCGTCGCGGAACTGCGCGCGGACCCAAGGGGGCATCACGGAGTCGCCGCCGGCAACGGATATCCAGGACAGTGCATAAGCCAGGGGCCAGCTGAGCGAGCTGTCATCGAGATCGCTCAGGACTTCCTTCCGCTGGGTTGCACAGGATGACGCCTCAAGCAGACGTTCAATCGCAGCGCGGGCCTTTGCCATATCGGGCATCGGCGCGCCTCGAATTGCTGTGAAGAGCCGATCGAACCCATCGCTGCGGGGCATCCGGCTACAGAGATAGTGGTAGGCGACCAAGGCGTCGGGAGATCGCCGCCCGATCTCCGCGAAGGCGCCGATTTGATTGCTCAAGACTTCTAAGACGAGCCTCGCGTCGAACTCGGGATCATTCACATGACCGCTCTGCAATCGTCCGTCATGATAATGCTTCACCAGGTGGTGGTAGGGATTACGTGGAAAAGCGAGCGGGTTAAGCCAAAGCGTGTCTATTGGAGCTTGGGCGAGACGCGCGAGGCGAGGCGATGCCGCCATCAAATGGGGCAGGTCGTGGCGCAGGATATTATGTCCGATCACGTGGTCGAAGTCGGCGCAGAATTCCTCGAGCCTGGGTAAACCGGCGTCAACGCGGGCACCTAGAACGAGAGCTTCGCTCCCGACGGCGGCGCTCGCAGCTGCAAGGGAGAATATGCGGGCCGTCGATGGGTCGACCTCGATGTCGATTGCCACACATCGTTCCAGAAATACTGAACCTGTCTTGTCGGTGCCCCAATGCATGCCCGGATGGGATCCGTCTTTTACACGTTAATGTGACGACCCTATCCTCTTTAGGAAGAAAGGAAAGATGTTCGCATCTTTTTCGTGGTGACCCGCGACTGAAGTTTCATCCATCTGCGCGGGAGCCCGGTTGGCGGCGAGCTACCGGCGCTAGTGTATGGGCAGAGAAGCGACCTCAACCAACCCGATCAGAAGGTGCAACGAGTAGGTTATATTGTGCCAGATTCTGTTCAACGATCAGAGAGCAGGTCACCTACTCACCGATGTGCTGCGCGCAGTTTTAGTATGCGGCGCGCGCAGCTGAGATCGAGCGGTAAGGTTTCACTCTGACGCTTCCACCAAGATCTTCACCTGGGATTTCTCTGCGACGAGCGCTTCGAAGCCTTGCTCCACGATCTGATCGATCTTGATCCGCTTGGTCACCAGCTTGTCGGCGCTGAAATAGCCCTGCACCATCAACTCCATCACTGCCGGGTAGACATTGCGGTATGCGATGGTGCCTTGCAGTTGGCGCTCTTTCAGAACGGCCGTATTGGGTTGGAAGGAAGCGTCTCCCTCCCAGATCGAGACGATCAGCGTCTGACCTTCGTGGCGGGTGCTGTCGATGCATTGCGGCAGAACGCGCGGCACACCTGTCACCTCGAAAGCGACATGAACACCGCCGGTGGCCGCCCGAATTTTCGCGACGGGGTCTTCCGCCATCGGGTCGATGACACTGGTGGCGCCGAGTTCGAGCGCTTTCTCGCGGCGTTCAACTGAGGGGTCTACGACATGGATCTGGGCCGCGCCCGCGACGCGCAGCGCCTCGACGACCAAAAGCCCGATCGGCCCCGCGCCGAAGACCGCAGCCATGTCACCCGCCCTGATCTTCGACATGCGCACCGCATGCAGCGCGACGACGGCGGGCTCAACTAACGCATCCTGTTCCATCACAGCGTTTAAGGTAAACGCTCTGATTGCCCAGGCCGTAGCATGGGCTAAGAGGCGAGGCGCCGTCGAGGATTGAGGGCACTTAATCTCGCTTTCTAAAATCCTTTAAGAATAGCTGAGTTAGCGGTGAGGCGACTCTCGGCTCCCAGATTATTTTAAGTCTGTAGATCTCGTCCTCGCTTTCAAGGGGCCTGATTAGCCAAAGTCTTCGCAGGTATTCGTGCGCGTTTATCCGTCGCGGTGGCGAGATTGGCACTCCTGACATATAAAGAGCAGTCTGCGCTATTCTAATAGGAACCCGGTAGGGTGAATTTTCTTCATCCTCCCAAGCTTCTGGTGGTAGCGCTCGGACTTTGCGCTGGTTGGTTATTCCTATTCGTATCTTGTTATAAAGGCAGATGGTTATTAGTGCGCGAATGACATCCGTTTCGAGGCTTTTCCAGAGCTGTTGGCGAATTTCTTGGTTTAGATCCACGATGAGGTTTTGGGTCACGTAGAGGATAACTGTTCCAAAGCCCTGTTTGCGAATGCTTTCGCGTATTCTGCGATTTAAATTTTCCGCTTCTCCACAGTAAATTTTACCTCCACTAAGCAAAACATACAGCCCTGGGACCCTAGGTATGAGGTGTAGGTCATCCTTGGTGGCATTGTATATTAAATACGTGAAAGTGAGAGGGCCGGTTTCTTCCTGGAACTTTTTGTCTGGTGTTATGCTGCCAAGACTATCATTGTGGTCATATGCCATCTTCTTTCCTTTCATTTTGGATATCCTATCGAGACGTTCTTCAGCTGCGTGCGCCCGACCCGAAATTCCGCAGCATGGTGGGTATGGCCGAAAAGCCATTTCTCGGGCTGGTATTCCTCGATGAGTGCAGTCAGGTCTGAGGCGTAGCACCAGGGAAGCGGCGCGCCCGGAGGGAGCGCAGCCGGGTGCGGGGCATGATGCGTGACGACGACGGTTTCGCCCTCGAAGGGTGTCGCCAATTGCCCTCGCAGCCAATCGAGATGCTCATGGTGTTTCGCGATGGTGTCGACTGGCCGCGCCTTGCGGTAGCCGCTTCCTGCGACGCGAATATAGCGATAGTCATTCATCACCCAGTCGCTGCGGGACGACTTTTCCGCAACGCTTCCCGGCCCGAGCGCGAAGTCGGTCCAGAGCGTCACGCAGACGAATCGCGTGCGCTCATGGGTGATCACACGTTTCTGCGCGAGATGCGCGCCGGCTTCATGCGCGAGATCTGCGAGGCGGTCGTCGCCATCGAGCCGAAAATCGTAATAGTCATGATTGCCCGGGATGATATGAACCCGATCGAGATCGACGTGCTGGCCGATCAGCTGAAGCGCCGGACGCCAACGGATCTTGGGCTTATTGGCGAGGTCGCCAGCTATGATGAGAAGCTCAGCGTGCTCGAGCTCAAGGTCGTCGAATGGGTTGCGGTTTTTCTGCATCCAGAGATCGAGATGCAAGTCTCCTAAAATAAGCACGTCGGGCATGATCAGGAGCTCCGATCAGCGCGCAGGAGTTGAACGCTAGGAGAAAGCCGTCCATCTCTCTTCAATGTCTCGAAGAAGCCCTCATCGCGTGCGCCCAAGCGATAGAAGCGGTTGCAGCTCCGCGCCCAACCCTCATTCGGTTGAAGGTTCATGAGAGGAGATGTCCGAACCCGCGCACCCTCACGCAGATGCGGGTGGCCGGAGACTCGCCCGACAAGCAGGGGCACGGCGTCTTCGACTATCGCGCACCACGAATCGAGCAGAGGCGCGGCTGATAGCTCCCCGATTGACGGCCTTTGGTGACTTAGATCCCTGATCCAGGAGAGCACCAGTGTGGCGTCGAATGCTCCATCGCCGACCGACCCTCCCTGTCCGCCGAGGGCGCGATCAGCGAGATAGGTCTGCAGGAGTGGAACAAGCGCCGGATGTTCTCTAATGCGCTGCTGGGGGCTGCCGAAATCCATCATTGCGGGCGAACCTGGTGGCACTAAGTCATTAATTATTGCAAGGTAAGGCTGTATTGGCGGTTGGGAATTTTTTGTCATCTGTAGGTCTCTCTTGCACATGCGCACACGCACGCGCCTCGAAGTGGTCGGGCAGGGAATTAATATCGCGTCAGGCATTGCGTTTTCGGCAGTGGAGCGCCTCCGGACAATGCTATGGCTAGATTGGTTTCCGTGGCAAAAGGCGCAGGCCGAAGTGTTGTCGATGCTGATGCTGGGCTACTTTTCGGAGCCGAGCGTAGCCGCTATGCGTTTCGAGTGGTGGATTCGACCCACTCGAGCGTAAAGTTTAGATTTCATACATGGGGCGATCCGTGCTTGTGAAGTAGAATGGCGTCGTCGCTATTTATATAGCGATGTCCCTTTTACGTATAGCGGCGCAAAAAGAAAATTGAGCGCGTTTTTCGCGGAGTCCTTCAAAGACGATAATTTCTTTATTCTGCTCGCTGGGGAGCATTACGGTCGGCAAAAAAACAGAATTTTTCGCACCGATTGTAAAAATAAAAATTTTTCGAAATTTTATTGGTAAGGGCGTGTTCGCCACCAATCGCGCGAATCATTTGGCGCGTGCATGGGCTAACCGGACTGGATAGCATGATGAGGGGGCGTTCGGACCGTGTTGGGGGCGACTTAGTGAGGGATAAATTGGGCGATAGGTGAAGGCAGCGGGCGCACCGAACCTTTTTCGCACGTGGTAGCGAAGCTTCCTCCCAGCCGTGCGAAGGGAGCTGGTCGGACGGTTCGCGGCGAGAGCAGATCGAGCTTTGGGCGGACCATATGAATTGATGCGGTGCAGCAACGGGCATGGCGAGCACCTCGAAATGGCGCTTGCGCTGCGAGAGGCCAAAGTGAAGCTTCGACGTTGCTCGCACAAGTGGGCCTTTGTGTTGCTGGGCCTGGTGGTAGTAGCCTTGCGCCCGGATACGAGGAACGCCTTCTTACAAGAGGTCCCGATTTTCACATGCAATCTAGGAGTTGCCGGCAGCCTTTAGCTGCGCGGCCAGGCGATGCTTGTTCGGTCTGCTTGGTATTTTCGAGCATTTTTAGCTTCGTGTTTTTAAGCTAGAGAGCTTTTTTGATTTTTTGCCTTTCGTTTTTCGCATGACGGCTGAGCTGCCCGGTGCATTCGGGATCCTCGTCGCATCGGCAAGTGAGATCGTTTGACCTACCATGGCTCAGGGGTATCGTCTTGATCCTCTGACGGGGAGGTCGCGTCACTTGGCTGTCCACGCAGGATCGCCCTTGCGCGGGCCAGAGGATCTTCGATCCGGCGCGCCTCGACGGCCGCGATCTCGTGTTCCAGTCTCTCGAAGATCGGGGCATAAATTGATTTTTCCAGCATCAGTTCGGCGACCTGCAGCCGGGCTTTCACGAGCCGCTCGAGAAGCTCTTCATCGGATTTGGTGAACCCAGTTGCGCGATGAGATTTTCGCATATTTGGCGCAAAAGGGCGCTGGGCCATGGCATGCATCTCCTGAGGCCGCGCAAGCGAGGCTCGGCGGGGACGGGTAGGGCGATCCGGAGCGGATCTTGACGATGCGTTCAGTCTAGGTGCCGCGGGTGAAAAAACGGGTTTCCGTTTTTTTAGGAAGTAGAGAAAATTTCGCTGGAGCTCATTGCCGCTCGTTTTCGGGAGCGCCTAGGGTGCAGCGCTAGCGGTTGCGCTTTGTCTCTATTTCTTTCTATCTGTGAGCTTTCGATAGAAAGATTTTCGCACATGTCATTTTCCGAGCTCCTGAGAGCCGAACGCGCGGAGCGCGGGCTCACACAGGCTGACCTTGCCTCCCGCGCCAATATCAGCATCCCGACGGTGCGCGCTCTCGAGAGCGGGGCGGGCACGATCCTTTCGCTCGAGGCCATCTTGCCGATACTTGGCTTGCGCTGGCGTGTTACCAAGGCGGGTGAGCATATGGGACGCGCGCTCGCGGAGCGGCGGCGTGCGCGCGGTTTTTCGCAGCAGGCTCTCGCCCGCAAGATCGGCTGCAGTCGCGTGACGGTCATTGCCTTGGAAAGGGAGTTTTCCGGACGGGTTGCGACGCTTGCCGCGGCCTTGCGGCTACTCCGCCTCCGCAGCCCACTGGAACGGAGCGATCTCGCGAAAGGACGCGGGTTGGTGCCGCCTAAGAATGACGCGGAACAGGACCGGGTCATGACGCCGCCTAACCTCGCCAAGGCGATCATCGAACATTTTTCGCATGCGCTGGAGGGTCGCGTTCTCGATCCGTCGCGCGGAGAAGGGGCATTCTACAATCACTATCCGGATCACGTGGAGAGCCACTGGTGTGAGATCAGTGAGGGGCGCGACTTTCTCTCTTGGTCCGATCGCGTGGAGTGGGTGGTCACAAACCCACCCTGGTCCGAGCTGCGGACATTCACGCGACACGCGATGCGAGTCTCAGAAAATATCGTCTGGCTCGCGCCGCTGACCAATCTGACGACGAAGGCGCGGTTGCGGGATCTCCAGGAGGCCGGATTCGGAATTGCGGAATTGCTCTTCGTCGACACACCGAAGAGCTGGCCACAGAGCGGCTTTCAGATCGTCGCGGCCCATTTGAAGAAAGGGTATACCGGGCATTGGAAGGTAGTCCAGCTTCGAGGGGGAGGGGGCGCAAAAGCCTCTTAGTGCGCGCTGCGATTTGTCTTCTGCTTGGCCTGGTTCGAGCACTTTCAGATCTCGTCCAGCTCGTCCAGAGATCCCATATCTTGAGCCGTGCCCCCATGGGGCTCGCGCCATGGACGAATGTCATAGACGTCGCGTCCCTCCTGAAGTTCGATCGATATGCCGCGTTCCAGAAGCCAGGCTGTCGCAAATTTCATCAGCCGGGATCTGCGTTCGTGGTCGTCCTCGATGCCATAGAGATGGAGATGCGCCAATCCGGGCTCGCCATAATGGGCGCGGGCCGAGACGAAGAGGTTGAGGTCTGGATTGCCTGCTCGCAGCAGTGCCTCCAGCTCGCCGAGGACCCTTGGGCGTTGAGTTCTCGCTCGAGCAAGTTTCTGATCGATAGACATAGCAGCCTCAAAGGCTGAGGAACTTGACGGATTTTGGCTCGCGGCTCTTCACGAAGCCGACCCGGTCGGCTCGGACTTTCTTGAATACTAAATTCTGATGCTGCAACTCGCTGGGGCTGACCTCGCCTCTCGCCAGACGTTCTTCATCCTTCGCGCGGCTTCGCGCCTTTTCCTCTTGCCGCTTCCTGAAAAGATCTTCCATGCGGTGCCCTCCGTAAAACTTAATTATAGCCTGAAAGCCCGTGCTTTGTCTCGTTTGATCGGGGACACCGGCTTTGCGATTTTTGAGCTGTGCGACTGCGTGCGCCTGGTGAGCGACTACCACGGCTGCTCCGAGGCCTCGACGCGCGTCAGTATTCCGCAAAGAAGGCGGGACCAACCCGAGCAATTCCGAGTTTGATCTTTTTGATGTTTCGTCGCTACAGTTCTGAGGAAAGGATGTGTCATGGATCTGGCCGAATACATCATTGCGGGCGTGCTCACCGTGCTCTCCGGGGGAGCGGCGGTGGCCGCTTATGTCTTGCGAGCCACCCTTTCGGAGCCAGCGAAGATGACGGAAGAAGATCTCAGGGCACTTGAGGCCTGTGACCTTCCCGAACCTCGATTCATCAAGATTGATGGCCAACTCAAAGCTCCGCGCACCCGTCTTACGCCTCAGCCAACAGGCCCTAACAGACGTCTGTGCCTGACGGGGCCTCGCCGGACCAAGAAAGCGCGACGCCCGGTGTAGGTCGCCTTTGTCCTTCCGGCCAGACCGACGATCACGTTTGTGCGCCCGTGTGCCTCGCATTTCGCAAACAACAATCTCTCTCGGGTATCCAGCGTGCCGCGCAGCCGCTTCGATGCTCTTTCGAGCTCGTTCGGTGCGCCCGATAGCCGGCCGCAGAAAACCCCAGCCCGCCCCCGTTTTGGATGGGCGATCCCCCGGGCAGGTCTCTCATGGTTTCGACGGGTGTTTTCGATAGGGCCGAGCCTCGATGGACTTCTTCGATCCTGAGCTGGGCGCCCACATTGAGACCGCAGGTGGATCCGTTGGGCGCGATGAGTCCGAGCGAGTAGGCTGGCTCCCAGGCATTAGTCAGTGAGCCCGATAACTGCTCGGGTCATCTGCGAGACGCGGAAAGTCTTCGACCTCGGAGAGAGTCCGGATCCGAGCAGTCGCAGCCGTTGAGCGATCAGAGCGACGATGCCTCAAATATCTGGATCACCCGGAGGTGAAATGTTGGAATGCCTCACAAGGCTTCCGGCGGAGAATTTCGCCGTGCGATAGGCGGTTTGCTACAAGTGGAAGGCCCGGTCTCTATAACGCGCGCTGCCTCGCAATGTCTCTTTGAGGCGGCTTAACTCTTCCGCATGTATGTTCTAGACGAATCAAATTACGTAGAGCATTTGCAATTTGCGATAATCAGACACCGAACATCCAAGTTCCGAAAATTTTATGCACGCAATAATTGTGCGGCGATGAGAAATTTATGAAAATACAACTCAAGGTGGCGGGTTCGCGTTGCCGGGTGTGAAAATTTAAATTACTTTTGCTATTTCTTAGAAAGCCTGCATTAACCTCTCGGGAAGTGACCTTCGACTGCTTCGGCGCCTCTCGCACAGCGAAAGTTTCTGCGTTTCGAGGCGTTCAACGTTCATAAAATCTACTAACAACACCTCGTTCCTACATTTCAGATATATCAATGCGTGAATTTCAAAAAGCCAAAGGCCGGTCGCTGCGAATTTTTACATGCGAGTCTTGTTCGCATCGGTTGCGTTTCGGAGCAAGCCGATGTGGGGCTTGCGGTCGGAGCGCGCCTCTCCTGAACCGGTCCGGTGTGTGGGGCTTCCTGCTGATCTTTGCGATTTTCGTAGGGGTTGTGCTGATCACGCGGTGAGTTGGTCTCGAGCACGGCGCTGCTTTAGCAAAACTTAGAGGGTGAAAACTTGAATGGTTTAGGTCTTACAAGCCCACCCATGGTCGGTTTAGAGGCTGTTATTCTCGTCGTAACTCTTTCCCTCTTGGCGCTCGCGTTGCGGCGAAAGTTGACCATAGCCGCTGCGTGTTTCGTTATTTTTTTGTTTTTCGATGTTGGGCGCTCTACTCACCTGGGGGCTCATTTATGCCCCCGATGGATCTTCTTTGCGGGAATTTGTCTTCTATCTGATCGGTGTCTGTGGCGGTTTTCTCGGGCTCTCGCTTTTCATGCTTGTTGTCTCGCCTTACGGATATTTGGTGATGTCTGGTGTTCTCGCAGTTGCGTCGACGGTGATGTTTGTTGAGGATATTTCCTATGTTTGGGAGAGCGCGTCACTGCGTGAGACGGCTCTCATCGCCTCACTTCTCATCTTTGGGTTGGCAGTTTACTTGGAAGCGACGGAGGGTGCGCTTCGGCCGATGGTGCGAAAATTTCTAAGAGGTGTTATCTCTCGTTTCGCGTCGAGAGAGCCTCAGCGATAGCGCGGGGGGGCGAAATTTACGCAAGGGGTAAAGGTGGTTGCGTGCCTGAGCGTCTCTAGCGCAATTGCGGCATAGCGTTTGCCGTGCATTCGGTCTTCGGCGCAGCGACCATGCGGGATTGATGCCCAATTGCTTAAATCGAACGCAGGTCCGCTCACTCTCGTGAATGGAACTTCCGAGTGAGGATGATTTCTGGTCGCGGCGGGTTTCGGGTGTCGTTCCCCATTCTAAATTCGGTCCGAGCTGTGATCTAAGGCAGGCTTGAAGACATGCGTCACGTTTTCCAGAAAATGGCGGCTCAGTGTGTTCGTAAGCGTTCTCCGCACTAAGGCGGCGAATGCCTCAGGCTCCTCTGCGGCTGACGAACTGAAGCTCGTCGCCTCGACACAAGGCGAAGTTGCTCCGTGGCCAAGACGCGACGGGGATCGACGGAGGCGGAGCTTGCAGCGATTTCCGTAACGAGCGCGTTCGCACGTCATATTCCCGAGGCTGATCTTCCAACGCGGCAAATCGTAGAGCGAGCTCACGTTCGATGCTCTCGCAAGACAGATGGCCGTAGGTCCGGCTCACCGTGTCTGTGTTCGCGTGGCCGAGTTGACGCGCGACGATGGCAAGCGGCGCGCCGGCCTGCACAAGCTGACTGGCATAAGTGTGCCGCAATCCGTGGAACACGAATTCATGCGGCAGCCCGGCCTTCTCGACAGCTGCTTTGAAGAGATGTTTGTGACGGGTTTTCCAGATCTGGCCTGCGCCAGTGCGAAAGACGATGTCATCGTCTGCTTTCCCGGCGCATTTGGCCAAGAAAAATCGCATCCCTTCCTCGGGGAGATACACATAGCGTGGTCGCCAGCCTTTGGGAGAGGAGACGTAAATGCCAAAGATGTCTTTTCCGACATCGCACACGCGAAGCGCTGAAAGCTCGGACACGCGACAGCCCGTATAAAGCGCTGCACGCACCAAGTCCGCAAGATCTGGGCGGCATGCGGCGATCAGCTCACGACACTGCGCGCGTGTGAGGAATATCTGACGAGGAACTTCCAAATTCGGGACGCGGTGGATGCAGCGCCAAGAGCGTTCCGAGGCGGTGTGGCCGTTCTCCCATGCCATCTGCATGGCAGTTCGCAATATCCCCAGCAGCGTGTTCAGTGTTCCTTTCCGGCGGCGCAATGCATCCGGGTCGAGGCTTTCAATCTTTACCCTTGCCTTGAGCGCCTGGTTCCCCCGCTTGGGTGGCGTCTCAAGGATGGCACGACAGAAATTGGTGATTGTGTTGCCGGTCAGCTCGTCGAGCTGAACCGCTCCGAGGCGCGGCAGGATATGAAAGTTGATCAATGCGACCAGAGTCTCAAAGGTCGTCTTCGTGGCAGCTATGCGCTTCCATTCCACATAGTCGATCAGGGCGTCGCCCACAGTGAAGCCAGCGTCACTCTTCGAATATCGCAGATGCTGTGTGGTTCCCACTGGGAAGCTCGCAGAGGCGATGCCCCGCAATTCCTGCTCGGCGAACCAGGCGCGCGCGAGCGTGATCGCCGCTTCGTAGGAAAAGCCCTGTGAGTTTTCCGAAGCTGCGGGTCCGAGTCGCTGCTGTTTATAGCGACCATCCTTCTTGCGGATTCGAGCGACCCAATGAAGGGGCTTCTCTGGTTTCTTCTCGAGCCCAATGTGACGGCAATACTCGAGAATGTTCCAGTAGGGCTCCCGTCTTTCAGGAAGAGCTTTGATCGTCTTTTGGGTGTCGAGCTTCGGCGCGTGATCCATCGGATGCTTCCTTCTGGCCAAGATTGAGGAAGTATCTTCGTGCCCTGTCCGTTAAGCCATATCGCTCGACATAGTCGAGTAAAACGGCTTCCGCCGTGTCAGGTTGGGTCGGGTCTTTCA
Source organism: Thioclava electrotropha (assembly GCF_002085925.2). Classification (NCBI taxonomy): domain Bacteria; kingdom Pseudomonadati; phylum Pseudomonadota; class Alphaproteobacteria; order Rhodobacterales; family Paracoccaceae; genus Thioclava; species Thioclava sediminum. The sequence continues at coordinate 764,000 of NZ_CP053562.1, forward strand.
TTGCATTCTCCTATCAACTGCACGAGTGGGCAGGCTAACAATTTGAGAGTAAATGAGCCGTTAACACAACGAAGACACTGTTGCGGCTACTCGTGTAAAAGCCAGGAGTGAGGCCGCCAGGCGCGATGAGCCCGAGCGTGCCGACAGGCTCCCCAGTCATGTAGCTAGTGAGCCTGATATCCGCTCGGGTCATCTGCGAGACGTGGAGGGTCAGGCACGCTTCTGCCCCTCGCGTCAGCCGCCCGTTTGGTTGCCTTTCCGAAGATCTCCGATCCGCCGCTCGATCGCATCGAGCCGCAGGAGAACCTCGTCGCGGTAGGCGTCGGTGCGTGTGGTCTCCTCTTCGGAATGGGCATCCTGCATCGAATTTACGATGAGGCCCACCAGAAGGTTCACCACTGCGAAGGTCGTGACCATGATGAAAGGCACGAAGAAGGCCCAAGCCAGAGGGTGGGTTTCCATCACCGGGCGCACAATCCCCATCGACCAGCTCTCGAGCGTCATGATCTGAAACAGTGAATAGGCTGATTGTCCGAGCGAGCCGAACCACTGCGGGAAACTCGCGCCGAACAACTTTGTCGCCATCACGCTCGCGATATAGAAGATGATGCCCATCAAGAGGAAGACGCTGCCCATGCCCGGCAGGGCGTTGATGAGCCCCTCGACCACGCGCCGCAGGCGCGGCGCGACCGAAATGATGCGCAAGAGCCTCAGCACTCGAAGCGCCCGCAGCACGCTGAAGACCTGCGCGCCGGGCAGAAGCGACACGCCGACAATGGTGAAATCGAAGAGGTTCCAGCCAGACCGGAAGAAGCCCAATCTCTGCACCACGAGCTTAAGTCCAATCTCGATCACGAAAACCGACAGGCAAAGCATGTCGAGGAGCCGGATCAGATCGCCAGCCAAGGCCATCGCGCGCTCCGAAGTCTCCAGTCCAAGAAGCAATGCGTTGAAAAGGATCACGGCCGTGATCGTGTTCCTGAAAGTTGATGTGTCGAGCGCCATCGCGATCCGGTCGCGCAAAGTCATACAGTCCCCCTCTTATCGGCGGGAGGGATATGGTTCTCGGACGGGGTTTGCGCAACCTCACCTTTCAGGATTGAGCACTTCGACGCAGTCGCCGCGCGCGATGTCGGCTTCAAGAGGGCACCAGACGCGTATGACGACAGACTTCAGTATATCGAGGCGCTCGGCTTGCAGGTGATCAGCGCCACTGGAGTGGCCCGGCTTGAGTGTTAGTTCATGACCGGCCTCAGGTCCGCCGCTCGGCTTTGGGATCACGCTCCCGACCACCGCGACAAGCAGTGTGCTCGGTCCGGTGGTTGCAGGCCGGGTGGCCCACGGTGTCGGGTCGGTGGCGATGTTCTGGAGGACTGCCGGTCAGGGCGTGCCTTCGCCGGGGTCTAAAGTGGCCAAACGATCAGCAGCAGCGGCAAGCTTACGGCAACGACGATCACCTCGAGCGGCAGTCCAAGCTTCCAGTAGTCGCCGAAGCGAAAGCCGCCTGACCCGAGGATGAGAGTGTTGTTCTGATGGCCGATCGGCGTGAGGAAAGCACAAGATGCCCCGATCGCCACCGCCATCAGGAAGCTGTCGGGGTTCACGTCGAGTGAAGCGGCGATGCCCAAGGCAACTGGCGACAGCACCGCTGCCGTGGCCGCATTGTTCATCAAATCCGAGAGAAACATCGTGGTGACCAGAATTGCCGCCAGAGCCGCGATGGCGTTCCCGCGCGCGATCGTCTCGACCAGAAAACGCGCCAGAACATCTGCCGCGCCAGTGGTCTGCATCGCGCCGGCCACCGGGATAAGCGATCCCAGCAGGACGATGACTGGCCAGTCGATGGCTTTGTAGACCTGCCCGGGCGGCACGGTTCGCAGGAGCATCGAGCCCAGAACCCCCAACGTAAAGGCCACGGATGCCGGCAGCAGGCCGAAGGTGGCAATTCCGATAGAGCCAAGCAAGAGGGCGCTGGCGATGATTGCCATTCGCGCATTTGGAAGATGCAATTCGCGCTCTCCCAAAGGCGCGCAGCCGGTCTCATTCATGAAATCGGCCATGATCTCGGCGGGCCCCTGCAACATCAGCAGATCGCCAGGTTTCAGCTTCAGTGTGCGCAGCCGCGTCCGCGGGGGACGCCCTTCGCGTGAGACAGCCAGAAGATTGAGCCCGTAGCGCGTCCGCAGCCGCAGGTCTGTCGCGGACTGCCCGACGATCGTGGAGCCCGGCAGCACCGCGAATTCGCGCAACACGATATCCTCGTCGCGGTCCGAAGGCTTCGTCGCTGCATCGGTGTCCTCGGCGGACTTGTTGCTCTCGGCTTCGTCGTTTTCAGTCTTCGGTGTTGTCTCTCCGGCTTTCCTTTCCGCTCGCGCCGATCCGCTCTCCTCCTCTTCAAGCGTGATGCCGAAGGCCGACAATACTTCGGCCAGCTCTTGAGCCTCGGCCTCCAGGATCAGAACGTCGTCCGCCTGTATGCGCCGTCCACCATGTGGCGCGGTCATCCGCACGTCGTTGCGGACCAGCCCAATGATCTGCGCGCCGCTTTTTTCAATCCCGCGTTCGAACTTGCGCAGGGTCAGTCCCACGGCCTTACTTTTATCCGGCACCCGAACCTCGGTCAGATAGCTGCCAGTGTCGAAACCTGCCTTGCTCATCGGTTTGCGCGCAGGCACGATGCGCCATCCCAGAAGCGCGATGAAAGCCACGCCGACGAAGGCGACCGCCACACCTACGGGGGCATAATCGAACATACCGAACTGCCCCAATCCGGCTTCGGCGCGAAAACCCGAGACGATCAGGTTAGGCGGTGTGCCGACCAGCGTGGTCATGCCGCCGAGGATCGTGCCAAAGGCCAGGGGCATCAGCATCTGCCCAGGTGTCAGGTCCAGCCGCCCGGCGAGCCGGATCGCGATCGGCATGAGAAGCGCCAGCGCTCCGACGTTGTTCATGAAGCCAGAAAGAACAGCCGAAAGAGCCACAAGCGCCGTCATGCTGGTCAGACGGTTCGCCTCGGATGGTAGGACTGCCCGCGCCAGCCAGTCCACCGCCCCGGTATTTTGTAAACCCTGACTTAGTATGAGCACGCAGGCCACGGTAATCACGGCGGGATGGCCAAACCCCGCAAACGCCGCATCCGCCGGAACCAATCCGGTCAAGACGCAGGCCATCAGCGAGGCCAAGGCAACCAGGTCGTGGCGAAACCTCCCCCACAAGAACAACGAAAGGGTTCCGCCGAGAATCGCGAACAAGGTGATTTGTGGCGCTGTCATCACGGCCTCCTTGCCTCAAAATTAGCGAAGAAGGCGTCCATGATACACGGGGCTATTCATTCATACCTCAGAGCGCTGTCCAGACACCTCCTGCCTGCGAGGATCGCAAGGCCGCCGAGATGAAGCGCATCCCGGCTAGGCCATCCGCCACACCCGGCAGCAGCCCGAGCGGCCTGGGCTCGCCGCGCTCATGGGCCAGGATCGCGTCAGCTGTCGCGCTATAGAGGTTGCCGAAGGCCTCGAGGAACCCCTCCGGGTGGCCGGCCGGAACACGGCCCATCTCGGCAACCTCGGGCGTGAGGCCCGGTCCGCCCCGAGACAGGAGATATGGGGGCTCTCCGAAGGGGGACACGCGTAGACTATCGGGCGCGGTTTGCAGCCATTCGAGCCCCGCCGACTCGCCGTAAATACGCAGTTTCAGCCCATTCTCATTGCCCGGGGAGACCTGGCTGGCCCAGAGCATACCCTTCGCCCCGCTCGCATAACGGATCAACATCTGCACGTCGTCATCGACCGCGCGCCCTGGCACGAAACTGGTGAGTTCGGCGCAGATCTCGCGCGGCTCGAGCCCCGAGACAAAGCTCGCGAGGTTCATTGCGTGGGTGCCGATATCTCCAAGCGACCCCGCTGCACCGGCCCGCGTGGGATCGGTCCGCCAGACGGCCTGTTTCGCGCCATCCGTTCCCACCGGCTCGGTGAGCCAATCCTGCGGATACTCGACCTGAACGACCCGGATGCGCCCGAGCTGTCCGGCTCCCACCATTGCGCGGGCCTGTCGCACCATCGCGTAGCCTGTGTAATTATGCGTAAGCACGAAGAGCGCGTTTGAGGCGCGCACCTCTTCCGCCAACGCTTCCGCCTCTTCGAGTGTGCGCGTCATCGGCTTGTCGCAGATCACGTGAATGCCCGCGCGCAGGAAGGCGGTCGCGACAGGCGCATGCATATGATTGGGGGTCACGATCGACACAACCTCGATCCCATCGGGCCGGGCCGCTTCTTCTCGCGCCATCACCTCGAAATCCGCGTAGCTGCGCGTGGGGTCCAACCCCAGTGCTGCCGCAGAGCGATGGGCGCGCGCAGGCTCAGAAGCAAGCGCGCCCGCGACCAGATCAAACCGGTCGTCGAGCCGCGCCGCGATGCGATGAACGCCGCCGATGAAGGCGCCCTCGCCGCCGCCGACCATGCCGAGGCGCAGTTTGCGATGTCCGTTCGTGTCGTTCACGTCGTGCCCTCCAGCCCGAGAATACGCCGATTGGCACCTTCGTCGGTGCCCGCGCCTGCGAAATCGTCGAAAGCGTGATCGGTCACGCGGATGATGTGGCGGGCGATGAACTCCGCCCCCTCGCGCGCACCGTCCTCAGGATGTTTGAGCGCGCATTCCCATTCAAGCACGGCCCAGCCGTCGAAGTCATGCGCCGCCATCTGCGAGAAGATCCGCCCGAAATCCACCTGTCCGTCGCCGAGCGACCGGAACCGCCCCGCGCGGTCCACCCAGGACTGGTAGCCACCATAGACGCCCTGGCGCCCCGAGGGCACGAATTCCGCATCCTTGACGTGGAAGGCCCGGATACGGTCGCGGTAGATCTCGAGATGCTCGAGATAATCGAGCTGCTGCAGAACGAAATGCGAGGGATCGTAGAGTAGGTTGGCGCGGGTGTGATTGTCCACCCGGTCGAGGAACATCTCATAGCTGACCCCGTCATGCAGGTCTTCGCCGGGATGCAGCTCGAAACAGGCATCGACGCCGCTCTCCTCGCAGGCGTCGAGCAGCGGGCGCCAGCGCGCGGCCAGCTCGTCGAAGGCGCTCTCGATCAGCCCCGGCGGGCGTTGCGGGAAGGGGTAGAGGAAGGGCCAAGCCAGCGCGCCCGAGAAGGTCGGCATCGCCGAGAGCCCCATCCGGCGCGAGGCACGCGCGGCAAGCCGAACCTGCTCGCAGGCCCATGCCTGCCGCGCCGCGGGCTTGCCGTGCAGCTCGGGTGGGGCGAAGCCGTCGAGCAGCTCGTCATAGACCGGGTGTGCAGCTACGAGCTGGCCCTGCAGATGCGTCGAAAGCTCCGTCACCTCCATTCCGTGGGCGGCGACTGTTCCGGTGATCTCATCGCAGTAATCCTGCGAGCTGGCGGCGCGCTCGAGATCGATCAGGCGGCGGTCCCATGTCGGGATCTGCACGCCCTTGTAGCCGAGCCCGGCCGCCCAGCCGCAGATCGCGTCGAGACTGTTGAAGGGCGCATCATCGCCCACGAATTGCGCGAGAAAGAGGGCAGGCCCCTTGATCGTCTTCATCTGGGAATACTCCTGTCGGGTCCTTTCAGGCCAAGCGCGAGGGGCCGTCCCCTGCGCTTGGCCGGGTTCAGTCTGGTTTGCGCAAGAGCGCCCGCGCGCCCTCTGGGTCGAGCGCCGGGGCGCGGGTGCAGGTCGTGGTCATCTCCACGAAGCCACCTTCCTCGCCCGAGCGCAGGATCGCCGTCATGATCTCGATCCCGTGCAGCGCGCGGTCGATGGAACACCGCGCCTCGCGGCCCTCGATCACAGAGAGCGCCATATCGGCAAGGCCCGCCGCGCGGTAGTTGGCGACCATGCCATGCGGGTGCTCCTGGTTGGGCTTGCCGAACGGGTGGGCCCAGGGCTCCACGGGCGCGATCTTCCCGTCGCGCCCCGCGATCTCCACCGGGCCGCCGAAGAAGTTCGGATCCGGCAGAAAGAGCGAGCCCTCGGTCCCGTAGATCTCCATCGGGCCGTGACGGTGCGCCCAGACATCCCAGCTCGTGGACAGGGTGACGGTGGCCCCTCGCGCAAATTCGAGCAACGCATGGATGTTGGTGGGCGTCTCGACATCGATCGTCTCGCCATTGCGCGGCTCAGACGTAATCCTGCGCGTGGGCGTCGCAGTGGAGGTCAGTGCCGCCACCCGTTTCACCGGGCCGATCAGGTTGATAAGGTTCGCAAGGTAATAGGGCCCGAGATCGAGCATCGGACCGCCGCCCGGCTTGAAGAAGAAATCCGGGTTCGGGTGCCAATGCTCCATGCCGTGGCTCATCACATGGGCCGTGCCCGCCGTGATCGTGCCGAGGCGACCCTCGTCGATCAGCGCGCGTGCCTGCTGATGCGCGCCGCCAAGGAAGGTGTCGGGCGAACTGCCCACCGAGAGCCCCTTGGCCTGCGCAAGCTCGCGCAGCGCCTTTCCGTCTTCGGCCGAGAGAACGAAGGGCTTTTCGCTGTAGACATGCTTGCCTGCCTCAAGCGCCGCTTTCGCGACCTCGAAATGCGCCGCAGGGACGGTGAGGTTGATGATGACATCAATCGCAGGGTTCGCGAGGAGGGCCTCCACGCTTTGCGCCTCGACGCCGTATTCCTCCGCGCGTGCCTTGGCGGCTGCCGGGTTCAGGTCAGCGCAGGCGATGAGTTTGATGCCGCGAAAGAGCGGCGCGAAACCGAGATAGGTGGTCGAGATATTGCCGCAGCCGATGATGCCGATACCGAGTTCAGTGCTCATGCCACGCTCCCTTTAGAGAGCTTGCGCGCGTTGTCGATCGAGCTGCGGGCGAAGCGCGCGTCGTCGGACGGGTTGTCATGCTCCATTACGAAATGGGCGGCCTTGCTGTCGCGGCGCAGGGCCTCGAGCAGCTGGGCCCAGTCCATGATGCCGGTGCCCACGTCGGCCCAGCCGTCCTCCTCGGCTTTCTCGCCTTCGGGGGCGATATCCTTCACATGCGCTGCCGTAATCCGGTTGCCATGCCGCGCGATCCAGTCGAGCGGGTCGGCCCCTCCGCGCGTGATCCAGGCGATATCGGCCTCCCAGTCGAGGTCGCCCGCAGCGAGGATATGCTCCATCGGCAGCGTGCCGTCGGCGAGCGGCTTGAACTCGAAGTCGTGGTTGTGCCAGCCGAAGCCGAACCCGGCGGCGCGGATCGGGGCACCAGCGCGGGCGAGCCGAATGCCGAGCTCCTGCCAGCCTTTCGTATCGGTGGGCCGGTCATCGGGCATCAGGAAGGGCACGTAGAGCGCCTCCATCCCCAGCGCGCGCGCGATTGCAATTGCACGGTCCGGGTCGGTCTCCACGACATCGAGGCTGAAATGTCCCGTCGGCATCTTCAGCCCGGCCGCGTCGAGCTGGGCGCGGAACGCATCTAGGTCAGACGTTCCGAGTTTTTCATAGAGCCCGCCGAACCCCTCGACGCTTGCATAGCCTGCCTGTGCCAGCATCCCGAGCGTCTGGTCGAGTGGACCCGCATTGCGCGAACTGTAAAGCTGGTAACTGAAATCGGTCATGTTTCTCTCCTCCTAGGAAAAATCAGGTGCGCACCTAGAGGCGCTTTTCGCTTTGCGTGTCGAAGATCGACGCGCGCGTAATGTCGAAGGCGATGGGGACACGGTCACCGGGGCGGTAGCGTTTGCCGGAGGCGCAGCGCACCGAGAGCTTGGCCTCGCCATAGGTCAGCCAGACGAGGCTGTCCGCGCCCATCGGCTCTTCCAGTTCTACGACGGCCTCGACCTCTCCCGGTTGGCCTGCCGCATCCCGGTCGAACAGCACGTGTTCCGGGCGCACGCCAAGGATCACGTCGCGATTAACCGGCAGGGGGCCGTTGCCGTCATAGCCCGCGAGACCCGTGGCAAAGCCTTGCCCTTCGAAGATCGGGCCGTCTTGTCCGGCGACCAGACGCCCATCGAAGAAGTTCATGGCTGGTGACCCGATGAAGCCCGCAACGAACATGTTGCATGGTCGGTTGTAGATCGTGAGAGGCTCGTCGAGCTGCTGGATCTCGCCGCCATGCATCACCGCGATCCGGTCAGCCAGCGTGAGCGCCTCGATCTGATCGTGGGTGACGTAGATCATCGTCGAGCGTAGCCGCTGGTGGAGCCGCTTGATCTCCACGCGAAGGTCGACGCGCAGCTTGGCGTCGAGGTTGGAAAGCGGCTCGTCGAACAGGAAGACATCCGCGTCGCGCACCAGCGCCCGACCGATCGCGACCCGCTGGCGCTGCCCGCCCGACAGGTTCGAGGGGCGACGCTTCAAAAGAGGCTCGATCTGCAGGATCTCGGCTGCGCGCGAGACGCGCTCCGCGATGTCCTTCTTGGAATGCCGCGCGACGCGCAGCCCGAAGCTTAGATTCCTCTCCACCGACATCTGCGGATAGAGCGCGTAGGATTGGAACACCATGCCGATCCCGCGATCCTTGGGTTCGTCCCATGTGACGTTCTTGCCCGAAATCCAGACCTCGCCGTCGGAGATGTCGATCAGGCCTGCGATCGCGTTGAGAAGGGTGGACTTGCCACAGCCAGAGGGCCCCAGCAGCACGAGGAATTCCCCCGGCGTGATGTCCAGTTGCAGATTGTCGATGACGTCCAGCGCGCCGTAGCTGATGCGCAGGTCGCGGACACTTACGGAAGGTTCCATTGCATTATCCTTTCACGGCGCCGGCGGCGATGCCGCGGACGAACCAGCGGCCCGAGACGAAGTAGACGATCAGCGGCACCAGCGCCGTCAGGATCGTCGCGGCCATGTTGACGTTGTAGGCCTTGGTGCCGGTGGTTGTGTTGACGATGTTGTTGAGCTCGACGGTCATCGGCAGGTGATCGCGCCCGGCGAAGATCAGGCCGAAGAGGAAGTCGTTCCAGATGCCTGTGACCTGCAGGATCGCGGCGACGACGAGGATCGGACCGGACATCGGGATCATCAGTTGGAAGAAGATCGTCCAGAAGCCGCCCCCGTCGATCCGCGCAGCCTTAAACAGGTCCACGGGCACGGCGACGTAGTAATTGCGAAACAGCAGCGTCATTACCGGCAGGCCGAAGATCACATGCACGGTGATGATGCCCGGCAGCGTGTTGTAGAGCGACACTTTCGAGAGCATCCGCACCAACGGGTAAAGGTAGACCTGGTAAGGAATGAACGCACCCAGCAGCAGCACCGCAAAGATCAGGTTGCCCCCGCGCGGGCGCCAGAATGACAGCGCGTAGCCGTTGATCGCGCCCAGCAGGATCGAGAGCGTCGCAGCCGGGATCATGATCTCGAAGGAGTTCAGCACACCCACCCGGATGCCCTCGCAGTTCACGCCCGTGCAGGCATGGGCCCAGGCCGTGGACCAGGGCTTGAGGGTGAAGTCCGTGGGCAGGCCGAAGATATTACCCTGCTGGATCTCGGGCATCGTTTTGAACGATGTCACGATCATCACGTAGAAGGGCAGCAGGAAGAACGCGGCTGCGAGCACGAGAAAGGCATAGATGCCGATCCGGCTGGCGGTGAGCCGCCGGGGCTTGCGCCCGCGCGGTTGGGTCTCAGCGGTCATGACGCCCTCCGGTCCTGGCGGAAATACTGGTTGTAGAGCCACGGCCCCAGCACCACGAGCACGGCCACGAACATCACTGAGGCGGCCGCGGTCGCGAGCGCGATGTTCTGTCGGTTGAAGAGGTAATCGATGACGAATTTGGCGGGCACCTCCGTCGAGATGCCGGGACCGCCTCCGGTCATCGCGACCACGATGTCGTAGACTTTGACCACCGCGATCGCGAGCAGCACCACCGCGGTGACGAACATGCTCGAGAGCATCGGGATCACAATCGAGAGGTAGACGCGCCACGGCGGGATGCCGTCGACACGGGCGGCCTTCCAGATGTCTTCATCCACGCCACGCAAACCGGCCAGCAGGATCGCCATCACAAGACCCGCCGATTGCCACATGCCGGCAAATCCTACGAGATAGATCGCCCGGTCACCGCGTGACAGCCAGTCGAAGGTGAAGCCGTTCCAGCCCCAGTTCTGAACCGCCTGCTGGATGCCCAGCGTCGGGTTCAGAATCCAGGCCCAGACGAGGCCTGTGACGATGAAGGACATCGCGTAGGGGTAGAGGAAGATCGTGCGGAAAATCCCTTCCCCCTTGATCCTCTGATCGAGGAACACCGCCATCAGGAAGCCTAGCACGAGACAGCCGATGACGAAGATCAGGCCGAAGATCGCGAGGTTCTCGACTGAGATCGTCCAGCGGGAAGATTGGAATAGCCGGTCATATTGCTTGAATCCGACGAAGTCGTATTTGGGCAGGATGCCGGAACTGGTGAAGGAGATGCGGATCGTCCAGAGGATCGTGCCGATATAGGCGAAGATGACGATGATCCATGTCGGGACGAGCGCAACTTGTGCGCTCAGGCGGCGCAGTCGAAGCGGCTTCATGTCGTGATGTCCTGTCTCGTGACGGTCTCGGGAGAGGGCGCGCGCCCGGGGAGGCTGGGCGCGCCGGGGCCGCGACCCCAAGGGACGGATCGCGGCCCCGTCCGCTTAGCCGCCGATGATCTGGGCGAAGCGGTTCACGAAGTTCTCGGGCGTCTGGCTCTTGTCGGTGAAGAACGAAGCCACGAGATCGGTTATGGAGCCGCTCATGTCGGGCGAGATCAGGATGTCCGAACTGGGCACGTAGTCGCCCTTCTTGAGCAGCGCGAGCCCTTGCTGCGCGCATTGGTCCATATCCTGACTCGGCACGTCCTTGAGCACGGGCACCGCGCCTTTCTTCTCATTGAAGGCCAGCTGCACCTTGGGTTCGAGCAGCACCTTGGCAAGCAGGTCCTGTGCCTTGATCTCGGCCTTGTCGTTCAGCTTGGGGAAGACGAAGACATCGCCGCCGACCCAGTAGGTATTGTGCCCCAGTGCCGGAATGCAGCCTACGTCCTTGCCGGGCACTTTGTTCTGGAGTTCCATCTCGCCCTTGGCCCAGTCGCCCATGAAGTTGAAGCCGGCCTTGTCGTTGATCACCAGCGCGGTCGCCTGATTCCACTGCCGACCCTGCATCCCGCTATCCACGTAGTCACGCAGTTTGCCGAACGTCTGAGCGACCTTGAGGAACTCCGGGGATTTCACCGCCGCGACGTCGCGATCCTTGAGCACCTTCATGTAAAGGTCCTTGCCACCCTCGCCGATCATGACGTTGAAGAACGTCAGGGCTTGCGTCCAGGCGCTGCCCGCCTGCGCGAGCGGGATCACGCCCTGCTTCTTGAGCGCGTCGAGATCGGTGAACAGGTCGTCCCAGGTCTTGGGTGGCTCGACGCCCGCTTTCTTCAGCAGTTCGGGCGAATACCAGAGCCAGATGTTGGAGTGGATATCGACCGGCACGGCATACATGTGCCCATCTTGGCTCACCGCGTTCAGCAGCACCGGGTTGATCTTGTCCTTCCAGCCATATTCCTTCGCCAGCGGATCTAGGTTGCGTAACAGCCCGTTCGAGACCAGCTCGTCGAACTGCTTGCCGGTGTTGAACTGCATGGCGGCAGGCGGATTGCCCCCGATGATGCGGTTGATCCCGTCGGCGCGCGCGGAATCTCCGCCGCCCCCGGCAACCGCGGCATCGACCCATTTGCCGCCCTGCGCGTCGAACGCCTTCTCGAATTCCTTGACCGCGGCATGTTCGCCGCCCGAGGTCCACCAGTGGATCACCTCTGCCTTTTCGGCCGCCTGCGCCTGTGCTGCGGCGAGACCGAGTGCCAGAGATGCGGCGATGCCGAGGGCGTGCCGTCCTTTATGAGCTTGCATGAATTCCTCCCAGAATTGATCGCGACTCCTCAATCGCGCGTCTCGACGTCATCCGGGATCTATCCCGTATGCAATCGATTACATTTCACGCTAATCGCGCATGTAATCGATTGCAATCATGAAATTTCCGAGTAAATACAGGAGGTGTAGCGCTCTGCCACTGGTGAAGGCGGACCGGCAAGGCCTATAGAAAATGAAATGAAAGGGACGAATGTGAGCGGTGAGTCGGGTGAGGGCGGAATGGCGGGGGCAGGGGCGAGTGGTCCGCGCCACACGATGGCCGACGTGGCGCGCCGCGCCGGTGTCTCGACCGCGACGGTGTCGCGTGCGCTCACCCGTCCCGACCAAGTCAGCCCCAAGACCCGCGAGCTGGTGCATGAGATCGCCGAGGAGCTCGGTTTCCGTCCCAACCTGATCGGACGCCAACTGCGCGCCCAGGCGGCCAATTCGCTGTTGATCCTCGTGCAGGACCTTGAAAACCCGTTCTACGCCGAGCTGATCAAGGGCGCGGAATATGTCGCGCGTGAGCGTCAGTTTTCGGTGGTGGTGGGCGGAACGGATGGGCTCGAAGACGTCGAACGTCTCTACGCCGAGCAATATCTGGGGCGGCGCGTGGACGGCCTGATCCTGCTGACCGGCCATCTGCCCGCGGGTCTCTCGCGCAAAATGGCCGAGCAAGGTCCGGTCGTGCTGGTGTCAGAAGACAATCCCGAACTCGCGCTCTGCGCGGTGCTGGTAGACAATGTCGGCTGGGCCGCGCAGGCGGTGGCCCATCTTCATGCACTGGGACATCGCCGGATCGCGCATCTGTGCGGCCCGATGGCGCGGATCATCAGCCGCGAACGACGCGAGGGGTATCGGCGCGCCCTCTCGCAGGCAGGACTGCCAGCGGATCCCGCCCTCGAAGCGCCGGGGGATTTCAGCTTCGAGACCGGACGGCGCGCAACCCGCGCCCTGCTTGCCTTGCCGGATCCGCCAACCGCAATCTTCTGCGCCAATGACGAATCCGCCCTGGGTGCGATTCGTGCCGCACAGCAAGCCGGTCTGGACGTGCCGCGCGACCTCTCCGTCATCGGCTTCGATGACACGATGCTGGCCGAGATCTCCGACCCGCCGCTCACTACAATTCGCCAGCCGCGGCAGCAAATGGGAGCGGTCGCGGCCGAGATGGTGATCGACATGCTCGAAAACGGGCCGGGGCAGTGCGCCCGTCGGATCCTCGACTGCGAACTTGTCGAGCGCAGCACTGTTGCCGCCCCGGCCGCGAAAAGCTGAGGCGCGATCCGAGTGTCCTCAAAGCACAGCGATGTCGCTGTCGAATATCTTCAGGCCCAGGCACCAGCTCGCTTGAATGGCCCCGTGTATCGTAGACGTCTTCTTCGCTAATTTTGAGGCAAGGAGGCCGTGCGTTAATCGGTTGGCGCGGGGTCCGCGGATCTAAGCCATTGAAGTCAAATGTTTTATTGTCTCTGCGGCCGGTGGCTTTGCTGTGGGCGCAACAAATGTATTAAATTCAAACGCTTGCAAAAATTCGGGCCCTTGAGCCCCAAGATCGAAGAAGTGGACCTATCGAAGAAGAACCCGAATGGCTGGCTCGTCCGGCAGACACCCTATACTCCCGGCAGGATGGAATTCCTGGCGGAATCTGCCGGGGTGGCTGCAAAACCTCTTGTCTGCGCGCCCGACGATCCGGTGCTCACGATGCTCCGGGTGACCTGGCTCGATGCGCAACCGATTACCTATGCGCGGCAAGCCTTCTCGCCGTCTCATCGGATGCGCCTGGAGCCGTGAAGGGGGGCGGATCAAACGTTAACTTGTCTTCAATCGCGACTGGGCGAACCGCCGGTGGCTGGTCAGATTCACGAGATGAATCCCTCACAGGATTTGTTCAGCAGAGCCCCACCAATCGGCCCCCGCTTCGAACGGGCAAGTTTCCGGTGATCAGATCGGGTCTATTCCGCGCTTGCCGATGTTGTGGCGCGGCCTGAGCGCGCAATGCGGCTATCGAAGCGAACGCGAGCTCGAGGGGTGGCCTCGGTCCGACTTAGCAAGGCTTCTCCGCTGTGCCTTCTCGAGGGAGGGCACAGCGGTTTTCGTTTTCGGGGAGCGTCGCTTGTGGCGTTCAGGCGTCTTGGCTCACGCGCTGCCAAGGCTGGTCGGCGAGGCGCACCACCTCACTGGTCTCGATCGAGCGCTGCACCGCTTGGCCGATAGCGACGGCAGCCCAGCCATCTTCCAGCGTGACCTCAGGCGCGCTGCGTTCCCCGCGCACGAGGGCGATGAAGCCTACATGCTGGTGATAGGTGGACCCGTTGTGATCGCCCGCGGCGAGCAGTTCCTCGGGCACCGGCAGCTCGCGCTCCACCGGGCCTTTCGGATCGCGCGGCGAGATCACCAGTTTCGGCACCGGCGGCGCGCCCAGATGTGCGGGCCAGAACCGGGTCGGGCCGGGCACCAGCGCCTCGATCTTGCCATTGGGTCCGACGGCGGTGACCTCCTCCTGATAGCGCGCGCCCTCGGCATACATGCACAGCTCCAGCATCGCCCGCGCGCCGCTCTCGAATTCGACGATGGCGAAGCCCGCATCGAGGATATCAGGCGCGTCGGCCTCGGTGACGTGGTTCACCGGCGCAGGAGCCGAGGCCATGACGCGCACCGGCTCGGATTTCAGGGCGAGCCGCATCAGATCGAAGAAATGGCAGCATTTCTCGACGAAGGTGCCGCCCGTGTAGCGGTTGAAGCGGTTCCAGTTGCCGACCTTGAACAGGAATGGGAAGCGGTGTTCGCGGACCATGAGCATGGTGATCCCGCCCGTCGCTGCCTCGGCCTCGTCGAGGAAGGCGGCGATCGGCGGCATGTAGCGATATTCCATCGCGACCCAAACCGGAGCGGGGTAGCTGTCGCGGAAGGCTTGCAGCCGCTCCGCATGGGTCGGATCGGTAAAAAGCGGCTTTTCCACGAGCACCGGCAGCGGGCGGGTCGATGCGATCTCTTCGAGCTGTTCGAGATGGCGGAAATTCGGGCTGGTGATGACGAGGCAGTCGAGCGCCTCCACCGCCAGAAGCTCCGCCACCGACCCCGCCATCTTCGCCCCGGGGGCGAGCGTCTGCGCGGCCTGCGCCATCTCCGCGTCGGGTTCGAAGATCGCCGCGACCTCCGCTCCGTCCAGCAGCGCAATATTGCGCAGGTGTTCCTGTCCCATCATGCCGCAGCCGATCATGCCGTAGCGAACGGGTCCCGTCTTGGTGACGCTCATCCGAGCCTCCTCATCTCATGCGTTGAACGTAATGTGCGCGGCTGGTGTCGAACCATGTGCGCGAAAATTCGACCGGGGCAGGGCCGTCGGCCCAGCTGAAGCGCTCGATATAGCCAGCGGTCTCACCGGGGCGGCAGTCGAGCTCCGACGGCCCCCAGTCCGGCATCGGCGCGAAGCTGACCCGATCCTCGGCGCTCGCGATCCAGAAGCCGAGCGCGCGTTGGTAGTAGGCGTAAAGCGAGTCCTCGAGATCCTCGGCTTTCACCTCGCCTTTCGAGGCGTCGAGCCAGATTTCCTCCGCTGCGACCGGCGTCTCGTCGAGAAAGCGCAGGCGGCGCACCCGGCTCGCGCGCTTGGACGTGCCAAACTCCGGCAGGTCGGCGGGCTTGTCCATCACATCGACCGAGAGGATGCGGGCATTCGGAAATCCGCCTCCCGACAGGAGCTCGATCCGCAGCATGGAGTAGAAATGGTCGCGAAGGTTGCGGGTGCGGATGTAATTGCCCGAGCCCTGAACCCGCTCCAGTAGACCTTTCTCCTTCAGATCCTCCAGCGCGCGCCGCAAAGTGCCCACCGCGATCTTCAGCTGCGCGGCCATCGTCCGTTCGGGGGGGAGGCGCTCCCCGTCGGTCAGCCGGCCCGCCGCGATATCTCGAATCAGCACTTCGGAAACCTGCTTGTAGATCGGCAGTCCGGTGCGCTCTGACCCTTGATTTGCCTGTGTCACTTGGTCGCCCCAAAAATTGATACAGTATTGATCTACATCAAGGCGGCTGCTAAGTGAAGGGAAATCGAACGGGAATCGCGAGGGAGGAACGCATGACTGTTGTGCCGGTGAGATCGGGTGATCTCGATGCCGCGGAGGTGTCCTGGTTTTCTGCCCTGTGTTCGGATGATTACCGCTATCTCGGCCAGCCCGAGGGCGATCTCCGCTCCAGCTGGGCGCATTGTTCCGATATCGTGCGAGAGGCCGAGCGGCAGGGCTTCCGTAACATCCTGTGCCCGTCGAGCTATCAGGTGGGCCAAGACACGCTGAGCTTTGTGGCCGGCGCCAGCCAGATCACCAACCGGATGAATTTCCTCGCCGCCGTGCGCTGCGGGGAAATGCAACCGATCATGCTGGCGCGCACCATCGCGACGCTCGACCACATGCTCGAAGGCCGTCTGACGGTGAACATCATCTCGTCGGATTTCCCGGGCGAGAAGGAAGAGAGCGAATTCCGCTACCAGCGCTCGCGCGAGGTGGTGGAGATTCTCAAGCAGGCCTGGACCCAAGACGAGATCAATTACGAAGGTCAGGTCTACAATTTCAAAGGCCTCACGACCGACCCGGCGAAGCCCTATCAGCAGGGCGGCCCGCTTCTCTATTTCGGCGGCTATTCCCCGGCGGCGGTCGAGCTGTGCGCAGAGCATTGCGACGTCTACCTGATGTGGCCCGAGACGAAGGAAGAGCTGGAAGGCCGGATGAAGGTGGTCAACGAGGCCGCCGAGCGGCACGGGCGCGTTCTCGACTACGGGCTGCGAGTCCATGTGATCGTGCGCGACACCGAGGCCGAGGCGAAGGAATACGCGCAGGAACTTGTCTCGAAGCTCGATGACGAGGAAGGCCGGAAAATCCGCGAGCGGGCGCATGATGCGGGCTCGCTCGGCGTGTCGAAGCAGGCGCGCAACCGCGAGATCGCTGATGAGAGCGGCTATGTCGAGCCGAACCTCTGGACCGGGGTGGGGCGCGCGCGTTCGGGCTGCGGCGCGGCGCTGGTGGGCTCGGCCGATCAGGTGCTCTCGAAGCTCGAGGAATATCGCAAGATGGGCATTCGCGCCTTCATCCTGTCGGGCTATCCGCATATCGACGAGGCTCGCCAGTTCGGCCGTCTCGTGATGCCGCATCTCGACACGGTCTCGCTGCCCGAAATCTATGGTCGCGTCCCGATGGGGCCGCCGGCAACACCGCTCGCAGAAGGGGAACGCCGCTAATGGAGAAGATCGACCTTACCTCGGATGTCGCACTCAGCCGGATCGTCTATGGCATGTGGCGACTGGCCGACGATGCTGACACCTCGCCCGCCCATGTCCGCGCCAAGATCGACGCCTGTCTGGAGCAGGGGATCACCACGTTCGATCATGCCGATATCTATGGCGGCTACACGGCTGAGGGGGTCTTCGGCGCGGCGATGCGCGAGGACCCGTCGCTGCGCGACCAGATGGAGATCGTCACGAAATGTGACATCATCGTCGCGGCGGGCCGTCATTCGCATCGCAAGGTGAAGCATTACGACACCTCGCGCGCCCATATCGAAGCCTCGGTCGAGGCCTCGCTGCGGGAGCTGGCCACCGACCGGATCGACCTGCTGCTTATCCACCGGCCCGATCCGCTGATGGACCATCACGAGACAGGGGCCACGCTCGATGATCTGGTCGCCTCGGGCAAGGTGCGCGCGGTGGGCGTATCGAACTTCCGCCCGTGGGACTGGGAGCTGCTGCAATCGGGGATGAAGACGCCGCTGGTGACCAACCAGATCGAGATCAGCCTTGGCTGTCTGCAGCCCTTCACCAATGGCGATCTGGCCTTCCACCAGCGTCAGTCCCAGCCCGTGATGGCATGGTCGCCGCTGGGTGGCGGCGCGCTGATGACCGGCGAGGGGCCGGTGCAGGCGGTTCTCGATGAGATCGCGCAGACGCAGGGCGTGGATCGTGCGGCTGTCGCGACGGCCTTCCTGCTGGCGCATCCGGCGCGGATCATCCCGGTGATGGGGACGAATAACCTTGAGCGGATCGCGAAGCTTTCCGATGCGCTCAAGGTTCGGATCGACAGGGAGACCTGGTTCCGCCTCTACGAGGCCGGGCTCGGTCAGGAGGTCCCATGATGAACGCAACCCGCCAGTTCACCCCGCGCACTTTCGTGCCGGGCCCAGAGAATACCCGCTTGCTGCGCGACGCCTTCGGGCGGTTTGCCACGGGCATCACCATCGTGACCGCCGCCAGCGAGAACGGCCCTGTCGCGATCACGGCGAACAGTTTCTCTTCGGTCTCGCTCGATCCGCCGCTGGTGATCTGGGCCCCGGATCGCAACTCGCGCCGCTTCGTGCATTTCGAGAAGGCCGAGCATTACGCGATCCACGTGCTGGCCGCCGATCAGGACGATCTGTGTTTCGCGACGACGAAGAACGCCCATGCGCTGCTCGATCACGCCTATCACCTCAACGATCATGGCGTGCCGCTGATCGACGGCTGTCTCGCGCGGTTCGAGTGTCATCGCGTCGCCTGCCACGAGGGCGGCGATCACCTGCTGGTGCTGGGTCAAGTCGAGCGCGCGGTGATGCGCGACGATGGTGACGCGCTGGCCTTCTACCGTGGGCAGGTGCGGCGGATCGAGATGAACTGAGGCGCTGACATATCCGGCCCGGACCGCGCAGGAGGAGCGCGGCGCCGGGGCTTCAAGGGATCGCGAGGGAGGAGACGCGCGCATGACCCTGCTGACAATTCTGGCCAGGCCGCTGGTCCGGCTGAACGACATCCTGCTCGCCATCGGTCGGTGGGCGGGTGTTTTCGCCGTGGCGGCGATGGTCATCGCGATCCTGATCCAGATCTGGTTCCGCTATGTGCTCAACAGCGCGCTGCCCTGGCCCGATGAGGCGGCGCGGTTCTGCATGCTCTGGATGGCGGGTCTGATGGCGCCCTCGGCGTTTCGCTCGGGCGGCTTCGTGGCGATCGACATGCTGGCGGTGATGCTGCCGAAGCTGGTGGGGCGCGGGCTGACGCTGGTGCTTTTGGTGTTCTCGCTGCTGGTCTCGGTCGCGGCACTGAAACTCGGCTGGGCCGGGATCACCGGCTTTGGCGGGAAATTCGCGACCGCCTCGCTCTGGGTGCCGGAAAATCTGGCCTTCGACGCTTGGATTCGCGTGCCGCGGAGCTGGATGATGGCCTCGCTCGTGGTGGGCTTCGCGCTTCTCGTGCTGGTCAATATCGAGCTGATCCTGCGCAATCTGCTCGCCTTCCGCACCGGGGACGATCCGCTGCCGCCGGTCTGGTCCGTCGCCGGAGGGGCCGAGTGATGCTGGTCTGGTTCCTGCCCCTTTTCCTCGTCCTGATCCTGATCGGCTTCCCGATCTTCTTCGCGCTTCTGGCAGCGCCCGGCGCGATGCTGCTCCTGAACGGACAAGAGCGCGATTTCGCGCTGCTTTACCGCAACCTTTACAACGGGATGGATAGCTTCCCGCTGCTCGCGATCCCGTTCTTCATGCTGGCGGGCGAGATGATGAATTCGGGCGGCATCACGCGCCGTCTGGTGGAGTTCTCGGAAGCGATGATGGGCCATCTGCGCGGCGGGCTCGCGCATGTGAATGTCCTGTCCTCGATGCTGTTCGCGGGGCTTTCGGGCTCGGCGGTGGCCGACACTTCGGCACTGGGTTCGATGCTGATCCCGGCGATGGAACAGCAGGGCTACACCCGCAAATTCGCCGCCGCCATCACCGCGGCCAGCTCGGTGATTGGCCCGATCATCCCGCCTTCGGGCATCATGATCATCTACGCCTATGTCATGGGCCAGTCGGTCGCGGCGCTGTTCCTCGCGGGGATCGTGCCAGGGGCGCTCGTCGGTATCGGGCTGATGCTGATGGTCAAGTTCATGGCCAACAAGCACGGGTTTCCCCCCGCCTCGAAGAAACACACCTGGCCCGAGCGCGGGCAGGCATCCTTGCGCGCGTTTTTCCCGCTGATGACGCCGGTGATCATTCTAGGCGGTATCTTGGGCGGTGTCTTCACGCCGACCGAG
Organism: Thioclava electrotropha; assembly: GCF_002085925.2. Lineage (NCBI taxonomy): Bacteria > Pseudomonadati > Pseudomonadota > Alphaproteobacteria > Rhodobacterales > Paracoccaceae > Thioclava > Thioclava sediminum. The sequence goes on from NZ_CP053562.1 coordinate 783,817, forward strand.
GCGGCGGCAATCGCCGTGGCCTATGCGCTGATCGTCGGTCTCTTCATCCTGCGCACGCTGCGCTGGGGCGACCTGCCGCATATCCTGATGCGGGCGGGGCTGACCTCTTCGGTGGTGCTTTTGCTGGTGGGCGCGGCGATGGCGTTCAAGACCGTCGTCAGCCTTGCGCACGCCCCCGAGGCGCTGGCGGAATTCATCCTCGGCCTGTCGCAGAACCCGCTGATCCTGCTGTTCCTGATCAATATCCTGCTGTTCATCGTGGGCATGTTCCTCGACGCGGGCCCCGCGATCATCGTGCTGGGACCGATCCTCGCGCCGATCTTCACCGGGCTCGGCGTCGATCCGATCCATTTCGCGATCATCATGAGCGTGAACCTGACCGTGGGCCTCGCGACGCCGCCGATGGGGTTGGTGCTGTTCGTCGCCGCCGCCGTCTCGAAAGAGCGGGTCGAGACCATCGCCCGCGCGATCCTGCCGTTCCTCGCGGTCGAAGTGGCCGTGATCTTCCTGATTACCTATTTTCCCGCGATTTCGATGACCATCCCCCGCCTGACGGGGTTCGCCAACTAAGACAAGACTGAAGCATATAGGGAGGAAACGATGCTCAGAACTTTTGTGAAATCGCTTGCGTTGGGGGCCGTGCTGGCCTCGGGGCTCGGCATGGCCGCGCAGGCTCAGGACGATACGATCACCCTGCGCGCGGTCGCCAACTCCAACACCAATGACGAGGATTACGACGGTCTCGTCGTGTTCAAGAACTATGTCGAGAATGCCTCGAACGGGAAGATCAAGGTCGACCTCTTCATCGGCACGCAGCTCTGCTCGAACGGGGCGGAGTGCCTGCAGGGCATCGCGGATGGCTCGCTCGATATCTACATCTCGACCTCGGGCGGCGCCGCGGGGATCTTTCCTTACGTGCAGGTCCTCGACCTGCCGTATCTGATGCCGAACGACCGGGTGGCCGAGGAAGTGCTGACCCATACCGACTTCACCTCCGAGCTGCGCAAGATGGCGCTGGCGGATAGCGACGACATGATCCGCCTGATGAAGATCGGGAATACCGGCGGCTGGCGCAACTTCGCCAACACCAAGAAGACGGTGAAGACGCCCGCAGATCTGAAGGGGATGAAGATCCGCACCATCGTCGCCGATCTGCCGCAAGAGTTGGTGAAGGCGATGGGTGCTTCGCCGACCCCGATCCCGTGGCCGGAGCTGTTCACCGCGATGCAGACCGGCGTTGTGGACGGCACCAAGAACGGCATCACCGACATCATGAACATGAAATTCCCCGAGGCCGGGCTGAAGCATCTGACGCTCGACGGGCATGCCTACATGGCGGCGCTGTGGTGGATGAACAACCAAAAGTTCAAGGAGATGTCGCCCGACATGCAGCGTGTGATCGTAGACGGGTTCGCCGCGCTCCAGCAGGCGACCTTCGCCTCGCCCAAGCGCAAGTCGATCGCCGCCTATGAGGAGTTCAAGAAGGACGGCGGCGAGATATACGTGCCGACGCCCGAGGAAAAGCAGCAGTTCCAGGACGCGGCGAAGCCGGTCTATGGCTGGTTCAAGGACAACGTCCAGAACGGTGGCGAAGTATTCGATGACCTGCAATCAGCCGTCGATCAGGCATCGAAGACCGTCGATGCAGAGCGTGCGAACGAGCTGAACTGAGCCTTTGCTCCCGATGAAGAGCGAACCCGCGCCTCGTGGCGCGGGTTTGTCATTTTCTAGGCTTAGGATTCATAACCAGTAGATGACGAGAGCCGCCAGGGCGATGGCGGAGAGGAAGACCTTCGGAGATCGGTCATAGCGAGTCGCCACACGCCTCCAGTCTTTGAGACTGCCGAACATTATCTCAATCCGGTTACGGCGCTTGTAGCGGCGTTTGTCATATTTGATGGGCGTCTTGCGTTGCTTTCGGCCCGGGATGCAGGCGCGTATCCCCTTGTCCTGAAACGCGTCTCGGAACCAGTCGACCTTGGGTAGGCTGCTCAGCAGCGCCCGCGCACCGATGTAGTCGCCGACCTGCCCAGCGGTGACGAACAGGCTGAGCGGTCGCCCTTGGCTGTCGCAGATGGCATCCAGTTTGGTATTCCGTTTTCGGGCGAAACTGCCCCCCGGACAGTTTCTTTTTCCCTCAAACCCCTTGGTTCGCTCGATCAGGCGACCGCGCCCCCCTTTTTCGCGGCCAGGCTGGTCGCGGTGCGGTGTGCCTTCAGGTAGGTTGCGTCGATCATCACGGTCTTTTTCTCTCCGTTTTCGGAGCCGTGAATCACGCGACGCAACACAAATCGATGCATCCTGACCCTAGGCCTCGGTCGCGCTCGACCGGCAGCGCGCAACGAATGTCGGCTTCGTTCCATATCGCTTCGACCGAACGAAAAGACAAAAGCCGGGTGGCGCAAGACGCGCGCACCCGGCCAGGTTGGTCTCTTAGCCCTTCACGATCATCCGGTAGCGCAGCTGGTCGAAGATCACGGCGCAGATGAGCAACAGACCGATGAGCACCATCTGCATGTAGGAGCTGACCTGCGCGAGGTTCATCCCGTTTTGCATAAGAATGATGAAGAAGGCGCCGAGCACGACATTCTCCACCCGGCCGATCCCGCCGCGCAGCGAGACCCCGGCGATGACGCAGGCCGCGATGCTCTCCATTGCGATCGTGCCGCCAAGGTTCGCATCGCCGCTCTCGACGCGCGCGGTCAGCAACAGACCGGTCAGGGCCGCGATCACGGCGCAAAGCCCATAGACGAGGATCAGCGTGCCGCGGGTGTTGATCGCCGACAGATGCGCCGCCTTTATATTGCCGCCGACGGCATAGATCCGGGCGCCGACGCGGGTGCGGGCCATCAGCACCCACATCACGATGATGGCGATCACGGCGATCACCACGGGCACGGGCACCCCGAACACCCTACCGAAGCCGAACGTGTCACCGAAGGCGAAGGGCAGGCCCGAAACCGGCACGCCCCCGGTCAGGAACAGCGCAAGCCCGGTGCCGACAGACGAGACGCCCAGCGTCATGATGAAGGGCGAGACGTCGAATAGCGCGACGCCGATCCCGTTCACCGCACCCACGATCAGCGCGACCGCGAAGCCTGCGAAGGCCCCGATCAGGATCACGAGCCAGATCGCATCGGGGAAGATCTGTGCGGCCCATGTCATCGCCAGCGCCGAGACGACGGAGCTGAGCGCGATCACCGTGCCCACAGAGAGGTCGAAGCCCCCCGAGATCAGCACCAGCATCTGGCCCAGCGACACGAGCACCAGATAGACCGATTGCCTTGCCACGTTGATCAGGTTCTGCGGCGACAGGAAGTTCGGCGCGGCGAGGGTGAAGATCACGACGGCCGCGATGAGGAAGAACGGCAGCACGCCGAGCTTGATGAAGATACGCAGCGGCAGCGCCGCCAGCGAAGGCTTGGAATTGGCCTGCATCATGCGGGGCTTCCTTCTGTGTCTTTTTGTGTCTGTTGGGAGGCGCCGGGCTGGTCGAAGAAATAGCGCAGGACGATGTCCTCGCGCAGATCCTCGCGCGGCAGCTCGGCGGTGATCTTGCCATTGGCGAGCACGATGGCGCGGTGGGCGAGGTTCATCACCTCGGGCAGATCCGACGAGATCACCACCACGGCCTTTCCGGCCTCGGCCAGTTCCGCGATCAGCCGGTAGAGCGCCGCGCGGGTGCCCATGTCGACGCCCACGGTCGGCTCGTCGAAGATGTAGAGATCGGCCTCATGCCCGAAGGCCTTGCCGAACAGCACCTTCTGCTGATTGCCGCCCGAGAGCTTGCCGACGACGCGGCTGCGGTAGCTCTCATGCAGTTCGACATGGCCGAAGATTTCCGCCGCGCGGGTGCTCAGCTGACGCGAGCGCAGCAGCGGGCCGCCCTCGGCCATCAGGTCCATCACCAGATTGCCGCGCGGCGTCTCGGCGAGGATCAGGCCCTCGTGCTTGCGGTCGGGCGAGAGATACCACGCGCCCGCCTTCACCAGCTTGCGGGTCTGTGCGCCGGTGACGTCCCGGCCCTTGAAGCGGACCTGTCCGGTATGGGTCGGATTGAGCCCCATCACCGAGCGGAACAGCCGCGACTTGCCCGAGCCCACGAGGCCCGCGACGCCGAGCACCTCGCCCCGGCGCACCCCGAAGGAGGCATGATCTATGCCGGGGGCGCTGAGGTTTTGCACGTCGAGGACGACTTCGCCGGGCGTATGGGCGATGGTCGGGTAGATGTCGCGAATTTCGCGTCCGGCCATCATGTCCACGAGCGACTGCTCGGTCATCTCGGCCATCGGCGCGGTGCCGATATGCGCGCCGTCGCGCAGCACCGTCACACGCTCTGCGATGCGCTCGAATTCATGCACGCGGTGCGAGATATAGATGATCCCCACACCCTCGGATTTGAGCCGCCCGATCACCTCGAAGAGCTGATCGACCTCGCGATCGGTCAGCGAGGCGGTGGGCTCGTCGAGGATCAGGACCGACAGATCGCCCTGCATCGCCTTCGCGATCTCGACCATCTGCTGTTGCGCCCGCGACAGGCGCGCCACGGTCAGGTCCGGGTCGATGTCGAAGTTCAGATCGGTCAGGATCTGCTTTGCCCGCTGGCGCATCGCGCGCGGCGACAGGAAGGGGCCGACGCCCGGCTCGTGACCCAGAAACATGTTCTGCGCCACGCTCATCGTCGGGATCAGCGAGAATTCTTGAAAAACGGTATGGATGCCTTTGGCCTGCGCATCGGCCACCGAGGCGAACTGGACCGGCTCGCCGCGCATCTCGATCGTGCCGGAAGTCGGGGTATTGGCGCCCGCCAGCAGCGAGATCATCGTCGATTTCCCCGCGCCGTTCTCACCGAACAGCACATGCAGCTCACCCGCATAGAGGTCGAAATCGACGGCATCGAGGGCGAGGACACCCGGATAGGCCTTGCTCAGCCCATGCGCCTGTAGAAGCGGTTTGCTCGTCATTTGCTGTCTCCCAGGGCAGGAATTGGCGGCGCCGGCGGAAGGGGGAGGGCCGGCGCCGCGGGTCGTCAGTTCACCGAGAAGACCGGCTGGAAGCCGTCCGGGGGCAGCACCGCGGAACGCGGCGTGTCTTCGATATTGTCCTTGGTGATGACGAAGATCTTCGGACCGACATGCTTCACGTAGTCCTTGCCTTCGAGGATCCGCACCGCCTGATCGACCGCGATCCGGCCCTGGATGACCATCGAGTCCGCCGGGGCCGCCTCGATGAAGCCGCGCTGGATGCCGCTATAGACGCCGGGCGTCAGGTAGAAGGCGAGGTTGCCGACCTTGTCGGTCAGGCCGCGCTCGCGCAGCAGGCCCTGTGCCACTTCCGCGGTCACTGCGGTGCCCGCGATGTAGCTCACTTCCGGGTTCGCCTGCAGCACGTCTTCAACGAGCTTGAGCTGGGCTTCCTTGCCGGTATCGCCATAGCGCGGCTCGAGCACTTTCACGGCCGAGCCCTTCACGGCTTCCATGAAGCCCTTGTTCGCGGCTTCGACCCAACCGGCGCCTGCCGGGCCCGGGAACCAGCCGACGGTCACTTCGTCGCTGCCCTCGGGGTGCTTCTGCGCGAGGTAGGAGCCGATTTCTTTGCCCATCGTCTCGAAGGAGACGAGCGACTTGGCCGCGAGGTCGGGCGAGGACATGCCGTTGACGAGGTCGATGACGGGGATGTCCTTGTCGGCCAGTTCCTTCACGACCGAGTTCAGGCCGTCATAGGAGATCGCCCCGATGATGACCGCCTGCGCGCCACCGGCGGCACAGTCCTCGATCTGGCTGATCTGCTTGGCGAGGTTGGTGTAGCCACCGGCCTCGACCACGTTCAGGCTGACGCCTTCGCGCTTGGCCTCTTCGGTCACGCCGTAATCGACGCCCAGCCAATAGGCATCTTTCATATGCGGGAAGGAGACGCAGATCTTGTAATCCTTGTCGGCCTTGGCCAGCGCCTCATATTCGATGGGCTGGGCGGTGCCATCGGCGGAGAAGGCCGGGACGACCTCTTCGGCGGGGTAGGGGAACCACGCATCCTCGGCCATGGCCGGGAGCGCGGCACACGTAGCGCCCAGAAGCGCGACGGATGTCAGGACATGTTTCATTGTTCAGAGACCTCTCTGTTGCTTGGTTTGATCGCGGGTTGTCCCCGCTTGTGGAATAGCGTCGGCGCGGGGCGCCCGGGGTTTACCCGAGCGCGGCGCGGATCTTGTCGAGCCGTTCGCGGCGTGCGGTGCGCGCGGCCAGTGCCTGTTCCATGGTCACTTCGACGAAGCGCACCTTGGTGTTGGGTTGCAGCTGCCCGATCAGGTCCATATCGGCCGAGATCACCGCGCCGAGGGTGAAGTAGCCCCCGCCCGAGACCGCGTCGCGATGGAGCACGATGGGCTCCTGTCCGCCCGGCACCTGGATCGAGCCGTAGGAATAACAGCCATCGACGATGTTCGACGGGTCGGAGCCCGCGCCGAAGGGCTGTTCACGCTCGACGAATTCCATCGGCGCGCCACCGCGGAAGCGATAGCCCATCCGGTCTGCCTCGGGGGCGACGGTCCATTCATCGGCGAAGAACTGCGCCTGCGAGGCCGGGGTCAGCCGGTGCCAATAAAGGCCCGGGAGAACCCGCAGGCTGACCGGCGTCTCGACCGGGGCGAGCAGCGCCTTGTCGAGCGTGCGCTCGGTCATGTCCTTGGACTTGCCGACCGGGATCACGTCGTCCGCCGCGATGGCGCGGCCTTCGACCCCGCCAAGCGCGCCGATCGGATAGGTCGAGCGCGAGCCGAGCGCGCTCGGCGTGTCGATCCCGCCGCCGAAAGCGATGTAGATGCGCGCGCCGGATTTCAGGAAGCCGAAGCTCAGCGTCTGACCGGCCTTCACGACGAAGGAGGACCAGCTCTCGCGCGGCTCGCCATCGACCATGATCGGCATCTCGCCACCGGTGACGGCCACGAGCGTGTCATCCTCGAACGTCAGTTCCGGGCCCATGAAGACGGCTTCCAGACCGGCCTCGGCCTCGTCATTGCCGACCAGCATGTTGGCGACCCGCATCGCGAAGCGATCCATCGCACCGCCTTCGGGAATGCCGAGATGGAAATAGCCCGGACGACCAAGATCCTGGATCGTCGTCGACAGGCCGGGTTTGACAACCTTAAACGCCATTGAGGGCCTCCATCAGTTTCGCATTGGTGCCCGCCATATCGGCGTTGAACGCTTCGAGATCGAAGGTCACTTCGGCAATGCGGGGGGTATAGGTGCCGTCTTTCACGGCGGCCTCGATCCGGTCGAACTCGGCGCGGTCGATCGGTTTCCACTTCACGATGTCGCCGGGTTTGAAGAAGACCATGAAGTCTTGCAGATAGGAGACGGTCTGGGTCGGATCGAAGATCGTCATCGGGGTGATGCCGAACATCTGGTAGCCGCCCGCGCCGCGCACCGAGTAGATGCAGCCGAAGCAGCCGCCGATACCGACCGTATGCTTGGGCGTGTCGGTCCGGGGGCGCAGGTATTTCGGCACCTCGATCTGCTTCTCGCGCTCGACGAGCTGGTAAAGGAACGGCAAGCCCGCCACGAACCCCACCATCGAGACGAACCACGGCTGCGAGTGATAGGCTTCGATGAAGGCTTCCACGCTGTCATAGCCGTTGATCCGCGCGGCATATTCGAGATCGGTCGCCTCCGGATCCTGATGGCGTTCGCGGAACCGCATCAGGGTCTCGTGGGTCCAGGGGTCCTGGAAATAGACCGGGACCTCGACGATCCTCGTGTCGAGGCGCTTCTCGCCGGCCTCGGCCTTGTGTTCGAGCTCCTTGATCCGCGCCATCATCTCGTCGGGCGAGATCACGTCGGGGTTGAAGCGCACTTCAAAGCTGGCATTGGCGGGGCAGATCTCGGTCACGCCGGGAATGTTCGCCTCGGCCACGGCGTTGCGCAGCGACAGTGCTACGAAGAAGGCTTCGAGCGACATCTCCTCGTCGACCTCGACATAGACGTGCTCGTCGCCGCCAAAGGAATACCTTGTCTTCATGGGGATCTCCTATGCTGCGTCGGTTGCGGTGAGGTTGCCGGCATCGAGCCACGGCTCGAGCCATTGCGTATGGAAGTCGCCGGCGCGCACGCCCGGATCGGCGGCGAGCGCCAGATGCAGGGGCGTGGTGGTCTTCAGGCCGCCGATTTCCAGGTCTTTCAGCGTCTCGGCCATCAGATCGATCGCGGCCTCGCGGGTCGGCGCATGAACGATCATCTTGCCCAGAAGCGAGTCGTAGAAGGGCGGGATCTGATAGCCCTCATAGAGGAAGTGATCGAAGCGCAGACCTTCGCCTTCGGGGATCGACAGCGAGGCCACGTTGCCGGGGAAGGGCATAAACTGCATCAGCGGATCCTCGGCATTGAGGCGCACCTCGATCGCATGGCCCGTGCAGGTGATCTGATCTTGCGTGACGGGCAGCGTCTCGCCGCCCGCGATGCGCAGCATCATGGCGACCAGATCGAGCCCGGTGATCATCTCGGTCACGGGATGTTCGACCTGAATACGGGTGTTCATCTCGATGAAGTAGAACTCATCGGCGGCCGCATCGTAGAGGTATTCGATCGTGCCCGCGCCGCGGTAGTTCACGGCTTCGGCCAAAGCGACGGCCGCGTTGCACATCGCCTCGCGGGTGGCGTCCGGCAGGCCGAAGGCCGGGGCTTCTTCCCAGACCTTCTGGCGGCGGCGCTGCAGCGAACATTCGCGCTCGTAGCAATGGACCGCGGCCCCCGTGCCGTCACCGAGGATCTGCACCTCGATATGGCGCGGATTGACGATCACCTTTTCAAGATAGAGGCCACCGTCGCCGAAAGCCGCTTCGGCCTCGGCGCGGGCCTGCGGGGCGAGACGGGCCAGCTCGGCCGCGTCCTGCGCGATCCGGATGCCGCGCCCACCGCCACCGGCGGCGGCCTTGATCATCACCGGGTAGCCGATCTCCTCCGCCACGCTCAGCGCCTCGTCTGCCGTGATGCGCCCGTCAGAGCCGGGCACCGTCGGCACGCCCGCCTCTTTCGCGGCGATCCGGGCGGCGACCTTGTCGCCCATCCGCTCGATCGTCTCAGCCTTGGGGCCGACGAAGATCATCCCGGCGTCTTCCACGGCGCGGGCGAAATCGGCGTTCTCGGCGAGAAATCCGTAGCCCGGATGGACCGCATCGGCGCCTGCGTCTTTCGCGGCCGCCACGACGGATGGGATGTTCAGGTAGGATTTCGCAGCCGGGGCAGGCCCGACGCAGACCGCCTCGTCGGCGAGCCGGACCGCCAGCATCTCGGCATCGGCCTCGGAATAGGCCTGCACCGTCTTGATGCCGAGCGATTGCGCGGCGCGGATGATCCGCACGGCGATCTCGCCCCGGTTTGCAATGAAGAGAGTTTCGATCGCCATTGGATCAGCCCATCTTCGCGAGCACATCGCCCGCCGAAACCGGCGTCGCATCCGCCGCGGCATAGTCCGAGAAGGTGCCCGCGGCCTCGGCTTTCACCTCGATGAAGGTCTTCATCACCTCGATCAGCCCGATCGTGTCGCCGACCGCGACCGCGTCGCCCGCGGATTTGAACGGCGCCGAATTCGGGTCAGGCTTGTGGTAGAAAGTTCCGGGAAGCGGGGAAACGATATCCGTCATGGCTCTCTCCTGTCAGGTCTTTTCATTTTCAGCGAGAACCATCGCCGCGGGGGCAATGGTGACGCCGTTTTCTTGCAGTGCAGTCTTGATCGCGTGGCCGATTTCCAGCGCACCGGGCGTGTCCGAGTGGAAGCAGATCGACTCGAACTCCACCGTAATCGTCTTTCCGGTGACCGTCTCGACGGTGTTCTCGAGGCAGGCGCGCACGCATTTCGCCGCGAGCTTCTTGGGGTCGGGCGCGGAGACGTGGCGGGCGAAGACGATCGAGCCGCTGTCGTCATAGTCACGGTCGGCATAGAACTCGCGCACGACCGGCTGACCGAGGCGCTTGGCGACCGCGTAGGTCTTTGAGATATCCATGCAGAACAGGATCAGCCCCGGCGCGTAGCGTTGCAGCGTCTCGACCAGATGGCGCGAGAGGTCCTCGTTGCGCGCGGCTTCCATGTAGAGCGCGCCGTGCGGTTTGACGTGCTGCAGCGGCACCCCGTAGCGGCGGCCGAATTCGCGCATCGCCCCCACCTGGTAAATGATGTCGTTCACCAGCTCCTCGGAGCTTGCGTTGATGTGGCGGCGCCCGAAACCGACGAGATCGCGATAGCCGGGATGCGCGCCGAGACCAACGGAATGCTGATGGCAGAGCTTCGCGACCCGGTTCATCTGCATCGGGTCGCCGGCGTGAAAACCGTTCGCGACATTGGCCGAGGAGATCAGCGGCATCAGCTGATCATCCGGCGCGCCAGCCATGGCCCAATGGCCGAAGCCTTCTCCGAGGTCACAGTTCAGGTCGATGAGTTTCGGCATGTCTCTTCCCAGATCTCTGTTGCAAGATCAGCTTTCGACAATGTGATCGACATGTAAAATTCTAATATCACCGACAGCTTTATCGTGTTATCCGATAAAGGTGGGTCGCGACGTCATGTGTAACCCATTGAAAAATAGAACTCTGATTTTGCGCTGTGCAGATTGCGAACGTTGGGTATCTGAAATGGCGGGATGCCATTATCGGAAAATCCGAAAGGAGACGGCATGAACTTCCGTCAGCTCAAGTATTTCGTGGCCACCGCCGAGACCGGTCAGGTCAGCCGGGCGGCCAACGAACTCTCGATTTCCCAGTCCTCGGTGACGACCGCGATCCGCGAGCTTGAGGCCGAAATGGATACCGAGCTTTTCACCCGGACCTCGCACGGGATGGAGCTGACCCAGTCGGGGCGCGAGTTGCTGGGCCTGTCCTACGATATCCTCACCAAGCTCGACGAGGCGGTGAATATCCGCGAGCGCAGCAGCGGCGTGACCGGGCGGGTTCTCGTCGCGACCACCTACACGGTGATCGGGTATTTCCTGCCCTATCATCTGGGGCGGCTGGCGCGGCTGCACCCCAATCTCGATATCCAGCTCCACGAGCTGAACCGCGAGGCGGTGGAGGAAGGACTGCTGTCGAACCGTTTCGACATCGCGATCGTGCTGACCTCGAACGTGATGAACCCGGAACTGGAAAGCGAGACGCTGATGCGCTCGCCCCGCAGGCTCTGGTTGCCGCAGGGACACCGACTGGCGAACCTGCGCAGCGTCGATTTCAAGGAGATCGCCGACGAGGACTATATCATGCTCACCGTTGACGAGGCGGCGAACACGACGATGAAATACTGGAACTTCGGCTCGACCCAACCGCGCGTGAAGCTGCGCACCTCATCGATCGAGGCGGTGCGCTCGATCGTGGCGAACGGGCAGGGGGTGACCGTGCTCTCCGACATGGTCTATCGGCCCTGGTCTCTCGAGGGAAAACGCATCGTAACGGTCGAAACCGATCCGCCCGTTCCGACAATGGATGTCGGTCTGGCGTGGCGCCGCGGGGCCGAGCTGTCTCCGGGCGCGGTCGCGCTCTACGACTACTTCCGGCTGACTTTCGACAGCTCGCTGACGTTGAATAGCTGAGCCAAGGCGAGCGAAATTTCCTACCGTCAACGATGCCGGCTGCAAATCTGGGGCGTCAGTTTGCAGTCAGGCTGTGCCTCCAAGCCGCGACTTGGAGCGCAGTCGAAGCCTTAGACGCCGGCTCGCATATTTTGAGACAAATCAATGACGCCGCCCGCCCTGTCGGCTGACTGTCAGAAAGAGTCCTGAAGAAACCGTCCTAGAAAACCTCGCCACGGAGTTTCGAGCCCATGCCGACTAAGAAAAAAGACGTCGAGGAAAATACGCCCCCGGCGACGGGAATGCTGGCGAAGTCTCGCGAGACGCTGCGGGCAGCCTGCGAGCGGCTCAACATTCATCCCGACGTTTTCGAAGAGCTCAAAGGGCCCCGTGAAACTCTGGCCGCCACGCTCTTGATCCGGATGGATGACGGGAGCCGACGCGCGTTCCAGTCGTGGCGGTGCCGCTATAACGACCGGCGAGGTCCGACCAAGGGCGGCGTTCGTTTCCATCCGAACGTCTCGCTCGACGAGATCGAGACGCTTTCCTTCTGGATGACGTTCAAATGCGCCGTGGCCAACCTGCCATTCGGCGGTGGGAAGGGCGGGGTCTGCGTGGACACGAAGACGCTCTCGGTGAACGAATTGGAACGATTGAGCCGGGCCTATGTCGAAGCCTTCGCGCCGTTCATCGGCCCTGATCGCGATATTCTGGCGCCGGACATGTATACGAACGGGATCGTCATCGCGTGGATGGCGGACCAATACAGCTGGATTTCAGGGCAAGCCTCCCCGAGCGCGATTACCGGAAAACCTCTCGCTTTCGGGGGCACGAATGGGCGGGTCGATGCGACGGCGCGTGGCGGATACTATGCGCTACGCTATCTGGAAACCGCGCTCGCCCTCGACCCGAACACCGCCACGGTGGCTATCCAGGGGTTCGGGAATGTCGGCTTCCACTGCGCCAAGCTTCTGCATGCCGACGGGTATAAAATCGTCGCCATTTCGGATTCCGCCGGCGGCATCTACGATCCAAGCGGGTTGGACCCGCTCGCCGTCATGCAACACAAGCATGAAACCGGCGGCGTGAAAGGCGCGAAGGGGCAAGGTAAGACGAAAGAGATTTCAAACGCCGAGTTGTTGGAACTCGATTGCGACGTGCTGGTGCCTGCCGCATTGGAGCGTCAGATCACGCTCGAGAATTGCGACAGGGTCAAAGCCCGCATCATTCTGGAAATGGCGAACGGACCGGTTTCACCCGAGGCCGACAAGAAGCTGACGGAAGCCGGGCATATCATCGTGCCCGATATCCTCGCGAATTCCGGCGGGGTTACGGTGTCCCATTTGGAATGGGTCCAGAACAGATCGGGTTTTTATTGGGACAGCTCGCGCGTCCGGGATCATCTGAAGACGACGATGGAAACCGAGACGCAATCGATCTGGACCTTGCACAACGAAATGGAGCTTTCGATGCGCGATGCCGCCTATATCCACGGCCTGCGTCGGATCGCGGAATCCGTGGAAGCCCGGGGCACGCCCGCTTATTTTGAGGGATCATAGCGGCTGATCCCGGCTCCGATCGGCACATGGAAAAGCACGATCTCGGGGTCAGCGACCGTCCAAGGTGGCCCTATCCTCACAAGGATAAGCTTTCAAAGAAGCGTTGCTCGAGAATATGCATTCACAGTGTGAAGCGCCATTTATCGAGCACCAAGGCTTCTCGGACGAATAGGGCGATTTCCCGCTCTGGTGCGCTGCGCGCGCGTTAGGGGTTTTGCGTGCGCAGCGCGAAGAGGTTCTGGCTTCTTCAGTCTGGCGCTTCGACCAGGATCTTCACCTGGGATTTTTCCGCGACGAGCGCTTCGAAGCCTTGCTCCACGATCTGATCGATCTTGATCCGCTTGGTCACCAGCTTGTCGGCACTGAAATAGCCCTGCACCATCAGCTCCATCACCGCCGGGTAGACATTGCGGTATGCGATGGTGCCCTGCAGTTGGCGCTCTTTCAGAACGGCCGTATTGGGTTGGAAGGAGGCGTCTCCCTCCCAGATCGAGACGATCAGCGTCTGACCTTCGTGGCGGGTGCTGTCGATGCATTGCGGCAAAACGCGCGGCACGCCTGTCACCTCGAAAGCAACGTGAACACCGCCGGTGGCCGCACGAATTTTCTCGACGGGGTCTTCCGCCATCGGGTCTATGGCGCTGGTGGCGCCGAGTTCGAGCGCTTTCTCGCGGCGTTCAACTGAGGGTTCTACGACATGGATCTGGGCCGCGCCCGCGACGCGCAGCGCCTCGACGACCAAAAGCCCGATCGGCCCCGCGCCGAAGACCGCAGCCGTGTCACCCGCCCTGATCTTCGACATGCGCACCGCGTGCAGCGCGACGGCGGCGGGCTCGACCAATGCGCCCTGTTCCATCGACAGCGCGTCGGGCATCTTGTGAACCATTCGGGCGGGCACAACCGAGGTTGCAGCGAAACCGCCATGTCCCCCAGAGAGCCCGACGAAACCGAGGCTGTCACAGAGGTTGTATTTGCCCTCAAGGCAGGCGGGGCAGGTGCCGCAGGCGAAGATCGGCTCGATTGCGACACGGTCGCCGATGCTCAGTCCCGTGACGCCTTCTCCCAACTCCGCCACGGTCCCACAATATTCGTGGCCCATGGTGATCGGCGCCTTGTCGTGGCTGAGCGGATGATCCTGCTCGACCGGGACGAAGATCGGTCCCGCCAGATATTCGTGCAGATCGGAACCGCAGATCCCGGTCCATGCGACCTTGATCGCGACCTCTCCGGGGCCGGGGGTAGGGGTGTCGATTTCCTCGACGCGAATGTCTTTCACGCCGTGCCAACGTGCAGCTTTCATGGAATGTCTCCGTTCAATGGGGGAAGTTCTCCCGGCCCGTGAAGGGGCCGGGAGAGGGATGGGGTCAGGAGAGGTGGTGGGCTTCCTGGAGCCCGTAGACCGGGGTCTCCAGCCCCTCCAGTCGCGCTTTCAGTTGCAGCGCGAGATAGAGCGAGTAATGCCGCGATTGGTGCAGGTTGCCGCCCATGAACCACAAATGTTCCTGTTGGGTCGGCTTCCACATATTGCGCTGCTCGCCTTCCCACGGGCCGGGGTCTTTCGTGGTGTCCGAGCCAAGCCCCCAGACCTTGCCAACCCTGTCGGCGACCTCTTGGCTGATCAGATCGGCGGCCCAACCGTTCATCGAGCCGTAGCCTGTGGCGAAGACCACCAGATCGGCGGGCAAGCGCGTGCCGTCGGCGAGCACCACAGCGTCTTCCTCGAAATGGTCGACCTGCCCCTTGGCCAGCTTCACCTCGCCATCGATGATCAGCTGGCTGGCGCCCACGTCGATGTAATAGCCCGAGCCGCGGCGCAGGTATTTCATGAACAGCCCAGAGCCGTCATCGCCCCAGTCCAGATCGAAGCCGGCCTTTTCCAGCCCTGCATAGAACTCAGCATCGCGCTCGCGCATCTGATCGTAGAGCGGGATCTGGAACTCGTGCATGATCTTGTAGGGCAGGGAGGCGAAGATCATGTCCGCCTTCTCGGTTGTGACTCCGCTTGCGAGCGCCTCTTCCGAGTAGAGCGCGCCGAGCCCGATCTCCATCAGCGAGTCCGAGCGCACGATATGGGTGGAGGATCGCTGCACCATGGTGACATCCGCATCGCCTTCCCAGAGCGCCGCGCAAATGTCGTGAGCGGAGTTGTTCGAGCCGATCACGACCACTTTCTTGCCAGTCCACGGATCGGGTCCCTCATGCTGCGACGAGTGCTGGATCGTGCCCTTGAAGTCTTCCATGCCCGGGAAATGCGGCATATTCGGCTTGCCAGACATTCCGGTCGCGAGCACAAGCTGCGTCGGCTCAAGTGTCACCGTCTCTCCGTCACGATTGACCTCGACCGTCCATTTTCCGGAGGCGTCATCGTAGCTGGCACCGGTCACTTCGGACCGCGTCCAGTAATTGATCTCCATCACCTTGGTATACATCTCGAGCCAGTCGCCAACCTTGTCCTTGGGCGTGAAGACCGGCCAATTGTCGGGAAACTTGATGTAGGGCAGGTGGTCATACCAGATCGGGTCATGCAGGCAGAGCGACTTGTAACGGCTCCGCCACTGGTCGCCGGGTCGGTCATGCTTATCCAGCACGATCGCAGGCACGCCTAGCTGGCGCAGCCGCGCTCCCAGCGCGATCCCACCCTGACCGCCGCCGACGATCAGCACATAGGGCTGCGTGCGATAGCCCAGATCCGCCTCTTCCGCCTCGCGGTGCTCCTTCCACGAGGTCCGGTTCTTGCGCGCGCCATGTTCAGCGCCCATCGGGCGGCGCGTGCCGCGGTTTTCCTCGAAACCCTTGAGCTCCTGAAGCGCGGTCAGAAGCGTCCAGATGCGGCCATCTCGGATGCGCATCAAGCCCCAGCCGCGGCCCGAATTCGTCTCGAAGGTGACCCAGGCGGTGATCACGCCGCCCTCCTCGGCAGGGATCTCGCCCGACTGGATCTCGAACTTGCCGGGGCGGGTGTGCTCGAGCTGGTTTCTCAGCATGTCGGCGACGCCGTCCGGCCCTTCCACGGTTTTCAGGTTCCAGCTGACCGCAACGAGGTCGCGCCAGTAGCTGTCGGTCGCAAACAGCGCGGCCGCGCGGTCGATATCGCCGCTCTCCAGCGCGGCGTTCAGGCTGTCCAGCATGTCCTGGGTCTGTGTGTTAATGGTGGTATCAAGCATCGCGTCTCCTCCTCTGCGCGTGTCTCTAGGAGGAGTATCGGCGCGTGATCGCTGAGCGATCCATGGTCGCGACGCGTGCAAAGGGAGGAAAAGCGACTGCTGCGGCGCGGCATGTTGCGTGCGCAACAAGGGCGCAACATATCACTCGGGCGGACGCAACCCGGCCTTGCGAATCCGGCGCAGGATAGTCGAGCGGTTGACCCCGAGCCGCCGGGCGGCGCGCGCCATGTTCCACTCGCAGGCGTCCAGAATCTCCTCGAGCATGTCCCAAGGGTCGCTCGGTGCGGGCAGAGCCTTCTCGATTTGCGGGGTTACTTCGACGGGGTTAGGCAGATCGAGGAGGTCGATCACCGAGCCGACACAGAGCGCCGCCGCCACGTCGAGAACCTGTTCGAGCTCGCGGATATTGCCGGGCCAGCTACGTCCCAGCAATTCGGCCCGTGCCGAGGGCGACAGCCGGACCGCGTCGCCCGCGTGGCGGCGCAGATGACGCGACATCAGCCAATCGAGATCACGCCGCATCCGCAGGGGCGGGACGCTGAGCGCGCACCCCGCGAGCCGATGGAAAAGCGGACGCGGCAGCGCGATCTGGCTGGGCTCAAAGCAACTCGTCGCCAGCGTGCGCAATTCGGGGCGCCGGTCGAGTAGCCCGCCGAGCGCGATCGCCGTCTCCGGAGCGATCTCTTCGATCCGGCGCAGCAGGAGTGTCGTCGGCCCGATCGCCTCGGCGCAGTTTTGCATCAGCGTCTGCGGGTCGAGCCCCGCGCATTCGAGGCTGATGAACCCTTGCGCCTTGCTGCTCATGTGGATCGCACGGGCGAGTTTCGTCTTTCCGGTGCCGGTCTCACCACAGATCAACAGGGGCACATTGCCCGGGGCCAGCCGCTCAGCCTGTCCGATCAAACGGTTCATCTCCGGATCGCCCCCGGTCAGCCCCGCGAGCGGCCCGCCACGACGCATTCCCTGATGAGGGTGACGTGGCGCTTTGGGTGCGATCGCATGGCCAAACAACGCCCCGCCATCGCGCATCTCGATCACCCGCTCCTCGGTCGGGCGGTCACGCATCAGGTCGGGCAGGTCATCGACGTCGATGCTGAGCACCTCATCGATCCCGCGCCCGAGGATCGGGGCGCCTTCGGGAAACAACCGCCGCGCGGCGCGGGTATAGCCCAGCACGCGACCGGAGCCATCGAGCCGCACCGCCGCTTCGGGATCGACATCGAGGAATTCCGGGCTGGAGGACAGGCGCAGCACCCAGTCGCGCGGGCTCTCGGCCATCAGGTTGGCCATCTCGACCCGTCGTGCCGCTGACGTCACGAGATTCATCGCGAGGTTCTGGCTACTCTTGGGCGTGGGCGAGCGCAAAAGCGAAATGTCGAGCACCGCTGCCAGTTGTCCGAGACTGTCGAAGATCGGCGCGGCGGTGCAGGACAAAACAGTATGGGCGTTTCCGAAATGATCGTCCTGATGCACGGTCACAGGCTCTTGCGTCACGATGCAAGCCCCGACACCACAGGTTCCGGCCAGGTCCTCGGACCAGTTCGATCCTAGATAGAGCCCCGCGCTGCGCAGGTCTTCGGTGAAGAGATCGTCGCCGAAGAAATCGACACAGACCCCTTTGGCGTCGGTGAGCAGCAAGACGTAATTTTGTCCTGCCACCTGCCGGAAAAGCGACTGCAACCCGGAACGCGCCGCCGCGATCATCCATTCCGCCTGCTTGCGGTGATCGCGCAGCTCTGCCTCGGTCACGATATAGGCCGGGTCGGAGCGCGTCGGATCCATGCCGTAAAGCTCGACACAACGCCGCCACGAGGCCGAAACGAAACTGTCTCGCCCGGTCTGGCTGCCGTCCAGCACCCGTCCGATCTCCTCGACATGCCCTGCATCTCTCATGGCGCGTCGCCTCCCAGAAGGGACGATAGCACAGACTGCGCTTCAGACCGGAATAGAAATTGATCTTAGAGAATGGTGTGCCGATGCGGAGCTTTTTACTTCTAACTCCAACAAGGTCGCGCCAAGCTGCAATCGTTTTGCGATTGCCTTTGAAAATTTGAATGCACGAGAAGTGAGAGCTGCGGTGCGATATCCCGACCGACCACGCGGGCCGTCCGGCTTGGTGGCCCTCTCGGTGATTTTGGCTCGGCCGATGTCGATGTTGGCGGCTCCTGTGCGAACGTCGGCGAACACATCTGCGATATGATCCGGCGCGACAAGGAGGGGGCGGAGCAGGAGGCAACTCGATCACGTTGTCCGCGGCGCAGCTGTTCCGACTTGAAAGGCCTTCAGACGGGCGCGTAGCTTGAATGCGAAGACCCAACCCCCGGAGGCCCCATGCGCTGGCTCTTTCGCGCTCTCGCTCTCGTCGTTCTGATCGCCCTGAGCCTCGGGGGGGCGCTCCTGCTGATCCCGTCGAAGAAGATCGCCCAGATCGCCGAGGCACGGTTCGAGGCCGCAACCGGGCGCAAGATGACGCTGAGCGGGTCGGTCCATGCGACGATCTGGCCGCAGCTTGGCGTGCGCACGGGGCCGGTCGAGATCGCGAATGCGGATTGGTCCAAGGACGGGCCGATGCTCTCGGCCAAGGGGCTCCAGATCGGTGTCGATCCGGGCGCCCTGATCGGCGGCGAGATCCGCGTCTCCAAGGTCGACGTGCTCTCGCCGAACATCCTTCTCGAGCGGCGCAAGGACGGGACCGGGAACTGGGAGGTCACGCCACCGGACGCGGCCACCAGCACCCAGACCGCGCGCCCGGGCACGGGCGAGGGCGGCGGGATGACGGCTTTCAGTCTCGACAAGGCGGAGATCAGCGACGGATCGGTGAGGTGGATCGATCATGCGAGTGGCCAGCGCCTTGCGCTCACCGGCCTCGATGCGAGCCTCGCGCTTCCGTCCTTCGACGGTCCGGCGAACCTGGACCTGACGGGGCAGGCCAACGGTAAGGCGCTGAAGGTCAATGGCACGCTCGGAAGTTTCGCGTCCTTCCTTGCGGGCGATCCGGCCCCCACCGATCTTGCGCTGACCCTCGACGCGTCGTCGATCGGCTTCAAAGGCACGTTTGGGACGGCACCCTTGGCGGCAAAAGGGGCGCTCACCGCAAGCGTCAAGGATCCAACCGCGCTGGCTGCGATCTTCGGACAGACCGCGCGAGATCTGCCGAAGGGGCTGGGGAGTGACACGATTACCGCGAAGGGCGATGTGACACTGGGCGCGGATGGCGCGATGCAACTGCGCGGTGGCAAACTCACGCTCGACGGCAATGCGCTGAGCGTGGCGGGCGATCTGTCCTTCGCGAAAGGCAAGCCGCGGATCGATGCCCAGATCGACGCGGGCGCGCTTGATCTCTCGGCGCTGACCGGGGCGTCGGGCAAGGCTGGCGCAGGCGGGTCCTCCTCCGGCTCTGGCTCTGGCGCCAGTGGCTGGTCAACCACGCCGATCGACGCCTCGGGCCTGAGAGCGCTGGATGGAAAGATCGCCCTCGATGCGAGTTCCATCGATTTCGGCACTGCCAAGCTGGGCCCGACCAAAGCGCAGATCACGATCGACAACGGCCGCGCGGTGGCAGATCTGCGTCAGGTCTCGGCCTATGGCGGCAGCGTCACCGGGCAAGTGGTGGCCAATGCGCGCAACGGCTTCTCGGCCTCCGCCGATCTGGTGGCCAAGGGCGTCTCGATGCAGCCGCTTCTGAGCGATCTGGCCGATTACACGCGGCTGGATGCGAAGGCGGATCTTGCGGTGAAACTCCTGGCCTCGGGCAACAGCGAGGCCGCGCTGGCGCGCTCGCTTTCGGGCTCGGGCAATGTCGCCTTCGGCAAGGGGGCGCTGGAGGGGCTCGATCTTGTGGGGATGCTGCGCACGCTCGATCTGAACTACGTGGGGGAGGGGGCGAAGACGATTTTCGATCAGATCACCGCGAGCTTCACCATCGCCAAAGGGGTGCTGTCGAATGACGACCTTGCGCTGAAAGCACCGCTTCTGAGTGCTGCGGGCAAGGGGCGGGTCGACATCGGGGCGCAGAGCCTCGATTACACCGTCACGCCGACCGCGCTCAGCAAGGCCGATGGCACGGGTGGGGTGAAGGTGCCGCTCTCGATCACGGGGCCCTGGGCGAAGCCGAAATTCGGCCTCGATATGAAGGCGCTCTCGGGCGACAAGGTCGATGCCGCGAAGCAAGACCTGAAGGCGAAAGCGGAGGCCGAGATCGCCAAGAAGCTCGGGATCACGCCGCAGGAGGGCCAGAGCACCGAGGATGCCGCAAAGCAGAAGCTCAAGGAGGAGGCCGCGAAAGGTCTGCTGAAGCTCTTCAAGTAGGGGGCTTCTATGTTCGTGGCAGTGCTTCGTTCATGACAAGGGGTCTCGAGAGGTTCACCCCGCATGTCTGCTGGATGGGATCGTCTCATCCAGACCGTCGATCGCTCGCAGTTTCGGCAGGGGGCTGGAGCGATTTGCTTTGAGAAATGCGCAAAATGCCTCCACGCCCCCCTTAACGTCCGCTATCCGAGCCCCATTCCCGACAGGTTTGACCTGTCCGGATGTGGCGCGCTTGACGCATTCCCCTATCCCGGACTACCGTCTCACCATGAACACGAAAACCACCACGTCGGAGATTACCTGCTCGATATCGTGAGCTGCGCCCGTAACCGGGTGCCTATCGGTGTCGAGATTTCAATCAGGTAATTTTCAAGCGATGGTGGTCGCCATGACGCAGAAGCGCGTTCAAGTTCTCCATAAAAAGCCCCTTTCAGCAAGCCTGGCCCGGTCGACGGTCATGAGCAAAACAAATACCGCTTTCGTAAAGCGGTGGGGTCGCATGTTCCCGAGCGACGAGTCTCGAGATGATTGCGGTGACATTTTCGACGGTCCGTCGAAAGAGTGGCGTGAGCGAAATAAGCGTGAAAATCATCGGATTTTTCGCGCTGTAGAGCGACTTGTCGATCAGAAATTCAGGAGCACTTTCGAGGTCGACAAGAATATCAGCGACACGTCCGTCAAACGTATGCATCACCTTTATACGCATGGCGCTAGACTTGCGGGGCCGGAAGCCGCGGAGTCCGTTTATGATCTCGCGGCGGTGTTGCATGCGCAGGCGCCTTGGCTTGCAGAGGTGTCGACCTCGATCATGAACCAGGGGCTCGCGCATATTGCGGCTGGAGGCGTCGGGTTGCGCTTCGACCCGATGATCCTCGTCGGATCGCCAGGATGCGGGAAGACCCATTTCGCGCGGCTTGTTGCTGAATTTGCGCGCACGCCGCGCGCGATCATCGACGTGGGGGCCGGGGGTGCCGGGTTCCGGATCGCAGGCGTTGAACATGGCTGGTCCTCTGCCAGGTCAGGAGTCCCGGTCGAGTTGATCTCGGAAACCGCGGTTGCGAACCCGGTGATCGTTGTAGACGAGGTCTGCAAGGCGGGCGGCGCCATGCACTCTGCAGACAGGTCGGCAACGTCTCTGACAACATCGCTGCTACAGGTCCTTGAGCGGTCGAGCGCAGAGCACTTCGTCTGCCCGTTCTTGCGCACGCGCTTCGACCTTAGCCATGTGAACTGGATCCTGACCGCTAATTACGAGCACCAGATTCCCGCGCCGCTTCTCGACCGGTGTCAGGTGTTTCGTGTCGATGTGAGCAAGCCTGAGCACCTCGTGGCGTTCTTCAACCGTGCGGCCGGAGACGATGCCGAGCCGGGAGAGCTGGAACGCGTGGGCGCCTTCATTGAGGAGATGTGCGATGCCGGGCGTCCTCCGAGCCTGCGGCAGATCGGGCGCCTTGCGAAAACTCTGCGCGCGACCAGACGCGACATGTTGATGTGATTGCCGCCAATTTCATCGGGAAGTGAGGAGCGGAAAGAATGACGAGAGCTCTGATCGTGGCGGATCTTCACTTGGATATGTGGTCCGAAGCGGGTCGAGATGCCCTTGAGCGTCTCGATTTTAGCGACGTTGGGCTGATGATTGTCGCCGGGGATCTCACGAATAAACCGAAGGTCAGATGGAAGCAGGCGTTCGAGAGGATCGGGCAGCGCGTCGATCTCGAGCGCGTGTATGTCGTGCCTGGCAACCACGACTATTATCATCACGCGTTGGACGGTGATGACCGGCTCGAGCAGATCGCGCGCGACGCTGGGGTAAACTTCGCGCAGAAGCGAGAGATCATCTGCGGGAGCAAGCGATACCTTTGCTGCACGCTCTGGACGGACTTCCAAAAGGGACCTGGAACTCTCGAGAGTCGGGATCATGATGCCCGGGCGAAGATGAACGATTACCGCTACATTCGCGTGGCCTCAGCGGGCTACCGGAAAGCTCGGCCGGCTGATACGATCGCGAAACACCGCGAGCATCTCTCTTGGCTGCGCTCAAAGCTGGCCGAGGGTTTTGATGGGGAAACCGCGGTTGTCACGCATCATGCACCGACCTTTGATGTTCTCCCAGGAGAACAGAAGCTCAGCTGGTGTTATGCGAGTGACCTGACGGATCTCATTCACGAATATCAGCCGGTCGAGTGGTATTTCGGGCATACGCATCACCGAACTGAGCTCCTTGTCGGGAAGACGCGGGTCGTGAATGTTTCGATCGGATATCCGATGCAGAACATGGGTGGCGCTGTCGAAGGTAAGAAGCCTCGGGTCCGACTGTATCCGAAGGGGCGTCGAGTGTGAGTTCAGCTTTTTCGTGGGAAAGAATGGGGCGCATGGTTTGGTGCCCTTGCGGGTGAAACCTCGCTTCCAGTGATAAAGCTGATGATTGTGTCGGCGAGATCTATGCGTCTAGACCAGCGAGCCAACCGTCCCGGCGCCTAGCTGTGCTGAAAGGCGCGGGCCCCTCCCTTTTGCTCGGGCCTACGCAATCGCCACCCAGAGAACATGAAGGGCCATGTAGATCACGATCAAAGAACCGATCGTGTAGAAGGTCGCCCGGACTTCGTGGGTTTGGCGCGTGGCATAAGCCAAGAAATGCGCAAGCCGTGTGGCAACGAACCCATACATCAGAGCCTGCGCGAGCCAAAGTGCGGGGTCGACCATGACGAACAGGAAACCCGCGACCCAGAAGGCTGGAATGTTCTCCAGGTCGTTTCGATGCATGCGCCGAGACCGATCAACATAGTCGTTGATCTCAAGCTGGGCCGGGTCGGGCGCCTTATTGAGAAGGCCACTTTGAACGTCCTCCGGGCTCGCAAGCCCGGAGTTGGTTTTCTGCATCCGGTAGACCGTCATCCAGCCCTGGCCCATCACTTTGAGCACCATCAGAGCGGCTGCAATCACGTAAGTCGCAAAGACCGGATTTTCCAAGCTCAGTAGGGCCATCGCATTCTCCATGGACCGCTCATTCGGGGCGCGTCACGCCGACGGAACGGCGCCTCTTCAAGCTGTCAGATCGTCGAGCTTGGCATCTGGTGCATTATTTTTCACCGATGTGATGCCATTCTCGCGGGCGGCTTCGCTGCTATAGGCTTCGCTGGTCCCGATAACCTGCCCGTTGGTGGCCTTGAGGTTGAACATCGGTTTGCCCGACGTCGTGGCCTTGCGCTCATAGCGCTCGTCCTGCGGCGCGTTCTTGCGCACGGATGCGATGCCCTGTTCGGCGCTTGCCTTTTGCTTATAACCCTCGCTGGCAAGGATGGTCTCACCGTTCCCGGCTTTCAGTCGAAAGCGGTATTCGCCCGCCTTGTCCTTATAGAGTTCGAATTTTCCAGCCACCTGTCTGTATCCTTTTGAAAACTGCTTACGCGATCAATGTGAAGCGAGCAGTCCTTCGTTGGCAATGCCTTTCGGATACCCCCAATCGCCCACACGGCCAAATTGCAGGGCCATTCGTTCGACGTTGAGCGCAATCAATGTGGCGATGCGCCATCGCTGTGATGCTGAAGCGTGAACACCGAGGGAGTATGACATGGTCAAGAAAATTCTCATCGCAACCGACGGTTCGGACGCGTCAAATCGCGCGGTGGAGCTCGGGGCGGATATTGCCGCGCGCTTCAGCGTGCCGGTCGTGCTGCTCCATGTTCTTTTGCGCGATCACCTTTCGGAGGGGCTGCGGCACATGGCCGAAGTGGAATACAAACCCGCGGAGGGTGGTCGGACCCTCTTCGAAGCGGTTTCGGCGCTGCCCCATGCCCGCTTCCCCCTCGCAGATCTCATACCGAAGAACGCCCGGACCGAGGACGAATTGCTGCGCGCCGTGGCAAAGCGCATTCTCGATGTCGCGGAACGCACGCTGCATGATCATGGCGTGGAGGGCGTGGAAAGTCTGACCGCGGATGGCGATGCCGCCCGCCGGATCGTCGAAGCTGCCGGGGACACCGGCGCAGACATGATCGTGTTGGGCGCGCGGGGGCTATCGGACCTCAAGGCGCTGATTGTCGGAAGCGTTTCTCAAAAGGTCCTGCACCTGTCTCCGGTGACCGTCGTGAGCGTCCGCTGATCTCGAGACATGACCTGCGCGGAGGCGGCGGCCTCGATGGGCGTCCGAGCAGAGCTACGATCGCGGGCGCAATCGTCAACTTCTGATTATGCGCTCTGGACCATGCCCATGGGCCGACATCAAAATCAGCCCATGGTTATCGTTCTTCGTGGTCGCGAAAGCTCAGTGGACCTTCTGATTTTGTGCCGTTCTGAACTTCGAAATCAGAAGGAGATATGCATCGACGCTCTTACTTGTTGGCTATGTGCGGAGGCGAGGTCGGAGGTGAACTGATAGCCCAGCTCGAAGTCCATGTTCTGATCGACCGTGCCGCGCAGCGACAGCCCGAGGGTCAGGGCATCCTGCGATTGCGTGTCCCCGGCGAAGGAGTAATCCATCGTTCCGAGATCGGCGTAACCGAGAGTTTGCGTGAAGCCACCATTGAAAGCATGCCGGTATTCCAGCTGCGCGCCGGGTGTCAGGGTCCCCCAGTCGCGACGCATGTCATATTCGGCCGTGATCCCGATGACGCTCGAAGCTGTCGTGTTTTCGAGCTTTCCGTAGTCTAGCGCCCAAACCGACGAGCCGGTTTCCGAGTAGCTGTCCAGCGACAGTTTCACCACGTCGAGGCGGCCATAGCTCGACGTGCTCCATCGTCCCAATTGCCCGAGCTGCGATAGGCCGAGCGAGCCGAAGAGCATATGGCCGCCGCGCTCGCCTGAAAGCATCACGCCGCCATCGGTCGAGTAACGGTTTTCGCGGAAGTCGAGTTTCCCATAACCGCCTGTCGCATCGAGGAAGAGATCAGGCTTCATCTGCCATGTGGCGTAGAGCGAAACGGTTTTCGCCCGGGAGCGCGACTTGCTTCCATCCGGCCCGAAGGTCGTCCGGTTATACCCGAACCCAAGCGCAGCCCCGGCGGCCATCTCGCTGCCGAAGACCCGATCGACCCCGAGCGTGATCCCCTGCGTCGAGAGCTTGTTGGTATAGCCCCCATCGACCTGATCCCTGCCGAAATCGAGCGTGCCTGTCGCCCAGATACGGTAGGGCAGATCAGAGCCGTTCTGAGCGGGCTGCAAAGCGCGGGAAACGAGATCGATGACCTGCTCCGGCTCCGAGGAGCTCTCCGAATTGGTGGCGGCCGGATCGAGCAGGTAGTTCGTGGTTGGCGTGGTCGCCCCTTGGGCTGCCGACGCCTCCGGCGCACCGCCTGTCCCCGCAAAGGCTTGGGATGTCGTTCCCCAACCGGTGCGGTTCCCGCCCGAGCGCAGCATGCCATGAAGCGTGTCGAGACGCCGATGCGTGTTGTCGATCTGGGTTTGCGCGAAACGATGCGATGTCGAAACCTGCGAGACGATCATGCTCCGCACGGTCGGATCGAGCTCAGGGGCAGGGCGACCGTTGACGGCCAGAGGCTGTGCCGCCGAGCTTGCGGGCGCATTGGCGGCATCCCCGGAGTAATCCGCGGTGATCGAATGCGAACCCGTCGAGAGCGTGCGCGTGGTATAGCTCGCCGTCGAGCCGGATAGCGCGACCGTCGCAATCGCGGTGCCACCGTCGCGGAAGATGATGTTGCCGGTCGGCGAGGCACCGCTCGTCACACTCGCCGTCATCGTGACCGGAACGCCTTGCAGTGCGCTGCTCGACGAAAGGGTCAGCGATACTCCGGTCGCGGCTTTCGAGACGGTAAAGCCCGCGTAGCTTTGCTGATCGGTATTCCCCGCGCCATCCTTCACCTGCACCGTGAAATCATAGGAACCGGCGGTTGTCGGCGTTCCGCTCAGGACACCACCACTGCTCAGGCTGATATTGGACGGAAGGGTGCCCGAGGCGATCGAGAACGTGTAAGGCGCGTTGCCGCTCGTGGCGGTGATCGTCTGGTTGTAGGGCGTGCCGACCATTGCGCCGGGCAGGCTCGTGGTGGAGATCACCGGCGCGGCAGCCGTCACGTTGAACGCGTAGTTTTGCGTTCCGGTATAGGGTCCCGTGCCGGTCGAGCTGTCAGTGGCGGTGATGGAAAAGTTGAAGCTGCCATAGCCCGTCGGCGTTCCGGAAAGCACGCCGCCTGACGAGAGGGTCATGCCAGTGGGCAAGGTGCCAGAAACGGAATAGGTGTAGGGGGAGGTGCCGCCACTCGCTGTGATCGTCTGGCTGTATGCCGTATTCTGCGCCGCATCGGGCAAGGTCGTTGGCGCCACGGAGATCGTCGGTTGGTTTACGGTCAGCGTGTAGGTTTTCGTGGCGCTCGCCGGTGATCCTGTGCCGGTGCTGCTGTCGGTTGCCTTCGCTGTGAAGGAGAAAGTGCCGCCCGCAGTCGGTGTGCCCTTGAGGGTCCCGGAGGTCGTGAGGTTCACCCCCGCAGGTAGGGATCCCGATTGAACTGTAAACGTGTAGGGTGCGATGCCGCCACCGGCCTTGATCACCTGACTATAGGGGCTCCCCACAGTCGCATTGGTAAGAGAGGCTGGCGAGGTAATGCTTATTGTCGCTGAGGCGATCGTCAGCGTGAAGGACTTCGTCACCTTGAAGGGCCCGTTCCCGGTGCTGGAATCGGTGCCTGCGACAGTTAACTGGAAAGTGCCGCTGACCGTGGGTGTGCCGGAAATCGTGATGGATGTGCTGTTGAAGGCTGTGACGCTAAGACCAGCGGGGATGCCGAGGATCGAATAGCCGATATAGGGGGCCGTGCCACCCGAGAAGGTGAAGGTCTGGCTGTAGCTCTGTCCGACGGTTGCGCTAAACGACCCGCTGGCGGCGATGCTCAGGGTGGGATTGCTCACGGTGATCGAGGCGGTCGCCGCGTTCGAAGTTCCGGTGGAATTGGTGCCGGTATAGGAAAAGCTGTCCGCCCCGGCATAGCCGGCGGTGGGCGTGTAGCTGATCGAGGTGCCGCTGACGCTGGTCGTCCCGTGGGAGGGCTGTGAGGTCACCGCAACCGATGTCGGGGTGCCGCCGCCGGAAAAATCGAGCGGAATGCTGTTGGCGCTGCTGCCATAGGCAACCGTCTTCGAGACCGCGCCGGCCACCGGGGCTGCAGGCCCCGAGCCGGTGTAGGCCACGGTGATGATGCCGCCGCTATAGGTCGCCGATTCGAGCCCATCGACCGTGACGATCGGAATGATTTCCAAATTCGACGTGTTGCTCGACGTCGTCACATAGCGCGCCGTGCAGGTGACAGTCGCGTTCGTCTGGTTCGTGCCTGGCGGGCAAATGGTCTGAACCGAGCCGGCGGGAAACGCCTGAAAGGTGATCGACGCGGAATTGTAGGCCCTCGAGTCGGTGTTGAAGGTGACGCTCAGATCAATGGTCTGGCCTGCGCCGGAGAAGGTCGTGGGAGATGCGGTCGGCGTGCCCACGAAGGTGACGGCGGCGGCGGCCTGCCCGACGAAGATCAACGCCGTTGCGATCCCGAGGGCACGCAGCGCTGTGCGCATTTTTTGGTCCAAGCGGCTGGCTGGATTGTCGCTCTGAGTGGAGTTGGCGATTGCCGTAGCGGCAGGTTCACGACATGCGACAAGACGCGCGAACAGGCGCGCAAGCTTGTTGAAAGCTTCCATTTGAAATTGTCCCCGTTTGGCCCCCACAGGCCTGAATTTATTGATTTTCGGCGCGTTGACGTAACGTGCGTCTCATCCCTGTTTTCAATCAGGTGGATAAGTTCGTGGCTGTCAAATCACTAACGCGATTATCACCGATACGTGAGTCGGGCATTTCTCGCCAAGGCGGTGTCTTTCCGGTCGGATCGCAGGGTTTCGCTGCGGTTAGACCGGGTGGCCCGATATCCTCTTTCTCGGTGACACAACGCGCTTCAGTCGCTGGCCTGTCTATGCTCGCGGAAGATCGTGAAAACGCCGCTCGCGATGATGATCGCCGCGCCCACGACCGTCATCGCATCGGGGCTCTCACGCCAGATGAGCCAGCCAAAGAGGGTCGCCCAGAGCAAACCGGTGTAGTCCAAAGGCGCCACGACGACCGCAGGCGCGAAACGGAAGGCTTGCGTGATCATCGTCATCCCGGCGGTTCCGAATATCGCGAGCCCCGCGAAAAGCCAGAGATCCTCGGACCGCACCGGCACCCAGACGAATGGCACGATCAGCGCACTCAGCAGCGCGCCTGCGCCCGTCAGGTAAACAAGCAAAGTCCACACGCTCTCGCGGCTGTTCACCCAACGGGCGCTGAGCATCAGCAGGGCATAGACTAGTGCCGTCGCGACTGGCAGCAGTGACACCAGCTGAAATGTCGCGCCGCCCGGGCGGATGATCACGAGAACCCCGAGAAACCCGACCAGCACGGCGAGCCAGCGCCGCCAACCGACCTCTTCCCCGAGGAAAGCGGCTGAAATCACGGTGATGAAGAAGGGGGCGACGAAGATGAGCGCGGTCGCCTCTGCCAGACCGAGATGGATGAAGCTGGTGAAGAACATCATTGCGGCCCCGACCCAGAGCGCACCGCGCAGCAAATGCGCAAGCGGCCGGTGCGACCGCAAGGCTTTGGGGCCACCGAAGAGCAGCGCGATCACGATGGTGGCCGGCAGGGCGATCACGTTGCGCAGGAATAGGATCTGCAGGGGAGAATAGCCGGCGGTCAGTGCTTTCGCGAAGGCGTCATTGGCGCTCAGACAGGCCACGCCCACGCACATCAGGAAGATGCCCTGCGTGTAAGGTCTCGGCGCGTTGGAAATCGCAGAGCTCATCGTTACCTTCCTGATTGGACCAGCCCTACGAGGAGGGTTCAAACGAGCCAGACCTACACTGTCGGAGGGAGCGCGGAAAGCGCGACATGGTTCTTTGGAGTTCGCCTGCGGGATTAGTCGCCTCTCCCTCAGAGCTTCAGCTTGTATCCGACATGGGTCGGTTCAAATCCCAGACGGTCATAGAAGCGGTGCGCGTCCGGACGGGCCTTGTCCGTGGTGAGCTGAACCAACGAACACCCGCGCGCCCGGCATTCGTTGATCGCCCAGGCAAACATCGCTTCACCGAGCTTGCCGCCCCGGTGATCGCGCGAGATCCGCACCGCCTCGACCTGTCCGCGCCAGGCGCCCTGTCTGGCGAGGCCGGGCAGGAAGCTGAGCTGCAATGTTCCGACGACCGCTCCCTTGCGCTCGGCAACGACCAGCAGCTGGTTAGGGTCGCTTTCGATTGCGGAAAAGGCCGCGTGGTAGGCCTCTGGCAGCGGGTCGCGCAGATCCTCGCGCGTGGCCCCCAGCGGATCGTCGGCCAGCATCTCGACGATCTCGAACAGATCGGTCTCGCGAGCCGGGCGAATGGTCAGCGCTGTATCGATCATGGTCTTGTCCTCCTTCAAGCGCGGCAGATTCGAGCGCGATCGCCCCCACCCGAACCCCGTCACACCTGTCCGGCCACCGTGACGGTCGCGCCGAGGTAGCCGATCGAGGCGGCCAGTGCGGCCACCCAGCGCAGATGGTTCCAGCGGGTCCAGTCGCGCGTGTAGCTGGACCAATAGGCATGTGCGTCGGGGCTTCGGTGCTCCATGCCGTCAAGACGCTGATTCATCGGCACGTTCTTGCGGGCGGTGACCGCCACGACACCGACGATGTAGAACCCGGCGGCCGCGGCGAGCCAGAGCGCCACGTCAGGTTCCGCAAGGAATATCCCGACGACGGCGAGCAGGATCGAGACGAAGGCCAGCCCGAGCAGGAGCGTGGCGAATAGCGACCGATAGACCTCACGGTTTATCATCTGCATCGCTTCGATCCCGGCTGCGGGTTCGGCGCGTCCAAGCGCGCGCATCACGAAATCGGAGAAGGAGAGAAACACACCTGCGACGAGGCCTGTGGCGAGCGTTGCGGCGACGAGGCTGATTTCGAAGAGTTGTTGGATCATTGGGGTGTCTCCTTTTGGAGCGTTCAGTTGGGGGTGCCGGCGGCGCTGTGAAGGTGGCAGCGCTCGAGGAAAGTCAGCCTTTTGGATGTCATGCACGGCAGACTTCCCCGGTCATATCGATCACGCCCGGAAGCGCCGCGCTGGCACGGCAGGCTCAGCGCGCGGGCTGCGCCGTGGAGAGTCCGGGTGCCCGCTGCCAAAGGCGGCGGCGGAATGCGGCGAGGCAGAGCGCGGCGAGGATCAGTTCCACGATGAGGGCACCGATCACGTTACCCGAGGGCATCCCGTCCGCGATCAGTCCGACCAGCCGTCCGACCGGAAAGGCGATGAAGACCGTCAGGGTCGCAGCCATGGAGACGGGCAGGGCTGCCTGCCGCCAGAGGCCGAGCAGCATCAGAAGGCCGAACCCCGCGAGCCCGGCGCCGGGTGCGCGCAGTTCGCTAAGCAGGTTGGCGTCGTCGCCCAACGTGATGCCGTAGCTGGCGTAGAAGGCGTGCGGCACGAACAGGATCAACGCGCCGATGGTGAACGCGGTAAGGCCGGAGAGGCCGAGCGCGATCTTCTCGAACAGGGTGGGTCTCATGTCATGTTCCTTTCGTGGGGCGGTATCAGGCAGCGCTTGTCCAGGCGCCGGTGCGGGCGGCGGCCCGGGCGAAATCCGTAAAGTCGCGGGGCGCACGGCCGAGCGCGCGCATAACGCCGTCCGTGGTGTGGGCGTTGCGCCCGTCCAGCGTTTCGCGCGCGATGGCCGTGAAGACGTCAGCGACGAAATCGCCGCCCGCCTGCGCGACGGCCTCGCGGAACGCCTCGAAGCTGATCGGGATGTGCCGGATCTCGCGCCCGGTGGCCCTCGAAAGCTCGCCTGCCATGTCGGCAAATGTCATCAGCCGCGGGCCTGTCACCTCATAGAGTTCGCCCTTATGGCCGTCTTCGGTCAGCGCGGCGACGACGACCTCGGCAATGTCGTCGATGTCGATGATGGGCTCGGCGATATCGCCGCCGGGCATCGGAAGGATACCGGCAAGGACCGGATCGCGAAGGTAGCCCTCGGAGAAGTTCTGGGCGAACCAGGCTGCCCGGACGATCGTGAAGTCGATGCCGGACTTGCGCACCACCTCTTCGCCCAGACGGGCGTGGTGTTCGCCGCGACCGGAGAGCAGCACGAGGTGTTCGACGCCGACGTCGCGGGCCGTCTCGCAGAGGGACTCCAGCTTTTCCACCGCGCCGGGGAAAGCAAGGTCGGGAAAGTAGGTGACGTAGGCTGCGCGCGCTCCGCGCAGGGCTGGCGCCCACGTCTCCGGCGCGTCCCAGTCGAAGGGCGTTGCAGAACTGCGCGAGCCGCGGCGCACGGGAAGGCCCCGCGCCTCGAGGCGGTTGGCGACACGGCGGCCGGTCTTTCCGGTGGCGCCGATGACGAGAATCTCCCGGTCTTGCATGGGCTGTCTCCCTGGTTTCGGTTTCGATAACCAAGGGATAAGCGGGGGAGGCAGCGCGGTCTTGACCGGTGAGGCCAGCCTTTTGACCGACGTCGCCAGCGCGCCCGTCAGCGGTGGGTCAAATCCTTGCGGTAGCTCGCCGGCGTCGTGCCGACCCAGCGCTTGAACGCGCGGGTAAAGGCGCTCTGCTCGGAAAACCCGGTGAGGAACGCGATTTCTGCCAAAGAATGACTTTCGTCCCGCAAGAGCCCCTCGGCGAGATCGCGGCGGGTTTCTTCGGTGAGGCTCTGAAAGTTCACCCCGTGCTCGGAGAGGCGCCGGTGAAAGGACCGCGCACTGAGCCCGAGACTGCGGGCGATCTCGGCCATTTTGGGTGCGCCCTCGCTGAGGGCTTGGGCGATTGCGGTTTTCGCCTGCGAGACGAGCGCGGGCTCCTGCGTGATCTCGGCCATTTCCGCGTCGAGGTGCTTTGTTAGATATTTTGAAATACCCTCGTCGCCGAGGATATTGGGCCGGGCCAGCGTCTCGTTGTCATAGAAGATCGCGTCGAGATCGGCTCCGAAGCGCACCGGACAGCCGAACCAGTCTTCGTGGGCAGTAATCGAGCGCGGGGCGGGATGCCGGACCAGCACTTCCACGGGCGCGAGGGGCACTGGGGAGACCTGCCTTGCGATGGACACGGCGCTCGTAAGGGTCGCCTCGTTCGACAGCCGCATCCCGAGGCGCCGCTCGCCTTCGCGGTGCAGGATGAAGAGGGTGCCCCCGGCCTCCGGCCGCAACTCGTATTCGACGACGCTGGTCCAGAGGCGCGCATAGCGTTCGACCCGCGCGTAGGACGCCCCGAGCGTCGTTGCGGCCTTGAAGGCCAGTCCAAGCGCACCGTATTCATCAAGCCGCATCGAGGCGCCCGTGCGCAGCGGAAGATCCGTCACGTCGATCTGATCGGCAATTTTCTCGAGCATGTCGTAGTAACGCTCGGCGGAAACCATCCGCCCTGCGTTCCAGGGATCGTCAGGAGTAATCCCGACGGTGGCCAGCATCGCGGCAGCGTCAACGTCACCGCCTGCTGCGGCGACGATCTTGCGTGCGAAGAGAGACGTCACATACCCCATGCCCCGTATCCTACGGTGCGCGTGGTGAGCCGCCAAGCTCACGTTGGCCCCGAGCGCGCGGCGGGCAGGGTGGCCTCTTTTCGCCAGCCCTTCCATCCAACAAGAGCGTGCAGGAGGAAGGTCCCGGCCCCATCCGGACCTTCGTTGCTGAAGCTGATGTCGCGACGCGGCTTCGTCCGAGCCGACATTCCCGCCTCCGGTTTTGAAGGTCGAATTTTGGCTCGAATTCATGCAGCGCAAGACGCCCCACCTTGGAGAGATGTGAGCGTCTTATATCGCTACATCGAGCCGCAGCTGATCGATGTCCTTCTTGGGAGGATTTCCGAACAGCCGGGAGTATTCCCGGCTGAACTGCGAGGGGCTTTCATAGCCTACTTGGAAGGCCGCGCTGGCTGCATCGAGATGGTCGTTGAGCATCAATTGGCGCGCCTCGTTCAGACGGAGCCATTTCTGGTATTTGAGCGGGCTCATCGTGGTGAGCTCGCGGAAATGCTGGTGAAAGGTCGAACTGCTCATCTGTGCGCGGGCCGCGAGGTCGTCCACCCGGAGGGGCTCGGCATAGTTGAGCTTCATCCAGTTGAGCAGGGCGAGAATGCGTTGGTTCGGGCTACCGGCGGCAACGAAGGACCACAGACGGTCCCCCTGATCGCTGCGCAGGAGCCGATAGTGGATTTCCTGCCGGATCAATGGCGCAAGAACGGGGAGGGCCTCGGGATCGTCCAGAAGCGCCACGAGCCGCTCCAGCGGGGCGAGAAGGTCAGAGGTCATGGTGCCCACCGCGATACTGCTGCGCTCCTTTGCGTGAGAGGGCGGTGGCGTCACGTTGCGCGCGACCATCTCGGCCAGCATCCTCTGGTCGAGCTTCAGGACCAGTCCAAGGCAGGGCCGTTCTTCGCTCGCCTCGATGATCTGCGTCTGCCCGGGGATTTCCAGAGAGGTGATCAGAAAACCGGACGGGTCGTATCGATGCGGCGCGCCGCCCACGAACATCTGCTTGGCCCCTTGCGCCACGACCAGAAGCGCGGGTTCGACCAGGCAGACATCCGGCTCGGTCGG
Organism: Thioclava electrotropha; assembly: GCF_002085925.2. NCBI lineage: Bacteria > Pseudomonadati > Pseudomonadota > Alphaproteobacteria > Rhodobacterales > Paracoccaceae > Thioclava > Thioclava sediminum. The sequence continues at coordinate 817,924 of NZ_CP053562.1, forward strand.
GCGCGTGCGCCGGAAGAAGCTCAGATCGGGGAGAGGGGTCGAGACATCTTCCGAACCCTCGGCCCATTTCGCGATCATCGCGGCGAGGGCGTCGTGCGAATGTCCATATCGGATGGTCTGCTCATTCATCGGCATGATGCCCCGTCTACAGGTCGGAGCCGCCCTCAGGCGGCTCCGAGCATTTTATCACAGGTTCTCGGTGAAGAAGCTGGTGAATTTGTCGAAGGGGATCTTGTCGACCTGATCGTAGAGATCGGTGTGGTTCGCATCTTCGACGATGAACAGCTCTTTCGGTTCGGCCGCAGCGGCGTAAGCCGTCTCGCTGAAATAGAGCGAATGCGCCTTGTCGCCGTGAACGAAAAGGCTCGGACGCGGCGAAATCTCGTCGATATAGGTCAGGAGCGGCATGTTCATGAACGACAGCGGCGTCGTCAGCGTCCAGGACGCGTTCGAGTTGACCGACCGGGGGTGGAAGCCGCGCTCTTCGGACTTGTAGTAGCTGGCGTATTCCACGACGAATTGCGGCTCGCCGCCCTGAATTTCGAGCGAGACCGGGCCATAGGCCGGAGCGCCGTTTTCCGCATCGACCCAGCGCTGCTGACCGAGCGCCTCGAGAGCTTCCGCGCGCTGCTCGGGCGTGGTGCTGTCGAAGTAGCCTTTGGCCATCATCCGGCTGATGTCATACATCGTGGTGACCGCCACGGCCTTGACCCGCTTGTCCACCGCGGCTGCGTTCAGGCCCATGCCGCCGAAGCCGCAAATCCCGAGGATGCCGATGCGCTCGCGATCGACCGCCTCCAGCAGACCGAGATAGTCGACGGCGGCGCTGAAATCCTCGGTGTTGATGTCGGGCGAGGCGACATTGCGCGGGCTGCCGCCGCTTTCGCCTGTGAAGGACGGGTCGAATGCCAGGGTCACGAAGCCGCGCTCGGCGAGCGTCTGCGCGTGGAAGCCGGAGGATTGCTCTTTCACGGCGCCGAACGGGCCGCTGATCGCGATTGCGGCAAAGGGGCCGTCGCCCTTGGGAGCATAGAGATCGCCCGCCAGCGTGATGCCGTAGCGGTTGGTGAAGGTGACCTTGCTGTGGTCGACCTTGTCGCTTTTCGGGAAGGTTTTGTCCCAGTCTTGCGTGAGTTCCATCATGTGTCCTTTCGAGATCGACGCGCCAATCTGCTTAGCGGCGTTGCACTCGAAATAAGTCCCGAAGGCCGGAGACAGATATATCATTCCGGGGGTATTCTTGCCTGATCCTCCGAAAGCGCATTTTTTGAGTGCTTCTGGCTGCGAGGTGTCGTTTCAGGATGCCGATCCCATCGGAACGGCGCTATCGCGCTTTCTGCCCAAGGCACACCCGACCCGAAAACTCCCGCTGCGGATGCTCCAGAGTCCTCAGGCACAGCACGGGTTTCATCGGTCTCAGCTCGTTTCCCGAATTTACAAATCGAAGTTTTCAAGAAACTGCCCTAAATACGCCAAAAGCATCGGCGAAGAGTTGCAAGATGTGGTCAGGAGGCGAGACATGGATAATCTGCGGAAGATCGAGGACCTATTGCAACGTCTGAACCGGGTCTGCGATTGGACATTCGCGTTGGGCCTGCATGTTCGCTTTGCTAGTCCGACCCTTAGCTATCTCACCTACCCAAAAGAGTGGGTCGATTACTACACTGAAAAAGAGCTCGTTTTTGTGGATCCGACCGTCCGCTGGGCGATCTCCAATCAGGGCATTTGTGACTGGGAAGATCTCGCCGACGGTGACCAGAGTGACGTGTTCGGCGCCGCCGCGCGTTTCGGATTGCGCTTCGGAAAAGTCATTGCGCTTGGGGAGCTGGACCGCTCGCTCGGTTTCTTTGCCCATCCGTCTCGTCCGATCACGCAGGAGGAGATCGAGCAGGCTCAAACATTGATGCAGGAGCTTCACGATGTGACCCGCGATGCGCTGGACATGTCCGAGGAGGAGCTTGAGGAATTGCGTCAAATTATCGTGCCAGCGTAGCTGGTCGTTTGAAGGCCGGGCACAATACTGTCGGGGCGCGTCGCCCGTCTCGAGCCCGGCGCGGCTATCGTTCTCGTGTCGGTCTGGGCCGGGCAGCGTGCGAACCGTCCGCGCGTTGCCAATAGCTTCCGCCCCCGACCTCTCGTCGGCTTTCACTCCGGCATATGGGCTGACGATCCTCGCAGAGACTGCGTTCTCCCTCAGGTTGCTGTCCCGGCGGCGGTGAGGCTGACGGCGCACAAGTGCTGGCAGGGTGAAAGATCCGCGAAGGGAAAGCGATACCTCAACCGGAAACGGGGTCGGGCGCGACTGCGTTCTCGATAGGGCCGCTCCCTTCGCTCGCAATTGCTTCACGCAAAGGGGAACGGGCGCGACTTCAATGTCGATGCGGAACACGTATCTTTATAAGTGGTCTGGGGGCAGGCGAGCGACCGTCAAATCGAAGTCACCGGGCCGGGAGCCCGCAAGGAATATCAGGAGGTCCCCAATGACGAGCAGGAAGTTTACAAGCGCACTTTCAGGCACCGTTCTCGCTGTGCTGCTCAGTTCGACCGCGGCATCGGCAGGCTTTTTCTCGAGCTTTTCGCCGCCTCGCCAAATCCCCGCGAACGCTCAATTTCAGGATGGCACTTGGACCGGGTCTCCGGTCCGCCAGTATTACGGCTATGTGCAGGTGCAAGCCCATGTGAAAAATGGGAAAATCGCCTCCATCGACATCCTGAGATCGCCGACGGATCGCAGGACGAGCCGCTATATCAACAGCAAGGCCCTGCCGATGCTCGAACGCGAGATCGTCATGGCGCAGAATACCAACGTCTCTTACATTTCCGGCGCAACGCTCACCAGCCAGGCGTTCCTGAATTCGGCAAATGATGCGCTGCTGAAATCGCTGAAATAGTCCGGCCATGACCGTCGAGACGCGGATTATCATGGGAATGCCGATCACGCTCGACATCCCGAATTCAGAGGGCGCAGACATTCACGAAAGGGTGTTCGACGTCTTCAATGACGCCGATAAACGCTTCAGCCCCTTCCGCCCCGACAGCGAAGTTTCGCGCTTCAATTCGGGCGAGATCGACGAACCCGCACTCAGTTCCCAGATGCGCGACGTCCTGAAGATCGCGCATGAGATGCAAGAGATCACCGACGGGTATTTCGACATTAAGCGCGAAGATGGAACCATCGATCCTTCCGGTGTCGTGAAAGGATGGGCGATCCTCGGTGCGGCCCGACTGCTCGAGAGGGACGGGTTCGGGAATTTCTGCATCGACGCGGGCGGAGACATTCAGGTCGGCGGGCGCGATGCGCGCGACAGCGAGTGGTCGATCGGTATTCGCAATCCCTTCGATCCGCGCCAGATCGTCAAGGCGATCGCGCCGAGAGGGCAGGGCGTGGCGACGTCAGGCAACTACGTCCGTGGCGATCATATCTATGACCCGCATGACCGAACCAGCCGCATCGAAGGCCCCGTCAGCATAACCGTGATCGGGCATGACGTTCTCGTCGCGGACCTACACGCCACGGCGGCCTTCGCGATGGGCGACAAGGGCATCTACTACATCGAAGCCCTCGATGGCCTCGAAGCCTACCAAATCCACCAGGATGGAACGGCCGTGCAAACGACCGGTTTCAAGGAGTTTGTCTTCTCATGATGAAACTGATCAGGCGCTCGCTGAATGGCGTCACGATGTATCGATTGATGGTCTATTACCTCGGGGTCCTGTTTCTGGGCGGGGTTGCGGTCGGCATGATGGGAGCGGCCTTCCTCGACCCTGTCGGGCTTGTCGTGTCGCTCGTGCTGTCTGTCGCGAGCGCCTGGGTGACAAACCGGCTTTTCAGCTTTTTTCTGAAGCTGCCGACGAACGCGGAGTCCGTTCATATCACGGCCCTGATCCTCGCGCTCATCATGCCGCCAGCGGATTTCGCCGATCCGATGACACTGGCTGCAATCGTGCTCGCATCGGTCGCCGCGATCGCGTCGAAATTCATCCTGACGCTCGGGCATAAGCACATCTTCAATCCGGTGGCGATCGGCGCGGTCGTCGCAGGGGTAGGGCTCAACACCCCGGCCTTGTGGTGGGTCGGGGGCACGCCTCAGCTGTTGCCTCTGGTGATCCTCGGAGGGCTGCTCGTCGCCTACAAGATCGAACGCCTTGGCATGATCGCAGTCTACATCCTGTCCAACCTTGCCGCCGTTCTGCTGACGACGCCCCCGGGCATGATGGGAATGGCGCTGCAACAGACGCTCCTCTATTCGCCGCTGTTCTTTGCGGGTTTCGCGATGCTGACGGAGCCGTTGACGGCCGCGCATGGGCGCTGGTCGCGGCATGTCTACGCCGCCATCGTCGGGGTTCTGTCTTCCTCGAATATCCATATCGGGACGATGTATTTCTCCCCCGAAATGGCCTTCCTCGTGGCGAATATCTACGCCTGGGCCGCCAGCCCCAAAGGTCGGTTCAAGATGAAGCTGATCGGCGTCGAAGAGATCGCCGCGAACTGCTACGAATTCGTCTTCCAGTCGGACCGCGCGCTGAAATTCCGGGCGGGCCAGTATCTCGATTGGACGCTGGGGCTGTCGGGATCGGACAAGCGCGGCAACCGCAGGCCCTTCACCATCGCCTCCGCGCCCGGGGCCTCAGCCGTGCGGGTCGGCGTCAAGTTCAACCCTCAGGGCAGCGCGTTCAAGCGCGGGCTTTTGCGGATGCAGGAAGGCGACACGATCTATGGCTCGCAGATCGCGGGTACCTTCGTCCTGCCGCGGCAGCGCGAGAAGAAGCTTCTGTTCATCGCGGGCGGGATCGGAATTACCCCGTTTCGCAGCATGATCGCCGACCTCCTCGAACGCGGTGAGAAACGCGATATCGTTCTGGTCTATGCGAACAGGTCAGCCGACGAGATCGCCTATCGAGAGCTTCTGACACGCGCGCGCAACGAATTGGGGATGAAGGTGGTCTACGCGGTGTCCGGAGAACCCGGCTCAGCCATATATGACGATGTTACGCTGGTGCAGGGCCGGATGGACGAGACGAACTTGCGCGAATGCGTTCCCGATCTGGACGAACGGCGCGTTTATGTTTCCGGCGCGAGCACCATGGTCTCCGGATTTCTGAAGATGCTGCGCAAATGTGGTGTCCGTCGCAGATGGATTCACACCGACGCCTTCGCCGGGCTGTGATGGCGGCGGCCTCGTTCTGGAGTGTATGCCGCGCTGTCCTGAAAGCCTCGATGAGAGCGGGATGAGCCGGCGGATGCCGGATCTTCCGGTGCAGATCGGACGGTCACGGGGACGAGCTTGCGCGCAGGGCCATCAGCCCCATGTCGATGGCTCAAGCTGGAAGAGTATCGAAAGCTGTTCATAGACGGCAGGTTCGGCGTGTTTCAGCTCTGCCGGTCGCTCGAAGAAGGCCTCGACCAGAACCGCGAAGAACTCCTCCGGCCCCTCGGCACCGTAGGCGTCTATCACAGTGCGCCGCCCGTGTTTGACGTGCTGAACATGGCGCTCGTAAGCCTCGGAGAATGGCACTGCCCAGCCAGCGAAGCTCTGCTCTTTGCTCAGCACCGGAATGCCGTCCGTGTGACCTGAAAGATCGTCGAGCTGGTGGGCGAACTCATGCAGGACGACGTTGTGGCCGTCATGATCGTTGGAGGCGCCCCACCGGGTGTGCTTCCAAGACAGAACGACCGGACCGCGCGCCCAGCTCTCCCCGGTCCGGATGGTTTCGCGCTCTGTCAGGACATAGCCGCTGCGCTGAGCTTGTCTGGACTTGAAGGCCCCGGGATAGATCAGGATGGTGCGAAGGTGATCGTACCAGCTGTCTGAATTCACGACGAGAAGACAGGCTTGGGCGGCGATGGAGAGCCGCATTTCCTCGGTCACTTCCAAGCCATTGCAGCCGAGGAATTCGACCTGATCCAGAAACAGGCTGATCTTGCCGTCGAGCCGGGCTTGCAGGTCGCTCGGCAGTCTTCGGACCAGCGGAACCTGCTGCTTCACGACGCGACGCTGACGCTCCGGCAGTGCGGTCATCAGCAGTTGGGCTCGCTTGTGCCGCTTGAGCCAGAAGAACGCTCCAACGGCGCCTGCGACAATGACCATGAGGATCAGGAAAATCGGCATTACCGCTGTCCAATCTGGGCTGGTGTATCTGATGGCGTAGATAGTCGCTGAGGACAATGCAACCGGCGCTCTCGTTGCGGCTCTTTATCAGAACGCTCGGCGCCAGAGCTTTCGCGGAGGGACATGAACGCCCGCATTTCTGCAACGCCACTTCTTTGATCGCGCAGAGATGTCGCAGGGGACTTGTTGTGCTCTGCGTCCGTGCCTAACTGTCCAACAGGTATGAGGCAGAGACCTCATGCGATGGAGATTTTATGCAAGAGCCCCGGGCATAAGCCCGTTCCCGATCAAGTGATGCGGGAACGCCAGAACCAAAAGAACACTCACGCGCAACGCTGAGTGCCTCTGTTTCTGCACTCTCATAAAATCGAGACTAATCCCTTGAATATCTCAAAGCACGAACAGCGTGTTTTGCATGAACTCGCCCTTGGCGGAGCAATCCACCATGAAAGAGGCGAGGGCGGCAAGATACGCGCCATCACCTGTTACACGCGCGACGGTTACGTCCTTTCGGACTGCACGCTCGACGTGTTTATGCGCCTGAGAAAACGGCGCTTCATCCGCTCGCAGAACGGCCAGCCTTATCGCGTATCGCGGCAAGGCATCAAAGCCGTGCGCGCACAGCTCAATCAACGATGACAAACCGGAGGAGCATGATCATGCGAACTTCAATCCCCTATGGCGGTCGACGTGCCCATGAAAGGGATCAGGGCGCTCTACGGGCGCATCGGCGACTGGCTCGGCTGATTGTCGGTCGGGCTTGTCGGGCCGTTCGGCTTGGGTGCCGTGATCTTTGGGCGTCGCGCGCGAATCGACTAGGATTTGCATGAAGAGGGGGAGAGACCGATGGGCTTGCGACAGAAGAGAAAAGAACTGGTCGGACTGGTCGGCGCAATCGGCGTGGTGATAGCGATTGCCGGATTTGTCGGCGGCTACCTGAGCCCCGGCGCCACCATCGTCTGGACCTTGGGGGTCTGGATCATCGGCACGATGCTGGTCCGTGTGTTCACCGATCCCCCCGGACCCGGCAAATGAAAGCCATGACCTATCACCGCTACGGCGGGGCCGAGCAGCTGCGGCTTGCGGACCTGCCGGTGCCCGAGCCGGGCAAGGGCCAGCTTCGGCTCCGGGTAAGTGCCTGCGCGGTGAACCTGTCGGATTGGGAATATCTCACGGGTGCGCCGTTCTACGCGCGAATGGTCGGCGGGTATTGGCGGCCGAAGCAACCGGTGCTGGGCTCGGATGTCGTGGGGATCGTCGACAAGCTCGGTCCCGACACCCCCGGCTTCGCGATCGGCGACCGGGTCATGGGGGACGTCGTCATGACCCGCGGCGGCTTCGCCGAATATGTCTGCGTGCCCTCTGAACTGATGGTGAAGGTGCCCGAGAGCCTGTCCGACGCGGTCGCCGCCTGTCTGCCGCAGGCGGGCGGCATCGCCGTCGCCGGGACTGAAAATGTCACGGCAGGGGACAGGCTGCTGATCAACGGGGCCGGGGGTGGTTCGGGCACGATGGCGCTGCAACTGGCGAAGCAGGCGGGGGCCTTCGTGAGCGCGGTCGACAATGGCGGCAAGGTCGACTGGCTGCGCGCGCTCGGTGCCGACGAGGTGATCGACTATCGCGCACAGGACTTTACCGAGACCGGGGCCACCTGGGATCTCATCCTTGACATGGTGGCGACGCGCGGGCCACGCCGCATTGCGAAGGCGCTTGCGCCGGGTGGCATCTACCGGGCGGTCGGCGGCGAGGTCCGCGTGCTCTTGTCGCTCCTGCTCGGTGGGGCGATCTACCGGGGGCGGCACAAGTCGATCGGAATGCTGATGGTGCCCTCGGGGCGCGAACTGACCGCGCGCGTGGCGGCGCTGGCAGAGGCGGGGCGGATCGCGCCGCATCTCGAGGCGGAGCTGCCGCTGGCCGAGCTGCCGGAGGCACTGGCGCGCACCGGTCATGGCGAAGTGAGGGGCAAGATCGTGATCCGCCCGTCCTGATCCGCCCGTCCTGATCCTAGAGGATGTCGATCCTCACGATCCCGGTCTTCTGCCCGGTCTCGACATAGCGGAAGGCCTCGACGATCTCGTCCAGCCGATAGCGCCGGTCGAAGACGCCCCGGAACCGCCCCTCCGCCATCAGCCCGGCGAGGCGTCGCACGAAACCGGGGGCATTCTCGGGAAAGGGGAGCCGCACGCGTTTGCTGCCGGTAAGCGCGCACCAGCCGGAGAGGAACAGGTGCGACCAGCCGGGGCCCAGATCGGTCGCAGTGAAGATGCCGTCGGGCGTCAGCAGCGGGCGGCAGGCGCGCCACGAGGTCTTGCCCACCGCGTCGATGACAAGATCGAAGCGCTCGCCGAGCGCGGTGAAATCCTCGGTCTCGTAATTCACCACCCTGTCGGCCCCCAGGCTCTGCGCCAATTCGAGGTGACGGGTTCCGACGACCGCCGTGACATGCGCCCCGCGCGCCTTGGCAAGCTGAACCGCCGCAGAGCCGATGGCGCCGGAGGCACCGTAGATCAGGCAGCGGGCGCCCTCGGACAGCAGGCTGGTGGTCGCGTCGGCATACCAGGCGCCTTCGCCCACCACAGCCTCGTCGAAGGCGAGATCGCCCGGAATCCGCGCAATCGGTCCGTCGGCGGGCAGGCAGAGATATTGGGCATGGGCGCCGAACCGCTCGGGCGACAGGCCGAAGACCCGCTCCCCGGGCCGGAATGCGCTCACGCCATCGCCCAGGGCGTCGACCACGCCGGCGAAATCCATCCCGAGCGTGGGCATCTTCGGCCGCAAGAGCCCCGTCATCGCCCGCGCGAAGAAGGGATGGCCGCGCAGCGTGGCCGTGTCGGTCCGGTTCACCGTTCCGGCATGCACGCGCACCCGGATTTCACCCGGTGCGGGCGCCGGGATGGGGACCTCGTCCAGCCAAAGCGTGTCAGGCGCTCCATAGCGGTCGCAAAGCACCGCAGTCATCGTTTCCGCGTCGGTCATTTTTCCAGACTATCAGCCGAACGAGGTCCGGCAAGTGACGCTGAACAAGGCGCGCTTCGGAACGTGACGGGTTTCGGCGCGGGGCTCGTCAGGATGTCGCCGCACTCAGCGGCAGCTGTAGGCTGACCTCGAGGCCGGAGTCGCGACCGCTCGGCGGGGATGTCAGCGAGAGCGGGCTACCGATCCGCTCCGCGATGACGGCGACGATGGCGAGGCCCAATCCGCTGCCATCATTCGTGCTGCCGGCGCGCTCGAACCGCGCGGTCAGGCGCGCGAGGGTCTCCTGCGGAATGACAGGCCCGGCATTCGTCACGGTGAAAACGCCTTTCGCAGTCAGGCGCACCGTAACCGGTTCGTCCTGCGCCCCATGCTTCAGCGCGTTCTCGATCAGGTTCCGACACAGGATGCCGAAAGCATCGGGATCGAGATCCGAGATGACAGGCGTCTCCGGCAGCTCCAGAGCGATACGCCCGGGATCGAAGCCGCGCGCGAGGTCTTCGACGATCAGGCGGGCGGCGACCCGCAGGTCCGAGCTGCGCTCAAGCCGCAAAGGCCCGCCTTCCGCGCGGGCGAGTTGCAGCAGACGTTCCGAGAGCCGCGTGAGACGTTTGAGCGTCGCCTCGATATCGGCGGCGCGTGTCTTCGCGACAGGGTCGGTGGTTTCCGCGCTCAGACGCTGTGTCTGCGCGATGGCGCCCGCAAGGGGCGTGCGCAATTCATGCGCGGCGTTGGAGGCGAAGCTTCGCTCGGCCTCGAACCCTTCGCGCAACCGCCCGAGAAGATTGTTGAGCGTGGCGGCGACCGGAGAAATTTCGGTCTGCAGATCGTCGGTCGGAATGGGGGTGAGATCGCGGGCGCTGCGCGCCTCTAGACTGGTTCGGAACCGCCGCATCGGCCCGAGATTGGTCCGCACCGCCAGCACGACCGCCGCGAAGGCGAGCGGGATCACGATCAGCAGAGGCAGACCAAGGCCAAGCTCCACCTCTCGCGCGACCTTCGCACGATGCGCGAGCGGTTCCGCGACGGTGATCCGGATCGTGTCCTGAAGGGCGGCATCGCTATAGAGCCGGTGGGTGGCCGTCTGGCTGAACCCCCGTCCGTCATAGGCGGGGAAGACGGACGGATCGGCCGCATGGGACTGAAGAAGAATGTGCCCCTCCGCGTCCCGCACGATATAGGTGAAGAATTCCTCGTGGTTGCGCAGCCTCGCAAGACGCTGTGTCGTGTTGTTGCCGTCGCGGTTCACGATATCCATGACCGCGAGGGGCAGGATCCTCTGCGCCGTTTCCTGAAGCGTGGAGTCGAAGACCTCGCTCATCTCCTTGCGCACGATCAGCGCGGTGACGGTTGCCGCTGCGATCCACATCAGCGCCAGAACGACCCCGAGCGAAAGCCCCAGACGGGCCTGAAGGCTTCGCGGCAATCTCATGCCTTGCCCAGCCTGTAGCCAAGACCGCGTTCGGTCTCGATCACATGGGCACCGAGTTTCTTGCGCAGGCGGCTGACATGGACCTCGATCGTGTTGCTCTCCACCTCCGCGTCGAAGGCATAGAGTTTCTCTTCGAGCTGGGCTTTGGACAGCAATTGGCCGGGGCGCGAGAGGAACGCCTCGAACAGGGCCCATTCGCGTGCGGTCAGTTGCACGGGCTTGCCGTCGCGCAGGATGCTGCGCGCGGCAAGGTCGATCTCGAGCCCGGCATGGGTCACGATCGGGTTCGGATTGCCGCTGTAGCGTCGCGCGACCGAGCCGATGCGCGCGGAGAGTTCCGCGAGATCGAAGGGCTTCACGAGATAGTCGTCGGCGCCCGCGTTCAGCCCCTCGATCCGGTCCGAGACCTGATCGAGCGCGGTCATGATGATCACGGGGGTCACATCGCCCCGGCTGCGCAGCGACTTCAGAAAGCCGATGCCGCGGCCATCGGGAAGCATGAGATCGAGCAGGACGAGATCATAGCCGGTGCTGCGGACCGACGCACCCGCCTCGTCGAGACGCGTGACCCAGTCCACCGAGTGGCCGTCGCTCGCGATCTGGTCGCGCACCGCGGTGCCCAGAATAGTGTCGTCCTCGATCAGCAGGATGCGCATGTTGGTCCCATCTCTTATCCGTTGCCCTGTCTTCACCTGCCCGGCTGACACCAAGCTGACGTTGCGCGCGATGCGGCTTCAGGTTCCCGTCAGATTGATCGCCCATGAAAGGTGCAGAGTTGGCCACGAACAGGAGTTTGGCCCATGAAGAAGACAGTGACAATTCTCGCCTTTCTCGCGGTGCTTCCGGCTGGAATGGCTCTGGCCGATGATGACTGTTTCGTGCCGATGGCGGATTGGCAGCCGCGCGATGCCGTGGCCCAACTCGCCGAAGAGAACGGCTGGACGGTGCGCCGCATCAAGATCGATGACGGCTGCTACGAGATCGACGGCACCGACGCGCAGGGCCGCCAGCTCGAAGTGACGGTTCATCCTTCGACGCTCCAGATTCTCGAGGTCGAATATGAGGGCGATGAACATGGTCGGTCCCGCGAAGATCGTGAAGGAGACAAACATGACTGAAGCAGCATTTCACGACACGACGAATTCCGGCGGTAGCTCCGGAGGCAAGGTGCGGGTCTGGGATCCGCTGGTGCGGATTTTCCACTGGGGTCTCGTTGCGGCTTTCGCCACGGCTTGGTTCACGGCTGACGAGTTGCAGCCGGTGCATGAGATCGCAGGCTACACCGTCGCCGGGCTGGTCGCATTCCGGCTGATCTGGGGGCTCGTGGGCGGGCGCTATGCCCGGTTCACCCAGTTCCTCAGAGGGCCCGGGCAGACGCTGTCCTATCTTGGCGACATGCTCCGCGGCAAAGAGCGTCGCTATCTCGGCCACAACCCTGCGGGGGCGCTGATGATCGTGGCGCTGCTGATCTCGCTGTCGGGCACCGCCTTTACCGGCTGGCTGATGGCGGAACCCACGCGCGTGGCGATGCTTCCCGCGCTGCCGCAGATCGTGACCCCCGCCTTCGCGGACGAGGATGGCGAATACGGTGAATACGGCGAGGGCGCGGAAGGCGAAGGCAACGAGGCGCTGGAAGAGCTGCACGAGGTTCTCGCCAATCTGGTCCTGCTGCTCGTGGCGCTGCATGTCGCCGGTGTGGTTCTGGCCTCCTTCCGGCATCGCGAAAACCTCGCGCGGTCGATGCTGACCGGCGACAAGCGTGGGCCTGAACCCGGCGATATCGCCTGACGATTCCCTTTCACATCGCCAAGGCCGTTTGTCCCGCGGCCTCACCTGGCCCCGCCCTCACAAGGCGGGGCCTTTTTCCTGACGCGAAGCTGAAGCGGAAACTCTCTGCCCGTCAGGAAGCGCTCAGGTCCGCTGCCCAGATTGTCGCTAGCAGATGAAAAAGGAGACCCTGCCATGCGAAAGATCCTGACCGCACTTCCCCTCATCGCCCTGCTGCCTGCGGGGATGGCTCTGGCCGACGACGACTATGAAAAGTCTTCGCGCGGCGAAGGAATGTCCCGCGACGCGGTGATGCAGATCGCGCGCGAGAACGGCTGGACTGTCCACGAAATCGAGATGGAAGACGGCCGATACGAGATCGAGGGCCGCGACCGCGACGGGCGGAAAATCGAAGCCAAGCTCGATCCGGCGACGCAGCGCCTCATCACGTCGGACTATGACGACGATGACGAGGACGACGATGATGACGACTACGGCGCATCGGCGCGCAACCCGGCCCCCGCCGGCACGGTCGCCCCGCCGAAAAACGGTCTCTTCGGTGACGGTGCTCCGCCCAAGGTTCAGGTGAACTGAGCCGCCGCCGCATTCCTCCCCAGAACAAGGATTCCCGAAATGAAATCTCTTCTCGCAACATTGGCGCTGAGCACGGCGCTGACTATTCCCGCGCTCGCATCCGCGCAGCCCGTCACGCTCAAGACCACGCTGAACAACTACGGCGGCGACGGCGCTTATCTCGCGCTCTATGTCACCGACCCGTCGGGCGCCTATGCGGGCAGCCTCTGGATGGCGGGCGGCAAGTCCAAATATTACGAGCATCTCCGCGACTGGTATCGCGCGACCGGCGGCGATCCGACGCAGATCAACGGCATCACCGGCGCAAGCGTAGGCGCAGGCCGGACGCTCGAGATCACGCTCGATCTTGCGGATGCGCTCTTCGATGCGGGTTACACGCTGCATATCGACGCCGCGGTCGAGGACATGCGCGACAGCCCCAACGAGGTCGCCGTGCCGCTCACGACCGAGGGCGCGGGCACGCCGGTTCCGGGGCGTCGCTACGTCTCCGATTTCACCTACGACATGTGAGGTGACAGGCCATGATCCGCGCGTTTCATCGCTGGCCGGGGCTGATTGCCCTGGCGCTTGTCACGGTGCTGGCGCTCAGTGGCGCGGTGCTCGCGGTCTTTCCGGTTGCGGAGCGGATCGCGGCACCGCAGGCAGGGGCGGAGCTCAGCGTTGCGACCCTCGCTGAGCGCATCCAGACGATCTATCCGGGTCTCGAACAAATCCGGCGCGCACCGTCGGGGCGGATCACGGCCTATTGGTTCGAAGCCGGACAGCCCGGCGCGGCGGTGATAGATCCCACCACGGGGCGTGGCGTCGCATCGGCTGACCCGAATGCCTTTCAGCGTTGGCTGACCAACCTTCACCGCTCCCTCTTTCTCGGCGATCCGGGCCGCGTTGCAAGCGCGCTGGGCTCCGTCGCGATGCTGGTGCTCTCGGTCTCCGGCGCCCTGCTCGTCGCGCGGCGTGTCGGCGGCTGGCGGAACTGGTTCTCGCGTTTGCGCGGGCCGCTCGCCGGGCGGCTCCACGTCGAGATCGCGCGCGTCGCGGTGATCGGCCTGCTTCTCTCCTCCGCCACGTCTCTGTGGATGACGGCCTCGACCTTCGAGCTGATCCCCGATGGCGGGCCCTCGCTCGGCATCCCCGCCGAGGTGAGCGGCCAAACTGACGTGCCGCTTGCCGGTCTCGCGATGCTCGGCGACACGCCGGTCAAGGAACTGCGGAGCCTGAGTTTTCCCTATGACGGCGATGCCACCGATGTTTTCACGCTGAAGACCGATCGCGGCACCGGCTATCTCGATCAGGGCACCGGCGACGTACTCGCCTGGGCGGACCTGACCGCATGGCAACGCATCTCGGAAACCATCTACATGCTGCATACGGGGCAGGGCGCTGCGCTGCTTGGCGCGGTGCTGGGTCTCATGGCGCTGGGCGTGCCGGTGATGGGGCTCACCGGCCTGATCATTTGGCTGGCCGGACGGCGCGGTCGCCCGCGCATCCGGGCCAACCAACCAGCCGCGCGGGCGGAGACGATCCTCCTCGTCGGCAGCGAGAGCGGCAGCACCTGGGGTTTTGCCGCGACCCTGCACGCGGCGCTCCGGGCTGCGGGCCAGAGTGTTCATATCGCGCCGATGTCCTCCTTCGCCCCCGAGCGCTACGCCCGGGCCGATCGGATCATCGTGCTCGCGGCCACTTATGGCGACGGGGCGGAGCCCAGCTCCGCCAAAGGCTTTCTGACGAAACTCGACGCCTGCTCCGATGTGCTGGATATCCCGATTGCCGTGCTCGGTTTCGGGGACCGGAGTTTCCCTGCCTATTGCGCCTATGCCCAGACGATTGCCGACACCGTGGAGGCGAAAGGGTGGCCGGTTCTTCTGCCCTATGACACGATCGACCGTCAGTCGCCGCAGGCCTTCGCGCGCTGGGGGCAGGCGCTGGGCGCAGTGCTCGGGATCGTGCTCGATCTGCATCACCAACCGACGCCCCCTGCCACGACCGAACTCACGCTCCAGTCGCGGCGCGATTATGGGGCGGACGTGCAGGCGCCGACGTCGATCCTGCGCTTTTCCCTGCCGCGCGCCACGTTCTGGCAGCGCCTGACGGGGGCTGGCTTCACGCGGTTTGCCGCAGGAGATCTGATCGGGATCCTGCCGGAAGGGGCGCCGACACCGCGCCTCTATTCGCTCGCGTCGTCACGCCGCGACGGGTTTCTGGAGATCGTGGTCAAGAAACATCCCGGCGGGTTGTGTTCGGGTCAACTGACGGCGCTCGAGCCGGGCGAGAGCGTCCGCGCCTTCGTTCGACGCAACCCCGCCTTCCGGCCGGACCGTTCGCGCGCGCCGCTGATCCTGATCGGCGCGGGCACGGGGATCGGCCCTCTGGTGGGCTTCGTGCGCGAAAACGAGCAACGGCGCCCGATCCACCTCTTCTTCGGGATGCGCGATCCGCAAAGCGATTTCCTCTATGCGCAGGAGATCGGCGGGTGGAAGGACGAAGGCCGTCTGTCGCGGCTCGTGACCTCGGTCTCGCGCGGCCAGCGACCGCGCTATGTTCAGGATGCGATGCGCGCCGATGCCCCCGAACTTGTCCGGCTCGTGCAGAGCGGTGCGCGGATCATGGTGTGCGGCGGGCGGGACATGGCGGCGGGTGTCGCAGAGGCTCTGCATGACATCCTCGCCGCGTCGGGCCTGAGTGCGACCAAACTGAAAACGGAGGGCCGTTATGTCGAAGACATCTTCTGATCTGCTGCGCCACGCTTTGCACGGCGCGACCATGGGCACCCGCTGGACCGCCCTGTTCTTCGCACCGCCCGAGCGCGACCCCGCGCCGATCCAAGCCGCGCTTCAGGCGGCGGTTGCGGCAGTGGATGCGCAGATGTCCACCTGGAAACCGGACAGCGACCTGATGCGGCTCAACGCGGCTGCGGAAGGCGAGTGGGTGAAGGTGCCCGGGTGTTTGGCCGAAGTGCTCCGTCTCGGGCTGGAGATCGGCAAAGCCTCGGGCGGTGCGTTCGATATCGGGCTCGGAGATGCGGTCACGGCTTGGGGCTTCGGTCCCGACGATGCGACTCCCGAGGCGATCCGCGCCGCGATGAGTGTGTCGCGGCAGCCCGCATATCAATGGCTCGAGCTCGACCATGACAGCGTGCGCAAGAGCGGCCCCGTGGTGCTGGACCTGAACGGGATCGCGAAAGGCTACGGCGTGGATCGCCTTGCCGAGACGCTGGCCGCGCAGGGGATCGAGGCCGGTCTTGTCGGGATCGACGGCGAAATGCGGGCCGTGGGGCTCAGGCCCGATGGCAGCCCGTGGACGATCGCGGTCGAGAGCCCCGATCCGCTGCGTCGCACGCCGCATTCGATCCTCGCGCTCGAGAACGCATCGGTCGCGACCTCCGGCGATTATCGGCACTGGATCGACCTCGGCGCGCGCAGGCTCTCGCATACGATGGATCGTTCGCGTGGTGCGCCCTTGCTGGCATCGCCCGCCTCCGTGACGGTGGTCGCGCGCAGTTGCGCCGAGGCCGATGGCTGGGCCACCGCGCTCATGGTGCTTGGCCCGGACAAGGGGTTGGAGGTTGCTAGGAAACGCGGCCTCGACGCCCTGTTCCTGATGCGCGAGGACGACGGGTGCGTGAAAAGCTTCGGGACAGGCGATCTGTTTCCCGAGAGCGTCGCGGCGGCGGTCTAGGCCACGTCGCTTGGGCGTCGGCGCACCTATTCTCGAATGATCTCCGCGCCAGCCGCCCCGGCCGGATCGATCTGGCTGGCGGCGTTGAAGAACAGTTCGATCAACTCGTTCCTTTCGTCCTTCAGGGCGAACACGACCTCGTCCACCGTTGACCGAATGTCGCGGATCAGCAGCCTGCGCACCGTATCGGTTCGGTAAGTGCCAAAGCGCCACATGAAGCCGACGCCGATCCCCAAGGCCACCGCCTCATAGACGGCGTCGCGGGTGTCGGCGATCAGCTGCGGCTCGGGGGACAGGCCGGTCGCACGGAAGGCGCGGTCGACGACCTTCTGGGTCGAGGACCCCTGCGAGCGGAAGATCAGCGGCAGCCGCGCCAGTTCTTCGAGGGTGACCTCGTCGCGCAATCCGGTCGGGCTGTCGGCGGAGACGATCCCCACCACCTCCTGCGACAGCACCCGCGCGGTGCGGAACCGGCGATCGTTCGGCAGATCGGGCAGCACCGCGACATCGACCTCGCGCCGCAGCAGGGCCGCGAGAATGTCCTGATGCGAGCCGCTTTCCACCGAGACCGTCAGCGAGGGGTGCTGGCGCAGGAGCTGGTGGACAATCGCGATGCCCGGCATGGAATTGCCCAGACCGACGCGCAGCCTGCGCCTGCCGGTCGGGCCCCGGCGTTCGAGAATGCGCAACGCGTCATGCTCGGCCTCGCGCATCCGGGCGCCGATGTCGCAAAGCTGCTCGCACAGGGGCGTGGCACACAGGGTTCCGTTGAGCTTGTCGAACAGCCGCACGCCGAAGGCTCTCTCGAGATCGCGAATCTGCTGCGCGACTGCGGAATGCGACACCCCCAATCGGCGCGCAGCAGCCGAAAAAGAGCCCTCCTCGGCGACCGCAGTCACCGAGCGCAGGCGGGAAAGCGACAGGGCGCTCGCCAAAGATCCAACCGAAGCTTTCATCATCCGACGGCTTAGCTTGCAGATGTAACATCCACGTCACAGAAACTCGTCAAACCGTGAGCAGTCCGGGGCGACGCCCCATCACCGCATGAACAGACGCGCATCGCGCGAACGGGGCCGAGGCCCCGAACGGAGAGGATTTGCCCATGACCCAGCCTGTCGGATTGTCCGAGTTCCTGTCAGGGCCGCTCCCCGAACGTGCTGCGGTTCTGGCCGATCTCGATGGCTGTCTGATCGCTGGGGACCGCGTGCTGCCCGGCGTGCCCGAGCTGATCGAGCGTTGCGGCGAGCGGCTTTGGGTCGTCTCGAACAATTCCACCGACACTGCCGAGCACCTCTCGGCCCGGCTCGGCATGATGGGGCTCGCGGTAGCTGCCGAGCGCATGGTGCTGGCGGGGGAGGAAACGCTCCGCAATCTGCAGCGCCGTCGCCCCGGCGCGCGGGTCGCACTTTTTGCCGCGCCGCCGCTTGTCACGCTGGCGCGCAAGCTGGGACTTGTGCCCGACCGGGCGCAGCCCGAGCTGGTGCTTCTGGCGCGCGACACCGGTTTCAGCTTCGCCGACCTGACGGAACTCACCGCGATGGCCGCACGGGGCCTGCCCGTGCTCCTGAGCAATCCCGACACGTTCCATCCCGGCCCTGACGGCACGCCCCGACCCGAGACCGGCGCCCTGTGGGCCGCGGCACGCGCCGCAGTGCCCGCCGCGACGGCGTCGAGCCTCGCCAAGCCCGCCCCCGATCTGGTTCACGCCGCGCTGTCGCGCGCCGGGGTCGCGCCGGGTGCGGCGGTCTTCCTTGGCGACACGCCCGAAACAGATGGCCGCGCGGCTGCCGCCGCCGGGGTCGAGTTCGTCCTGCTCGCCCGGCCGGGCGGCGTGACCCTCGCCCAGGAGATCGTGACATGCTGAGCTACACCCTGCGCACCCTCGTCCGGATGGCGCTGACCTTCTTCGTCATCGTCACGCTCGTGTTCTTCGCCACGCGCCTGTCGGGGAACGCCATCGATTTCCTCGCGGGCGAGGGCATGACCCAAGAAGACCGCGAGATCCTGATCCGCTATTACGAGCTCGACCGATCGCTCTGGGACCAGTATTTCGCCTTCCTGCGCGCCTTCCTCGACGGGAATTTCGGCCTGTCCTTCATCGAGCGCCGACCGGTCATCCAGATCGTGGCGGAGCGGTTGTGGCCCTCGGCGCAGCTTCTCTTGTCGGCGATCGGGCTCACGCTCGTCGTGTCGCTCCCGCTGGGCATGATCGCCGCGATCTGGCGCAAGCACTGGCTGGGCAGCGCGGCGATGGTCGTGGCCTTCCTCGGCTACGCGGTGCCGAACTTCATCCTCGCCGTGGTGATGGTCTTGGTCTTCGCCTACTGGCTGAACTGGCTGCCGGTGGTGGGCAATGGAACGCCCTTGCATTTCATCATGCCGACGCTGGCGATGTCGGGCGTGCTGATCGCGGCGCTCACGCGCTTTACCCGCAACGCCATGCTCGACGTGCTGGGGCAGGACTTCATGCGCACCGCCCGCGCCAAGGGCCTGCCCGAGCGTGCGGTGATCTTGCGCCACGGATTGCGCAACGCCTCGATCACGCTGCTGTCGGTGATCGGTCTTCAGATCGCGGGGCTCGCCGCCTCCGGTTCGGTGGTGGTGGAATCGATCTTCGCCTGGCCCGGCATCGGCGACCTGCTCGTCTCCTCGGCGATCCGGCGCGACTACCCGGTGCTCCAGTTCGGGGTCATCACCGTCGCCATCGCCGTCATCCTCATCAACGCCGCCATCGACCTTGCCTATGCCTGGGCCGATCCGCGCCTGCGCCATCAACTCAAAGGGTGATCCGATGACCATGGCCCTCAACACTCCCGCGCCTTCGGCCCTTCACCGCCTTTGGACCGGCACCAACGTGATCCAGAAAGTCGCCTTCGCGGTCGGGCTGGCCCTCTTGCTCATGGCTTTCCTCGGCCCGCTGATCGCGCCGCATGATCCCAATGCGCAGAGCCTGCTCTCGCGGTTGCGCCCGCCGATCGGCTTCGACCGGGCGAAGGTCGCCTATCCGCTGGGTACGGACGAGCTGGGCCGCGATGTCCTGTCGCGCAGCCTGCACGGTCTGCGCCTGACGCTGATGCTGGCGATCCTCGGCGCGCTGCTGGGCCTTCTCGTCGGCGGGCTGCTCGGTCTGCTGGCAGGCGTGGTCGGCGGACGCACCGATGCCGCGATCATGTCGGCGGTCGACACCCAGATCGCGGTGCCTTTCACGCTGATCGCGCTGTTCACGTTGGCGATCTTCGGCAGCTCGCTTCAGGTGATGGTCATCGTCCTCGGCCTCGCCGGCTGGGAGCAATATGCCCGGATCGTGCGCGGCGACGTGCGCCGCCTGATGCATCTGCCGTTCATCGAGGCCGCCCGTGCCGCAGGCGCCAGTCCGCGGCGGATCGCCTTCACCCACCTGCTGCCCAATATCGTCTCGCCGCTGGTGGTCCAGTTCACGCTGTCGCTGTCGAATATCGTGCTCCTTGAAAGCACGCTGTCCTTCCTCGGCCTCGGCGTGCAGCCGCCCACCGCGACGCTTGGTTCGATGGTCGGCATCGGTCGCGACTACATGCCGACCGCCCCCTGGATCGTCATCGTCCCCGCCGCGCTGATCGTGTTGCTGACCTTCGCCGTCCAGGTGGTCGGTGACTGGTTACGCGACAGCGTCGACGTGCGCCTGCGCGCACGCTGACACCCCGCAACAAGAACAGAAGGCCGCAAGCGCCCGTCGTCAAACCCTGCAATGGAGATACCAATGCTCAGACTGCTCGTTTCCACCGCTCTTGCCGCCGGCATCGCTGCCTCTGCCGTCACCGGGGCTCAGGCCCGCGAACTGAAAGTCGGCGCTGCCAACGTCGCCAAATATCTCGATCCCGGCCGCGACCACTCGAATGTCGGCTCGCAGTTCTACTACAACACCTTCGACACGCTGATCGACAAGGATCACGAGAAGATCGGCGGCGAATGGCGCCCCGGTCTGGCGACCGAATGGAACCTCGTTTCGCCCAAGGTCATGGAGTTCAAGCTCCGTCAGGGCGTGACCTTCCAGAACGGCGAAGCGATGACCGCCGATGACGTGGTCTTCTCGCTCAACCGCATGTATCAGGCCACGTTCCCGCCCTACATGGTGCGCTCGAAGGACCGTCTGAACAACTTCGAGAAAGCCGAGAAGGTCGACGATTACACCGTCCGCATCACCGTGAAGCGCGAAGAGCCGCTTTGGGAAACGCTCGTGAACCTGCAGCAGGTCATGATCATCCCCGAAGACTACACCAAGGGCCTGACCGGCGATCCGAACGTGGCCGAGGACAGCGATTACGAAGCCTTTTCGATGGCTCCGGTCGGCACCGGCCCCTATGCGATCAGCGAGTTCAGCCCCGGCGAGCGCGTGGTCTATACCCGCTTCGACAACTTCTGGGGCGACAAGGCGCCGCTGGAAAAGGTCTCCGTGATCCATATCCCGGAAACCGCCTCGCGGATCACCGCGCTGAAGACCGGCGAAGTGGATATGATCACCAATGTCGCGCCCGACCAGCTGTCGCTGATCGAGGCCGACCCGAGCATCAAGGCCGCGGGCAGCGTCACGCCGCTGTTCCACGTCATGATCATGAACACCAACCATCCCAAGCTGCGCGACCCGCGCATCCGTCAGGCGCTCAGCCTCGCGATCGACCGCGACGCGCTGAACGAGGCGCTGTGGCTGGGCAAGGCCGTCGTTCCCTCGACCCACACGATGAAGGAATACGGCGATCTCTACATGCCGGAGCTGAAGACCTTCGAGTACAATCCCGAGAAAGCCCGCGAACTGCTGAAGGAAGCTGGCTATGACGGGTTCGAGATCACCTATGACACCGACCCGGTCTATTACACCAACGGCCTTCTGGCCGCGCAGGCCATCGTCGAGATGTGGGCGCAGGTCGGCATCAAGGGCAAGGTGAATGTTGCCGAGAAATGGACCGGCAACAGCAAGGACATGATGACCCGCAACTGGTCGAACCCGATGTATTTCGCGGACCCCTTCGGCTCGTTCGGCGTCATGTGGGCCCCGGATGCGGCCTCGGAATCGGAAGGCCGATTCACCACCGACGAAGCCTATCGCAAGACCTGGGACAAGTTCCGCTTCTCCAAGGATGTCGCGGATCGTCGCGCCGCCTATGCCGAGCTGATGGATCGCATCAAGCAGGACCCGCCGGTGCTGCCGCTCTATCGCCCCTATGAGAGCTGGGCGATGCGCAAGGATATCGCCTGGGCGCCGAAGCCGGGCCACATCCCCTATGTGCTCGATTTCCGCGCCGGGGCGATCTCCTTCGCCTCCAACTAACGCTCCCCGCCCGTCGCCGCTTATGCGTGGCGGCGGGCACCTTCCCCCAACTCTTTGGAAAGTTTCAGCATGTCCACCCGTATCGCCATCGTCACTGATATCCACCATGGCAAACCCTCGACCGCGAAGCGCGGCGACATGGCGCTGCCCCTGATGGAAGACTTCGCCCGTTACGTTCGCGACGGCGGCGCCGATCTGGTGCTCGATCTCGGGGACCGGATCTCGGATGAGAACCGCGACACCGACCTGCGTCTGGAAGCCGAAGTGGCCGAGGCGTTCCGCGCCGTCGAGGCCCCGATCCTGCATCTCAACGGCAACCATGATCGCGATCATCTGGAGGTCTCGGATAACGAAGGGATCCTCGGCCAGACGCTCGATCACGGGGTGGTCGACATCGGTGGCTGGCGGATCGTTTTGTGGCGCGCCGATACGCGTATCCGCCGGATGCCCGACTATTCCGGCTTCGTGCTGACCGAGCCCGATGTGGTCTGGCTCTCGCGCACCATGCAGGCGAGCGATCGTCCGACGCTCGTGGTCAGCCATGTGCCGATCTCGGGCCATTCGCAGCTGGGCAACTACTATTTCGAGAACAACCCGGCCAGCTCGACCTATCCGATGGCCGAGCGCGCCCGTGCCGCCCTGTCTCGCGCGAAGGTGCCGGTCGTCTGTCTCGCCGGTCACGTGCACTGGAACACCGTCACCACGGTCGACGGGATTACCCATCTGACCCAGCAATCGCTGACCGAGAGCTTCACCACCGAGGGTGAGCCCGCCGGCGCGATGGGGATGATCGAACTGGGCGACAGTTTCCGCTGGGAGGTCGTGGGCGACGATCCCTTCTCCTTCGAGACCACTCCCCGCCATCGCCGCTGGACGCCCCCGCTGCCGTCCTTCGCCGACCACCCCGAGGCACGCGTCCGCCGCGCTGCCGCAGCCGCGAGTTGATCCATGAGCCGCGCACCGCTTCTGTCAGTCCAGAACCTGAGCCTCGCTTTCGGCTCCCACACCGCGCTGTCGGGGCTCAGCTTCGACATCGCACGCGGCGAGACCGTCGCGCTGGTGGGGGAGTCCGGCTCGGGCAAATCCGCCACCGCGCTGGCGCTGATGCGCCTGATCGAACGCGAGGGCGGACGCCTGACCGGTGGGCGCATCGATCTGGACGGCGACACGCCGGTCGAGATCACGGCGCTCGAGGAACGCGAGATGCAGCAGGTGCGCGGCAACCGGATCTCGATGATCTTTCAGGAGCCGATGACCGCGCTCAACCCGGTGATGCCGCTTGGCGAACAGGTGGCAGAAGTCTTGCGCCTGCATCAGGGGCTGGACCGCAAGGCGGCGCTGGCGGCGGCCCGTGCCGCCTTCGCGCGGGTCAAAATCCCAGAACCCGATCGGCGGCTGGTGCAATATCCGCACGAGCTGTCGGGCGGGTTGCGGCAGCGCGTCATGATCGCGATGGCGCTGGCCTGCCAGCCCGATCTGCTGATCGCCGATGAACCGACGACCGCGCTCGATGTGACGACGCAAGCGGAGATCCTGTCGCTGATCAAAGAGCTGCAGGAAGAGAGCGGAATGGCCGTGCTGTTCATCACCCACGACATGGGGGTGGTGGCCGAGATCGCCGACCGCGTGGTCGTGCTGTGTCGCGGCGAACAGGTCGAAACCGCTCCGGTCGGGCAGATCTTCGCGGCACCGCAGGCCGAATATACCCGCAACCTGATGGCGGCGACGCCGATGCTGGGCGCGGGGGCTCCGAAACGACCGCTCAGCGCCGATGCGCCGCTCCTCGAAGTCGACCGGCTTTCTGTGCGTTTCCCGGTGCGCCGCGCCGCTCCGGGACGGCCTGCGCTCGATTATCACGCGGTCAACGAGGTCTCGCTGACCCTCGGGCGCGGAGAAACGCTCGGGCTGGTGGGGGAATCCGGCTGCGGCAAATCCACCTTGGCGCGGACCTTGCTCGGTCTCGAGGCGGCATCTAGCGGGCGGGTCCGGCTGAGCGGGCAGACCCTGACCGGCCTGACGGCGCAAGAGCTGCGCCCGCTGCGCGGAAAGATGCAGATGGTCTTTCAGGACCCCTATGCCAGCCTCAACCCGCGGCTCCCGGTCTATGATCTGATCACCGAGCCCGCCCATATCCGCAACCCGATGACGCGCGCCGAGCGGCGGGCGATGGCGGGCGAGCTGCTGGAACGGGTCGGGCTGGAAGCCGCCGCGATGGACCGTTACCCGCACCAGTTCTCCGGCGGGCAGCGTCAGCGGCTTTGCATCTGCCGCGCGCTCTCGGTCAAACCGGCGATCATCGTCGCGGATGAGGCGGTTTCGGCCCTCGACGTATCGGTCGCGCGCCAGATTACCGATCTGATCGCCAAGCTGCAGCGGGAGGAGGGCGTCTCGTTCCTCTTCATCTCCCATGACATTGCAGTCGTCGAACGCGTCAGCCACCGCATCGCCGTGATGTGGGCGGGGCAGGTCGTCGAAACCGGGCCGACCGACACCGTGCTGAAGAACCCGCTGCATCCCTATACCCGACGGCTGCTGTCGGCGGTGCCGCATCCGGACCCGCAGCGCAGACCGCTCCAGCGCGAGCGCACAGCCGACCTGAAAACGCCGAAGCTTCTGCTGCCGCGCGCCACAGACCCCGAGCGCATCGCGCTGCGTGAAGTCAGGGAGGGGCATTTCGTGGCCATTCGCGACACGGTCGAACTGATGGCCTACCAGTCGATGGCGCGCGCCGCGCCAGAGGCAGCTCGCGAAGCGAAGCGCGAAGGCGTCGGGAGCATGGTTTTCTAGCCGTCTCGGAGTCGTCGGCGCTGGACGCAGGGCTACCCAGATCGACGCTGCTGCAACTGACCTGCCACTGAACTTTCGTCCAGCGCCTTCAGGAACAGCGAGAAGAGCTGCGCCTGAGACGAGATCGACAGCTTCCGGTAGGCGTTCTTGCGATGGACTTTCACTGTCTCGTCGCTGATCTCGAGATTTGCGCCGATCGCGGTCGTCGAATACCCACGCAGCACCATCGCGATCACCTCGGTCTCGCGCGGGGTCAGAACGCCACCGGCAATTCGGTCGAGCAGGACCTGCAGAGGGGGCAGGGCGGTCTCCGCCGCATCGTCGCGCGCCTCGCGCACTGCCGTAACGCCCCAATGGCCGCGCATCAGGGCTTCGATGACGGGCCCCACCTCGGCGAGACGCGCCCGCTCTCGCGCACTGAAAACTGGCTGGCCGCGTTCCCGGGCGAAGCTGATCACCGCGACCCGCTCGGGCCCGATCGCGGCGAAGATGCCGATCTCGTCGCGAATGCCGGTGCGGCTGTAATGCTTGGCGTAATATTCCGATTGGAAGAACTTGTCCGGTGCCATCTGTCGAAGACCGGCCATCCCCGAGCGCCGCCGTTCGGTCTCGGCGTAGAACGGGTCGAGCAGATACGGACCGGTGCAGTAATCCCAGATCACGATCCGAGCCGAGTCCGGCGGCAGGTTGTGGTAGAGCGATTGCGGCGTCGCGTTGCCCTCATAGGCAAAGACCATGCAAATCTTGTAGGGAAACAGCGTCTCCGTCGCCCGGTCGAGCGTTCGGGCGAACTCTTCGGTCCCCATCGCAGTGATCGCATCGGCGATGCGCTCATTCCATCCTGACATCGTTCCCGCTCTCGCTTCGATCCGCGGCGCCCGTTGCGGGGAACGCGGCATACCCCTTGGGGGGTATTGGTAGGCTCAGCCAAGGCTCTAAGCTGAACCGGATCAGGAAAAAATGGAATGCTGCGGAATGCAAGCTGATACCCCCAATCATGTCGATATGCACGAAATGCTCGATCGGATCGGCGCGCAATATGTGCATATCGGGATTTTCGATCAGGACGGGATGTTCCGCGTCAAACGGGTCGCGCGCGCCAAGGCGGAGAAGCTGGCCCAAGGCGGCTACCCGTTCTGCGATGTGCTCTACAATTGGGACAGCGCCGAGGAAACCTATGGGAGCGGCGACTATACCGATGTTCCGGCGCAGCTTTTCCCCGAGACGGTGCGCGCCTGGCCCTTTGAGGGCGATCAGGCGATCTGCATCGCCGATTATGCGATGCCCTTCGGAGAGCGGTCGGGGCGAAATCAGTTGATCCGCCAGCTCGAGAAAGCGCGGGACATGGGCTTCTCGGTCCATTCGGCTTTCGAGTTCGAGTTCAACCTGCTCGACGAGGACGCGGCGAGCCTGCGCGAAGGCGGCTATGCCGAGCCCAAGCATTACGCGTTGGGCAATAAGACCTACTCGCTCGAGACGCTGGCGAATGAGCACGAGCTGCTCGATGGGCTCGTGGCGATGATGGAGAGCCTCGGGATCGGTCTCGACGCGCTGCATACGGAACTTGGGCCCGGTTGTCTCGAAGTGCCGCTGACCCATGCGCCCGGTGTGAAAGCCGCCGACGATGCCGCCTTGTTCAAGAACTTCGCGAAGACATACTTCCGGCGCCACGGGCTCACCGCCTGTTTCATGTCGAAGCTGAATGAAAACCTCTCGGGGCAGTCCGGGCACCTGCATGTCTCGCTGCGCAACCTGACCGACAATAGCCCCGCCTTCGTCGATCCCGGCGATGCGGACGGGCTGAGCCAGACCGCCCGGCATTTCATCGCAGGATTGGTCGCTTTGATGCCGGAGATGCTCGCGCTGTGCAGCCAGACCGTGAATGCCTATCGCCGGATGGTTCCGGGGATGTGGGCGCCCACGGCGGCCTCATGGGCGATCCAGAACCGCACGGTCGCGGCGCGGGTGATGAATGACAGCCCCGATGCGACCCGCGTGGAGTTCCGTGTGCCATCGGCAGATACGAACCCGCATCTGGCCTTGGCCATGTGCCTCGGAGCCGGGTTGTGGGGGATCGAGAACGAGCTCGATCCGGGCCCGCCTGCCTCCGGTGATCAGTATCTTCTGGACCCGTCGCCCGACACCCGTTTCCCGAGCGATCTTGGCATGGCCGCCGAGCGGCTGAACGAAAGCAAAGTCGCTCGGGCGATTTTCGGCGACGTGTTCATCGACAGTTTCGTGCGCGCGCGGCGCCACGAATACGCTTCTTTCCTTCGCCATGTGAGCACGTGGGAACGTGAAAGATACCTAGAGGTCGTCTGAAACAAGAAAAGAAAGCTGGCCTTGATCCAACCAACCGGGAGTAAAGAGAGATGACAAAGTCCAAGGGAATACCGATGTTTTCGCCCAATCGCCGAACCTTCCTGCAAGGCATGGGGGCGGCAGGGCTCGCGGGGGCAGGGTTGATGCCGCGAAAGGCACATGCCGCCACCTCGATGAAATTCATGTGCTGGGAGGGCTATGACAGCCCCGAGATCATCAAGCCCTTCGAGGAGGCGAACGACGTTTCGATCTCGATCGACCTCATCACCGACAGCCCCGGCGGGTTCGCCAAGCTCGCAGCCGGCGCATGGCGCGATTTCGACGTCGTGGCCACCGACAGCCCGTGGGTGCAGCGCATGGGCCCGGCCGATATCGGGGAATTCCTCGACGATGCCGAGTTCGCCGATGTCTACGAGAGCTTCTATCCGCAATTCCGCGCACCTTTCGCGCCGCTGGATTTCGACGGGAAGACGACGGGCCTGCCGACGCGCTGGGGCTGGGTCGGGCCGACCGTCAATACGAAGTATGACAAGCTTGAGAACTGGAGCAGCTATGCGCCTTGTTTCGATCCGGCCTACAAGGACAAGATCTGTGTGCTCGACTGGGGCGACTGGCCGATCATGCCGATGGCGCTCTATGCCGGGATCGATCCCTACAAGGAGCTCGACGACGCCGAGCTCAACGAGATCCGCCTCGTGCTGCGCGCGCTCTTCAAGAACACGCGGGCGATCGTCGGAGACCTTTCGGTCGCGCAGAAGGGTTTGATGGACGGCTCGTTCAGAACCCTGATCGGCGGCGGCACCTACTGCACCTCGGCGCTGCGCAAGGACGGTCAGAAAGAGATCATGTCGATCGTGCCGGAACCCAAGGACGGCTTGAATCAGGGCATCATCTGGATGGAAGCGGGCGGGATCGTGAAAGACCCGGTCGACGACGCCAAGGCCAAGGCGCTTCTGCGCGACCTGACCTCGCCGGAAGTGGCCGTGAAACTCGCCTGGACGGAAGCGACCTGCAACCTCGTGCCCTCGCAGGAGGCCGAAGCTCTGTTCACCGACGAGCAGAAGGACGTGCTGCAGATGGATTACATGTGGGAGGCCTGGGACAAATCCCACTTCCACAACGTGGCGCCGAATATCGACCAGATGCTTGAGATCTGGTCTCAGGAACTGGCCGCCGCGCGTTGATCTCCCGATTTGCAAGGGCGGTTTCGCCGCCCTTGCTCCCTTTCTGAGACAGGAAGTCCCCCTTGGTTTCTCCCATCATCAAAGCCACCGGAATCGATAAATACTACGGCACCTATCGCGCGCTGACCGATATCTCATTGGAAGTCGCCAACGGTGAGTTTCTGGCGCTCGTCGGGCCTTCGGGCTGCGGCAAAACCACGTTGCTCAAGATCCTGGCCGGTTTCGAGGACCTGTCGGCGGGCAGTCTCGTGATCGACGGGGAGGATATGACGGAGATCCCAGCCTCGGCCCGACCGACGCGGATGGTGTTCCAGAAGCTCGCGCTTTTCCCGCATAAGACCGTCGCGCAGAATATCGGCTTCCCGCTGCATCTGGCCAAACGCCCGAAGCCCGAGATCGATGCGGCGGTGCGCCGGATGTTGGAGCTGATGCATCTCAAGGAGAGCTACCTCAACCGCTATCCGCATGAGCTGTCGGGCGGGGAGCAACAGCGCGTGGCGCTCGCGCGGTCGATGGTGTCGCAGCCGCCGGTGCTGCTGCTGGACGAACCGATGAGCGCGCTCGATGCGAAGCTCAAGAAATCCCTGCAGGCTGAACTCAAGCACCTGCATCGCCATGTCGGGACGAGCTTCGTCCATGTCACGCATGACCTAGAAGAGGCGATGATGCTCGCCGACCGGATTTGCGTCATGCGCGCCGGGAAGATCGTGCAACTGGGCGAACCTTCAGAGATTTATTATCGCCCCGCGAATGCTTTCGTGGCCGGGTTCATCGGGGATACCAACCTGCTGCCCGCCAAGGTCACGCGAGAAGGCGATGCGTTCCGGTTCAACTGCGACGTTCTCGATTGCGCAAACCCGATCATTGCTGCCGATCAGGTCGCGCCCGGTGTTGCGGCGGGGGCCGATGCGGCGCTGATGATCCGTCCGGAAATGCTGCGCCTGCTTGCGCCGGGCGAAAGCGCCGACTGCACCATTACCGGAACGGTGAACGAGTATTTCATCCGCGGCGCATCGATCCAATATCGGATCGCGGCGGCCGGAACCGAGATCGTGATGGATATCCCCGGCACCTCCACCTTGCCGGCGAAGCAGGGCGATCCGGTGAAGCTCGGTCTCGCGCTGGGCGATCTGTTCGCGGTGGAGGCGTAAGCGATGGCCGAGATACAGAAATCCTGGCGGGACGGGGCATTGCGCCTGTCGACCTTGCCTCTCTTGCTGCTGATGGGGCTGTTCTTCGTGATCCCGCTGATCATGACGGCGCTCCTGAGTTTTCAGGGCACGCAATACTATCGGCTTGTCTGGACCTGGGATCTGAAGGTCTGGACCGACGTGTTCAGCCAAGTCCATTACTGGACGATCATGTGGCGCACCTTGACGATGGCGCTGGTTTGCACGGTGCTCTGCACCATCCTCGCGATCCCGATCGCCTATGGCATGCTGCATCGCCTGTCGCGCTGGTCCGACCATATCACGCTGCTGATGGTGTTCGCCTTTCTCACCGACGCGGTCCTGAAGACCTTCGGTTGGGTGCTGTTTCTCGACCGCTCCGGCGTGCTGAACGGCACGCTCGAGGCGATCGGATTCCCACCGGCCGCGGTGAACGTGCTCTTCACGCCGAACGCGACGATGATCGGCATGGTCTACAACCTGCTGCCCTATACGATCTTCACCATCGCGCTCTCCATGGCGCGGATCGATGGAGATCTGGTGCTCGCGGCACGTGACGCGGGCGCGTCCCGGCTGCGCGCCTTCATCGAGGTGACCTTGCCGCTTGCCAAGCCCGGTATCTGGGCCGGGGCGGTTCTGGTGTTCGTCCTCAGCCTCGGCGTGTTTCTCGAGCCGAAGGTGATGGGGGGCGGGACGTCCCCGCTCGCGGCGGAACTGATCCGCCAGAGTTTCGAGACCCGTGTGAACTGGCCCCTGGGGGCGGCGCTGACGCTCGTGCTGATCGTAATCGGGGCGGCGGCTTTGACGGTGGCTGGAGCGGTCGCGCTCTGGCAGGCGCGGAGGGGGGCGAATGACTGATCGCATGGAAAAGCGAATTGCGGATGTCCTGCTTTACGGCTCCGTGTTCGCCGCGCTGATTTTCTTCTACATCCCGATCGCCACGCTGGTGCTGTTCTCCTTCACCAAGAGCCGCTTCCTGTCCTGGCCGATCCCCGAATTCTCGACCCGTTGGTATGGCGAGTTGCTGGCGGATCGCGACTTCTGGTCCGCGCTTGGCAATTCGGCGCTTCTCGCGGTGCTCGCGACGGTCTTCGCGACGCTTCTTGGCATCGGAGGCGCCTTCGCCTGGAGCCGCTACAAGTTCCGCTTCCAGTGGGGCTTTCGTATCCTGACCTTCGCGCCGCTTTTGTTCCCGCAGCTTCTGCTGGGCGTCGTGATGCTCTTGTGGTTCTCGGTTCTGGCCGGCTGGCTGAACATGTCGCCCGGGCTTTGGTCCGCGGTGATCGGGCATGTCATCTACATCACGCCCTTCTGCATCGTGATCATCTCGGTGCAGATGCAGGGCTATGACAACACGCTCGACTATGCCGCCGAGGATGCGGGGGCGACCCGCTGGCAGATCCTGCGGGAGATCACGCTTCCGCTGATCTGGCCGGGGATTTTCTCGGCCGCGATCTTCGCCTTCCTGCTATCGTGGGGGAATTTCTACATCACCTACAGCCTCTCGGGCTCGACGCGCACGCTTCCGACCTTCGTCTTCTCGGGGATCGCCGTGGGCTCGTCCCCGATCTACCCGGCCCTCGCCACGCTGACCTTCATCCCCGCCTTGGTATTGATCTTCGCCGTCGACAGGTTGCGCAAACGCGCCGCCCGTCGCCGCCTGAGCGCGATTGCCGAGAGCTGATCACTTCGACAGGACCTTCCCATGAGTGAATTCGATTTTGCGAGCCTCCACGCGCGCTGGAGTTTCCCGACGCAAGTCTGGTTCGGAGCTTGGCGCCTGTCCGATCTTCCGGCAGGTTTGGCGGAGATCGGTGCGACGGCACCGCTCCTGATCACCGACAGAGGTCTCGCCACGTCTTCGATCGCAACGCAGGCGCTGGAGATCGTGAAAGCTGCAGGCATGGAGCCCGGGTTTTTCCACGATGTGCAGCCGAACCCCACTGTGGAAAATGTCATGGCGGGACGGGAGATCTTGCGCAAAGGCGGCCATGATTGCGTCATCGCGCTTGGTGGGGGCTCCGCGATGGATGCTGCCAAGGCGGTCGCGATGATGGCGGGGCAGTCGCGCCCGCTGATGGATTTCGAAGATGTCGGCGACAACTTCCGGCGCGTTCAGACCGAGGGAATGGTGCCTGTCATCGCGATTCCGACAACGGCAGGGACGGGCTCCGAATTCGGCAGATCGTCGGTGATCACCGATACCCAGACCCATCGCAAGGTCATCATCTTCCACCCCGAGATGCTGCCGGAGCTGGTCATCCTCGATCCCGAGCTGACCGTTGGCCTGCCGCCGACTTTGACGGCCGCAACCGGTATGGATGCGCTTTCGCATGCGCTCGAGGCGCTCTGTGCGCCGGGCTGGCACCCGATGGCCGATGGCTTGGCCCTGACTGCATTGAAGATGATCGACGGGGCCCTCGCGACGGCCTATTGGGAGCCCGAAAATCTGGAGGCGCGCTCGAACATGATCGTTGCCTCCGCGATGGCCTGCACGGCCCTGCAAAAGGGGCTCGGGGCGGTTCATGCCTTGGCGCATCCGTTGGGCGCGCGTTACGATGCGCATCACGGAATGCTCAACGCGGTGCTGATGCCCCATGTGCTCCGCTTCAACCTGCCTGCCGTGAGAGAGCAGATGGCGACGCTCGCGCATGAATTGCGGCTCGAGGGCGGCGATCCCGGCACGGCGGTTCTTGCCTGGCTCGAGGCGTTGCAGGCGCGCATCGACATGCCTTCGACGCTGAGCGAAATGGGCGTGAAGGTGAATGACAGTGATATTCCCGATCTGATCGCCGATGCGTTGCGCGATCCGTGCGCCGGAGGCAATCCGATCCGCTTGGACGCGGAAGGGGTCGAGCAGATCTTGCGGGCCGCACGCTGACTGCCGGGCTGCGGCGCATGCGATCCTCAAGGCATCGGGGGGCGGCCTGTCGTCGCTCGGCGTCGGCCTTGTCGTGCTGCCCGGCTACAATCGGCCCGAGAACGATCGCGCGCGTGCGGGCCCTGCGCGGAATATGCATTCCGAAGATATTGAACCGCTTATCGATCTCCCGGACTTCGTGGTGGTGCTGAGTGTTCGGGGAGAGCACCAGTTCGGGATAGCGCACTTCTTTGGCGCACGGGGCAGGGCCTAAGGATCGCCTCCCAACTCAATTTGACATCGATGACATTTCTGATTATGACATCGATGTCTTTTGGGAGTCGCGGAGTTTTCTCTGCGTTGGAGGGTCTGTCGTGTCGACGATTTACGATGTAGCAAAGCTGGCTGGCGTTTCGCCGAAAACGGTGTCGCGCGTCGTGAACGGGGATGCGCCGGTCGGCAAAAAGACCCGCGAGAAGGTGGAAACCGCCATTCGCGAGTTGAAATATGTCCCCTCGAGCGCGGCACGCATGATGCGCTCGAACCGGTCGGGGCTGATCGGCGTCGTGACGGGGGCAATTTCGCGCACGGCCGAGCTGTCCGACCCCAAGGGCCTGCCCGATCTGTTCATCCTTCAGGGCATTCAGCAGGTCGTCGCCGAGCGCGATCTGACCTTGATGATCGCGGATACGGCCGGACAGATCGACAAGGTTCCCGCACTCCTGCGCACGTTTCAGGAGCATCGGGTCGAGGGGCTGATCTATGTCGCCGACTATCACAAGCGGGTGGCCTTCGAGACCGCGACACCGGCTTGCCCGCTGGTGCTCGCAAACTGCTACGACGCGCACGGAACCCCGGCGATCGTGCCCGACGACAAGGCCTGTGAGAAACGGCTCGTCGAGCGTCTGACCGCGCATGGCCACAGGCGCATTGCCTATCTGACATTCGATCCCGCGATGGATGCGGTGCCGCTTCGCATCGAGGGGTATCGCGAAGCGCTTGAAGCCGCGGGGATCGCCTACGACCCCGCGCTCGTATCGACAGGCTACCCGATCAACACCGAATTTCTGCACCGGTGGCTCGACGAGGCGCTCGACCGGATCCTCGCGCTGCCGGAACCGCCAACCGTGATCTGCTGCGGCAATGACGAGATGGCGATGCAGCTTTACGGATTGCTGCGCACCCGCGGCATCCGTGTCCCGGAGGATATCTCCATCGCCGGTTTCGACAATTACCGCGCGATCGCAGAGACCCTCTACCCACCGCTGAGCACGGTCGAACTGCCCTATGCCGAGATGGGCAGGCAGGCGGCCGAGCTTTTGCTTTCCTTGATCTCGGAGGAGGCATCCCGTCCGCACGACCCTGTGCGGGTGGCGGGACGCGTATTCTGGCGCTCCTCCGTGACTGACCTCGAACTCGAAAGCCAGACATCCAAGGGAGGATGACATGAAACTATTGAATGTGACGGCCGGGGCGGTCATTGCCGCCACCGGGTTCTGCAGTGCTGCCTTCGCGACCACCGATCTGACGATGTGGTATCACGGCGCGGGCAACAAGGTGGAGAGCAAGATCGTCCACCAGATCATCGACGACTTCAACAAGAGCCAGTCGGACTACAAGGTCGCGCTGCAGAGCTTCCCGCAAAACAGCTACAACGACTCGGTGACGGCAGCAGCCCTCGCGGGCAACCTGCCCGACATTCTCGACATGGACGGGCCGATCATGCCGAACTGGGCCTGGTCGGGCTATCTGCAGCCGCTGCCGATCCCGGAAGATCACTTCAAGGATTTCCTGCCCGGCACCAAGGGCGTCTATGACGGCAAGCTCTACTCGATCGGGCTCTGGGACGCGGCGGTCGCGCTTTATGCACGCAAGTCCACGATGAAAGAGCTGGGGCTGCGCACGCCCACGCTCGACAAGCCCTGGACCAAAGACGAGTTCATGAGCGCGCTCGAGGCCGCGAAGAAGAGCGGCAAATTCGACTACGCGATCGATCTGGGCATGTCGGACAAGGGCGAGTGGTATCCCTATGCCTTCCTGCCCTTCCTGCAGAGCTTCGGCGGCGGGCTGGTCAACCGCAAGACCTACGACACCGCAGAGGGCGTGCTCAACGGCGACGCCGCGGTCGCATGGGGCAACTGGTGGCAGTCGCTGTTCACCGACAAGCTGGCGCCCGGCACCAGCCAGGACCCGGCAGCCCATGAAACCGGCTTCATCGACGGCAAATACGCCTTCTCGTGGAACGGCAACTGGAATGCGGTCAAGACGATGGACAAGGTCGACGATGTCGAGTTCCTGCCTGCGCCGGACTTCGGCAACGGCTCCAAGATCGGCGGCGCGTCCTGGCAGTTCGGCATCTCGGCCAGCTCCAAGGCTCCCGAGGGTGCTGCGGAGTTCATCAAGTTCGCGACGCAGGACAAGTATCTGGCGGAGTTCTCGGATGCGCTCGGCCTGATCCCGGCGACCAAGTCGGCCGCGCAGATGACCAAGAACTACAAGACGGGCGGTCCGCTCGCGGTGTTCTACGGCCTGTCCGAGGCGCAAGCCGAGAAACGTCCGGTGACGCCCGGCTACGTCGTCGACTCCAAGGTGTTCCAGAAGGCCGCCGCGGATATCGCGGACGGGGCTGACGTGATCGACACGCTCGATTCCGCCACCGACCAGATCAACGCCGATATCAAGCGCAACGACGGCTACAAGAAGAACTGAGCCGCTGTGCCGCGGGGGCGCGCGATTGCCGCGCCCCCACCTCCAACTTCAGACCGGGAGACCGCGCCATGCGCTCGTCACTGACTTCCGCCAATCGGGCGGGATGGGCCTTTGCCCTGCCGGGCATCGTGCTTATCCTCGCCTTCATCATCACGCCTTTCTTTCTGGGCGTTGGCTTCTCGCTGACCAACCAGCGGCTGATCTCGCCCAATGCCACGCGTTTCGTCGGCCTCGAGAACTACCGGGAAATGCTCAACATCGCGGTGGTCGACCTTCAGGCCAAGACCGATAGCGCGGGCAAGACCGTCACCGATGCCGATGGGCAGGCCGAATTTCCCCGCCTGCGCTCCATCACGCGCAACCCCGACACGCCGCAATATCACGGCATGCAGGAATGGTTCCGCTGGGTCTCGGGCGACACGGCGCATGTGGTGATCGCAAGCGACGTCGTCTTCTGGAAAGCGCTGCTCAACACCTGCATTTTCGTGCTGATGGTTGCACCGATCCAGGCCGCGATCGCGCTGGGTCTCGCACTGCTGATCAATCAGAAACTGCGCGGGATCACGATTTTCCGCACCATCTATTTCATGCCCGTGGTCGTCTCGATCGTCGTCGTCTCGCTGCTCTGGCGTTTCATCTATTCGGGACAGAACGGGCTCTTGAACAACATGCTGTCCTTCCTGAGCTTCGGGCATTTCCAACCCGTCGACTGGCTGGGCAATCCTCATACCGCGCTTGGCGCGATCATCACGATGTCGATCTGGCAGGCGGTGGGCTTCCACATGGTGATCTGGCTCTCCGGGCTTCAGACGATCCCGCCCACGCTTTACGAGGCCGCAGCGATCGAAGGCTCGTCGAAATGGCAGACTTTCCGCTATGTCACCTGGCCGGCGCTGCGCCACACCGCGGTGCTCGTGCTGATCGTGATCACAATGCAGGCCTTCGCGATCTTCGCCCAGATCGACGTCATGACGAAGGGCGGTCCGCTCGACTCCACCCAGACGCTGGTCTTCCAGGCCGTGCAACGCGGCTACGGAATGCAGAACATCGCGGGCGGCTCGGCGATCTCGGTGATCCTGTTCCTGATCGTTCTGGTGATTTCGATGATCCAACGCTGGCTGACGAGGGAGCGCTGAAATGAGTGTCATTGGTTCCGATAACCGCAATCTGCGGCTGGGTGTGCGCTATCTCGTGCTGATCCTGATCGCGCTGATCTTCGTCCTGCCGCTGCTGTTCATGGTGATGTCGAGCTTCAAGCCCAGCGACGAGCTGCTGCGCGACACCTCGAGCCTGCGCGCCTTCCTGCCGGTGGGCCAGCTCAGCCTCGACAATTACACCGGCGCCTTCGAGCGCGCCCCGGTCGGGCTCTTCGTCTTCAACTCGATCTTCGTGACCGGGACGACGGTGCTGCTGTCGCTGGTGATCTGTTCCCTCGCCGGGTTCTCCTTTGTCTTCCTGCAATGGCGCGGGCGCGACGTGATGCTCTCGATCATTCTCGCGACCTTCATCGTGCCGTTCGAGACGATCGCGATCCCGCTTCTGCTGGAAGTGTCGAAACTGCCCTGGCTGGGGCTGGACGGGCTCAGCTGGGGCTGGCTCGACAGCTACCGCGTGCAGATCATCCCGTGGATCGCGGACGGGCTGACGATCTTCCTCTTCGTGCAGTATTTCAAAGGCCTGCCCGGCGAGCTGATCGAAGCGGCCCGCGTCGAGGGCGCAAGCTGGTTCCAGATCTATCGCCGCGTGGTGATCCCGCTCTCGGGGCCCGTAATCGCGACCGCCGCGATCCTGAAATTCCTGATCATGTACAACCAGTATCTCTGGCCGCTGATCGTAGTGCAACAAGAGCAGTATCGCCCGGTGATGGTCGGCCTGCAGTATTTCTTCCAACTCAACCCCGCCTGGGGGGAGATCATGGCTTACCTGACGCTGATCACGGTGCCGGTTCTCGCCTTCTATCTCGTGCTTCAAAAGGCGTTCATCGCCTCCATCGCCTCTACCGGCGTGAAAGGATAATCCGACATGGTTCTCGCACTCGACAAGCAATGGGTCTGGGACAGCTGGTATGCCCATGACGGCGAACGCTGGCATGCCTGGTTCCTCAAGGCCGACAAGTCGCTCGGCGATCCGGACCTGCGCCACTTCAACGTCAGCCAGGGCCACGCGGTCTCGGACGACCTGATAAGCTGGCAGCATCTGGGGACGTCGCTGGCCCCGGCTCCGGCCCCGGCCTGGGACGATCTGGTCACCTGGACCGGCTCGGTGCTGCGCGACGATGACGGGCTGTGGCACTTGTTTTACACGGGCGGTCGGCAATCCGAAGGCGGGCTCTATCAGCGCATCGGCCACGCGACCTCGCACGACATGCACAACTGGGACCGCGTGGGCGACGGGCTCTGCCTCGACCTGACCGGCCCCAATGCCGCGCAGTACGAGGCCGAACACATGGTCGGTCACTGGCACGACCGGGCGATGCGCGACCCTTGGGTGATGCGCGACCCGGCAGGCGACGGCTGGCTGATGTATTTCACCGCCCGCGCCCCCGGCATCGAAGAGGCGAACGCGGCCGGGGCCATCGGCTTCGCCACCTCGCCCGACCTGATCCACTGGGACCTCCAGCCGCCGGTCTTCGTCGGCGGGTTCGGTCAGCTCGAAGTGCCGCAGGTCTTCGAGGAGAACGGGCGCTGGTATTGCCTGTTCTGCACCGCCGCCGAGCATTGGAGCCGTGCGCGCATCGCGGAAACCGGCATGACCCCGGTGACCGGCAACCACTACCTGATCGCAGACGACCCGCGCGGGCCGTGGCGGATCGCCCCCGGCTTCCTCGATGGCGCAAACCCGTGCCGGCGCTATGCCGCACGCATCCTCAAGACCGCCGAGGGTCTGGTGATCATGGGGTTCGACGACAACGGCCACGACCATTTCGTCGGCCAGATCCGGGACCCGGAGCCCGTTCTCGTGGACGCGGAGGGTTATCTGCACATCGACCCGGATGCCGAGCAGGGAGGGAAGTGACATGGCAGACATCAAGCTGCGCGGTCTGCGCAAGAACTATGGTGCGCATGAGGTCATCCGCGGCGTCGATATCGACGTGGCCGATGGCGAGTTCTGCGTTTTCGTAGGCCCCTCGGGCTGCGGGAAATCCACGCTGCTGCGGATGATCGCCGGGCTCGAGGACATCTCGGGCGGCACGCTGGAGATCGACGGCGAGCGCGTCAATGACGTTCAGCCCCGCGAACGCGGCGTGGCGATGGTGTTCCAGAGCTACGCGATCTTCCCGCATATGAGCGTGCGCGAAAACATGGCCTTCGGCCTCACCATCTCGGGCGCCTCGAAGGCCGAGAAGGCGGAGAAGGTGCAGCGCGCCGCCGAGATCCTGCAGATGGAGCATCTGCTCGACCGTCGCCCCAGCCAGCTCTCGGGCGGCCAGCGCCAGCGTGTCGCGATCGGGCGCGCGATCACCCGCAACCCCTCGGTCTTCCTCTTCGACGAGCCGCTCTCGAACCTCGATGCGGCGCTTCGGATGGACATGCGCATGGAGATCGGCAAGCTCCACAAGCAGCTGGGCGCGACGATGATCTACGTCACCCACGATCAGGTCGAGGCGATGACGCTCGCCGACAAGATCGTGGTGCTGCGCGACGGGCTGGTGATGCAGTCGGGCTCGCCGATGGAGCTCTATCACAACCCAGCCAACCGCTTCGTCGCAGGCTTCCTCGGCGCGCCGTCGATGAATTTCCTCGAGGTCGAAATCCTAGAGGCCGACAGCGAAAACGCCAAGGTCGCGCGGCATTCCATGGACCCGATCGTCGTGCCCGTGCGCGGTCGTAAGTTCGCCCCCGGCGACACCGCCCTGCTGGGCCTGCGCCCGCAATACGTCACCCCCAGCACGCCCGATGAGGGCGTCCTGCACGGTCAGGTATCGCTCGTCGAACGGCTGGGCAGTGAAACGGTCGTCGATCTGGCGATGGCGGACGGCACGAGCCTGATCGCCGCCTTCAGCGAGGACAAGCAATTCGAACGCGGCGAACGGATCGATCTGGCTTTCGACCCCGCCCGGACGCATCT
Source organism: Thioclava electrotropha (assembly GCF_002085925.2). NCBI lineage: Bacteria > Pseudomonadati > Pseudomonadota > Alphaproteobacteria > Rhodobacterales > Paracoccaceae > Thioclava > Thioclava sediminum. The sequence goes on from NZ_CP053562.1 coordinate 856,876, forward strand.
GTTCCACCCCGACGAGTGAGGGGTGGCACCCATCGGCCCCTGAGCCCATCCTCCCGATGGACCTGAGGTCGGCCATGCACGAGCACTCAAAACGGCCCCCTCAGGCGGAGCCGATAAATGCTCAGCCCGACCATTTCTGGCCGGGCTGAAACGTCGCTTTCGGGAGGTGCGTGGGCTCAGTCGAGCCCGTTCGCGCGTGCTACGAAATCCGCGAGATGCGGCACGTAATCTTCAGAGCCGTCGCCACCGGTCGCCATCGCCATCGCGAAGGCGTTTTTGGCCGTGCTGGCGAGCGGGGTCGCGACGGTGGCGGCATTGGCCATCGTCTCGACATAGCGCAGATCCTTGTAGGCATTGGCGAGGGTGAACTTGTGCGCCTCGCGGTTGCCCTCGAGCGCGTAGCCCATGAAGGTCTGGTAGAAGCCGCAATCCATCCGGCCGCCCCGGATCACCTTGTCGAACTGCTCGATCGGAATGCCCACCTTGCGCGACAGCGCGAGGGCTTCGGAATAAAGCGCGGCATAGCCGAGAGAGATGAAGTTGTTGAGCAGCTTCATACGGTGGCCGTCGCCCAGACTGCCCACGCGCACGATCTTGCCCGCCCAGGTGTCGATGACCGGTTCGATGCGCGCGAACAGCTCTTCATCGGCGCCGACCATGCAATCGAGCGTACCTTCCCAAGCCTCTTTCGGGGTGCGGCTGAGCGGCGCATCGGCATAGGCGACGCCGATCGCCTCCATGTCCTGTGCGAGCTTCATCGTCATGGTCGGCTCGCCGGTCGAGCAATCAATGATCACGCTGCCTTCTTTCAGGCCCGGGGTCAGCTTCGCGACCGCCTCGGCGGCTTCCGGCGCGCCGGTGAGGCACAGGAAGATGATCGACGAACGGGCGGCGAGGTCTTCGTAGGACGATGCCTCGGTCGCCCCGCGCGAGACCAGGTCCTCGATCGGCTTGCGGTTGCGGTGGGCGATCACGGTCAGCGGATAGCCTTTCTCGACGATGTTCTTGGCCATGCCGTGGCCCATCAGGCCGGTGCCGATGAAGCCGATGGTTTCCTGGGTCTTAGTCATTGGGTACTCCGCTTGGGTCGGTAGGTCGTGAAAATCGGGTCAGAGATTGAAGCGCTTGCGCAGGTCCGCGACCTGCGACTGGGTGAGCGGGCGGATCGCGTGGCCTTGCAGCGCGAGGAACAGCTTGGAGGTCTCCTCCAGCTCTTCTGCGGCATATTGCGCGTTCGACAGGCTGGTGCCCGCAACGACGGGGCCGTGATTGGCCAGCAGCACCGAGTGATGCGCGCTGGCGAGCGAGCGCACGGCCTCGGCCAGTTCGGGATCGCCCGGCGCGTAGTAGGGGACCAGCGGCAGCTTGCCCACGCGCATCACGTGATAGGCGGTCAGCGGCGGCAGCACGTCCTCGGGGTCGATGTCGCGCAGGATCGAGACGGCCGTCGAATGGGTCGAGTGCAGGTGGATCACCGCGCCCGCCTCCTGACGCTCGTCATACATCGCGAAATGCAGGAAAGATTCCTTGGTCGGCTTGTCGCCCGAGACGAAGTTGCCGTCCCGGTCGAAGAGCGAGATTCGAGCCGGGTCGAGCGTGCCGAGCGAGGCATTGGTGGGTGTCATCAGCCAGCCGCCATCGGGCAGCCGCGCCGAGATATTGCCCGAAGACCCTGCGGTCAGGCCGCGGTCGAAGAGCGAGCGCCCGATGGTGCAGATCTGGTCGCGCAGACGCGTTTCGTCAGACATGTTCGGCCTCCGGCTCCAGCAGGTCCCACGCCTTGAGGAAGAAATCCTCGGCGCCGAAATTGCCCGACTTTAGCGCGAGCGCGAGGCGCGGGCCGGACAGGCTCATCGTCCACGGAACGCCGGGGTCGATCTCGGGGCCGATGTCGAGCAGGCGCACGCCGAGCGCCGTCGTCACCGCGCCCGACGTCTCGCCGCCCGCGATGAGCATTCGGGTGAAGCCGGCGTCGCGCAGGCGTTCGGCGACCGCGGCCAGCGTGTCTTCGACCAGCGCGCCGGAGGCGTCACGGCCCAGACGGGACTGGATTTTGCTGAGCTGCGCGGGATCGGCGCTGGAATAGATCAGGGGCGTGCTGTCGGCGGGCTGCGCGATGGCCCAGTCGGCGATCTCATCCGCGCTCTGTCGGCCTTCGGTCAGCGCCTCCACGTCGAGCGCGCGGCTCGGCAGGCCTGCCGCTTGCGCCGCCGCGATCTGGCCACGGGTCGCGACCGAGCAGGAGCCCGCGAGGATCGCGCAGCGGCCCTCCGGCGCTGGCATCCGATCCGGGGCGCTATGCGCGTCGCTCTGGTCGCGAAGCGCTGCGGCCAGACCCAGACCGATACCCGAGCCGCCCGTGATCAGCGGCATCTCCGCGCAGGCCGCGCCGAGCGTCATCAGATCCGATTCGTCGATCGTGTCGGTGACGACGATGCGGGTGCCAGCGGCACGTGCGGCCTCGAGCGCTTTGCGCAGCGCGGCCTCTCCCTGCCGGATCGTCGTGACGTCGATGGAGCCCACTTTCAGCGCCGTCTGCCGCCCCAGAACCCGCACCAGATCGGGGTCGCGCATCGGGGTGAGCGGGTGGTCTTTCAGCGGGCTTTCCGACAGCAGACGATCGCCCACGAAAAGGTGCCCCTTGTAGACCGTGCGCCCGGTCGCCGGGAAGGCGGGGCAGGCGATGGTCAGGGTCGCGCCGGTGAACTCCATCAGGGCCTCGGTGACGGGCCCGATATTGCCTTCGTCGGTGGAGTCGAAGGTCGAGCAATACTTGAACATCAGGCGCTGCGCCCCAGCTGCGCGCAGGGCCTTCGCGGCCTGCAGCGACATCTCGACCGCGTCGGCTGCCGGAATGGTGCGCGACTTCAGCGCGACCACCACCGCATCGGCGCCCGAAAGGTCCATTTGCGGCCCCGGCAGGCCGATGACCTGCCGCGTCTTCAACCCGCTGCGTGACAGCATCAGGCACAGGTCAGTGGCGCCGGTAATATCGTCGGCGACCGCTCCGATCAGCATGGAAATTCCTCCCTCGGTCCACAGATCGCCGATCGCCCCGACGGCTCGGGGCGGCGATTTCACATAGCCCTTGCCAAGCCGTTGCGGCTCGGGCTAACGATGTAATGACAACGCTATCATTCCAGCAATGCAAGCGCAAGATGGACGCTGGGAGGGGGCGGAGTGAGACTAGAAATCGGCGATTGAGAGGTATTCCGCATGAAGTCACCCCAAGAGACGAAGGTCTGTGTCATCGGTCTGGGATCGATGGGCTTCGGCATGGCCGAGAGCTTGCTGCGAGACGGGTTCGCGGTGACGGGCGTCGATGTGAATGCCGATGCGATGGAGCGCTTCGCGGCGCTTGGCGGCGCGGTTGCGGCTGACCCTGCGACGGGTGCGCAAGATGCGGATCTGGTGATTGCCGTGGTCGTCAATGCCGACCAGACAGAGCAGGTGCTTTTCGGACCGGGCGGCGCCGTCGCGACCATGTCCAAAGGCGGCGTCGTGATGTCCTGCGCCACGATGGCGCCCGATCTGGCGAGCGTCTTCGCCAAGCGCTGCGCCGAGGTCGGCGTGGAGTATCTCGACACGCCGATCAGCGGCGGCGCCGTACGCGCGGCCAGCGGTGAATTGACGATCATGGGCTCGGGCCCGTCTGCGACCTTTGCGCGCATCCGTCCGGCGCTCGATAGCGTCGCGGCCAAGGTCTACGAGTTGGGCGAGGAGGCGGGCACGGGCGCGGCCTTCAAGGTGGTCAATCAGCTTCTGGCCGGGGTGCATATCGCGGCGGCCTGCGAGGCGATCACATTCGCCAAGGCGATGGATCTGGATCTGGAGAAGGTCTACGAGGTGATCACCGCCTCGGCGGGCAATTCCTGGATGTTCGAGAACCGGGTGCCGCATGTGCTCGAGGGCGATTACAGCCCGCGCAGTGCGGTGGATATCTTCACCAAGGACCTCGGGATCGTGGCGGATATTGGGCGGGACATGAAATTCCCGACGCCGATTGCAAGCACGGCCATGCAGATGTTCGTCATGACGGCGGCGGCCGGAATGGGGCGCGATGACGATGCCTCGGTGGCGCGGATGCTGGCAGATATCGCAGGTCTCGAATTGCCCACCGCAAACCCCGCGAGCGAGGGCTGAGCGATGCCGAAATTTGCCGCCAACCTGACGATGATGTTCACCGAGCACGATTTTCTCGACCGCTTCGCTGCGGCGAAAAAGGCAGGCTTCGATGCGGTCGAATATCTCTTTCCCTACGACCACCCGCCCGAGGCGATTGCGGAGCGGCTGCATGAGCACGGGCTGACGCAGGCGCTCTTCAATCTGCCGCCCGGCAACTGGGAGGCAGGCGATCGCGGGCTGGCGGCTCTGCCAGAGCGCGGAGAGGAATTCCGGGCCTCGATCGATACCGCGCTGCGCTATGCCGAGGCGACCGGGGTAGGGCGGGTCCATGTGATGAGCGGGCTTGCGTCACGCCAAGATACGGCAGCGCGGCAGGCCTATCGCGACTCGCTGCGGCGGGTCTGCGATGCCGCCGGGGCGCAGGGGCGCGACGTGGTGATCGAGCCGATCAACACGCGCGACATGCCGGGGTATTTTCTGGATGATTTCAGCTTCGCCGCCGATCTGATCGCGGAGCTGGGGCTGCCCAATCTCAAGCTGCAATTCGACATCTATCACCGCCAGATCCTGCACGGTGACGTGCTGATGGGGCTGCGGGAGATGGCGCCGATCATCGGGCATGTGCAGATCGCTGCGGTACCGGATCGGCATGAGCCCGGAACCGGTGAGCTCGACGATACGCGCATCCTGCATGAGCTGGACGCGCTGGGCTATGAGGGGTTCGTGGGCTGCGAATATCGCCCGGCGGGCCGGACCGAGGACGGCCTCGGGTGGATGCGCGCCTTCGCCTGAGACGAAGGCGCGCCCCTCATCAGCTTTCGATGTAATCGCGATGCAGCGCCCAGTCGCCCGAGCTGAACCGGTCCGAGGCGAATTGCTGCTGGTGCCAGTAGGGATAGATCACGGGCAGTTTGCTGACCTCGTGCAGGCGCTTCAGCTCGTCCTCGCTCAGCTCCAGATCCACGGCGCGGAAATTGTCGCGGAACTGCTGTTCATTGCGTCCGCCGATGACGAGCGTGCTGACTGCAGGACGCGTCAGCAGCCATGCTAGCGCGACCTGCGCGGCAGAGACCCCATGCGCGTCGCCGATCTCGACCAGCGTGTCGACGATGTTCCACAGCTTCTCTTCGTCGCGGATCGGCGGCTCGGTCCAGCCTGCGAACTGACGCGAGCCTTCCGGGGTGTCCTTGCCGCGGCGATGCTTGCCCGAGAGGAGACCGGCGGCGAGCGGGCTCCAGACCAGCACGCCAAGCCCCTGATCGACCGAGATCGGCAGCAATTCGTATTCCGCCTCGCGGGCCTCGAGCGTGTAGTGGATCTGCTGGGCCACGAAGCGCTCGCGCAGGCTCCGGTCGCTGACGCCGAGCGCCTTCATGATGTGCCAGCCCGAGAAATTCGAGCAGGCGATGTAGCGGACCTTGCCCTGTTGCACGAGCGTGTCGAGCGCCGAGACCATCTCCTCCATCGGGGTCACGCCGTCCCATTCATGCATGTGGTAGATGTCGATGTGGTCGGTGCGCAGCCGCTTGAGCGAGCGTTCGCATTCGCGGATCAGGTGATAGCGCGAGAAGCCCTCGTCGTTGGGGCCGTCGGCGATCCGCATCCGCGCCTTGGAGGAGATCAGCACGTCGTCGCGCCGACCGTCGAGCACTTCGCCAAGGATCTCTTCCGAGAGGCCGGTCGAGTACATGTTCGCGGTGTCGTAGAGGTTGATACCGGCGTCGATGCAGGTATCGACCAGCTTGCGCGCTTCGCTGACGCCTTGGGCGCCGACGGCCTTGAAGGCGCCTGCGCCGCCGAAGGTGAACGTGCCCATCGTGAGCACCGAGACCTTGAGTCCCGATCGTCCTAGGGGTCTGTATTTCATGGATATCTCCTCCTCTTGAGTATCGTTTCCTCAGGCGCGATCAGCGCGCCAGACGTTTTGCTGCGTGGGCGATGCCCAGCGTCGGGCTGGTCAGAACCGGCGGGTCATCCGCGCTCGGTTCGAGCCGCTCGAGCGCGCGCGCCATCGAGGCCTGTGCCAGAACCACCACGTCGTTTTCGCGGGAGAGCCGGGCGATGCCTTCGGCCACCCGCGCGTCGTGCCCCTCCCGGTCGCCCGATTGCAGCGTCTCGAAGGCGCCTTCGACGACCTCGCTCGTGATGGTGCTGTCCGCCCCGGCCTCGCGGCTGACGCGTTCGACCAGTTCGACGGTGGGTGTCAGGGTCGATTGCAGGGTTGCGAGCACGCCTATGCGGCGGCCTTTTGCGACGGCCTCCTGCGCCATTCCCTCGTCGATACGGATCAGCGGGACGGGGCAGAGCGGTGCGATACGTTCGACCGCGCCGCCGAGGCTGGAGCAGGTCACGAGCACGGCTTCGGCCCCCGCATCGACCGCCGACCAGATCATGCCCGTCAGGCGTCGCGCCGTCATCGGGCTGACCGATCCCTCGCGGATCGTCAGGCGCAGAAGGCTCTCGTCGAGCATGTTGAACACTTTCCAGTCGGGCAGGTGCTCCTGCGCCAGACCTTCGAGTTCCGGGATCAGTCCGGCGACGGTGTGGATCATCGCCAGAGGGCGGGGTGATTCGTAGCTTTCGTCGGTCATCGGCGGGCTCCTTTGCTGCGGTCTGGGTGCTTTCGCCCCGTTGGCGATGACAGCGCTGTCATGTTTTGCGAGTATCACCACGGACCCGGCTCGATGACAAGCCGGAATGTCTCAAGACCCTTGTTTGAAACGCTTTGGCGGGGGTCGGAACTACGTTCCGCCGGGGAGGGCGCGTCGTTCCGACACCTGTCCTGAGACAAGTTTTTGTTATTTGCTGATTGACAAGTCGTCTTTGCAGTTCGCAATATGACAGCGCTGTCACCGGAGGAATGGCAGCGCTAGCATTTTCGGGCGTATCCCCGTCCGACCCGCCAGCCCCTCACCGACGAGATCGGTTCCGGGATGGGCGAGTGGAACGTCGGGGATGCGGAGAAGGGAGGGGCGTTTTGGCACTGTCGGAAAATTCGGTCACGCCATCGGAAAGGAAATCCATGCGAGTCCTGCATCAATTGCTTCAACTGCGTCACATGCGTGAATTCAACGTTCTGATCGCGTTGATCCTGATGGGGCTGCTGATCAGCCTGTTCACACCGTATTTCCTGACCGTGTCGAACCTGATGGGCGTGTCGCGGGCATTCTCGCTGACGGCCATCATGAGCATCGGCATGGTGATGGTCATCATCACGGGCGGGATCGACCTTTCGGTTGGCTCCGCGATGGGGCTTGCCGGTCTGATCACGGCACTCTGTTTCGACGCGGGCTATTCGCAATATGCGGCGGTGGCTGCGGGGCTCGGTGTCGGGCTTGCCTTCGGGCTGACCAACGGGTTGCTGATCACCGCGATCGGCTTGCCGCCCTTCATCGCGACGCTCGGCACGCTGAGTATCGGGCGCGGCCTTATGTACATGATCACCCACGGCGTGCCGCTGACCCCGGAGACGCCCGAGAGCTTCAGCTTTCTGGGGCAGGGCTATGTCGGCCCGGTGCCGGTGCCGGTGGTCATCCTGCTCGTGCTGACGCTCATCTTCACGGTTATCATGACCCGGACCCGCTTCGGTCGGCATGTCTACGCCACGGGCGGCAACGAGAACGCGGCGCGTCTGAGCGGGGTGAAGGTCCAGCGCGTCAAGCTCGCGGTCTATGTTCTGTCCTCGACGATTTCCGCGCTGGCCGGCGTCATCGCCTTCTCGCGCTATCTTTCGGCAGAGCCGGCCTCGGGCTTCGGCTCGGAACTTGAAGTGATCGCTGCGGCCGCAATCGGCGGGGCGAGCCTCGCGGGCGGTATCGGCTCGGTGCTCGGCGCGGTCATCGGGGCGGCCCTGATCGGCGAGATCGCCAACGGCGTCGTGCTGCTCAACATCAACACCTATGCCCAGCAGGCTATTACCGGCGGCGTGATCCTGATCGCGGTCAGCCTGGACGTGCTGCGCAATCGGATGGGCGGGCGCGGCTGAGCCGCGCCGTCCGGGAAGGAACAAGATCAAGAAGCCGGACCGCGTCTCGAAGAGGAGAGAGCGGCGCGAGATCCGGACGAAGAATGCCCCGGTGCGGGGCGTGAAACCGAAACTGCATCAACAACAGGGGCCCGCCGCGGTTGGTTGGGTCCGGAGGAGGAGACAAGATGCGTATTGCAATGAAAGCCGCCGCTGCGGTTCTGGCCCTGGCAACCGGTATGGGGACGGCAGCGTCCTATGCTCAGGACATCACCGTGGCGCTCGTGCCGAAAGTGGCCGTTCCGTTCTTCGACGACTGCAACACCGGTGGCGCGGAAGCGGCCAATGAACTGGGCGTGAAGTATCAGTGGGTTGTGCCCGCGAACACGCAAGGTTCGACGCAGGTCAAGATCATCGAGGACCTGATGGCACGCCATGTCGACGGGATCGGGATCTCGGTCAACGAGCCGAAATCGGTCGAAGGCATCATCAAGCAGGCCACCGATGCGGGCATCAAGGTCGTCACCTTCGACAGTGACAGCGCCAACAGCTCGCGCAGCATGTATATCGGCACGATCAACAAGCAGGCTGGCGTGACCATGGGCAAATCCATGGCGGAAGCGCTCGGTGGCAAGGGTGAGGTGGCGATCGTCACCGGTCAGCTCGGCGCCTCGAACCTGAACGAGCGGATCGACGGCGTGAAGGAAGCGCTGGCGGACTATCCCGACATCAAGCTGGTCGCGACCGAAGGCACCGAGGATGACCTCGCGCGCGCCGTGTCGGTGACCGAGGCGCTCCTGCGCGCCAACCCGAACCTCTCGGGCATCTTCGGCATCAGCCAGGTCGGTGGCCCGGCCGTGGCGAAGGTTCTCGCGCAGCAGGAATTCGCGGATAAGAAAGGCCAGCTGAAGGTCTTTGCCTTCGACGATCTGCCCGACACGATCAAAGGCGTGAAGGAAGGCTTCATCGACGGCATCATGGTGCAGCGCCCGATCACGATGGGCAAGCTCGCGGTCGAGCATCTCGTGGCCCAGATCAAGGGTGAAGAGACCGACCCGCAGAACATCGACACCGGTGTGACCGTTGTGACTGCCGACAACCTCGACAGCTACACCAAGTAATCTCCGACAAGACCTGGGCGGGGCCAAACGCGGCCCCGCCCGACATTCTTCAGCCAGAGGCCGCGATGAAACCGTTTCTCGAAATGATCGGCATTTCCAAGACCTTTCCCGGGGTGAAGGCGCTGGACCACGTCGACCTGCATCTCAATTCCGGAGAGGTGCATGTGCTGGCGGGCGAGAACGGCGCCGGCAAGAGCACCCTGATGAAGATCATGACCGGCGTGCTGCGCGCGGATCCGGGCGGCGAGATCCGGGTCGAGGGCGAACCCGTCGTCATCAAGAACCCGGTCCATGCCCGGTCGCTCGGCATCTCGATCATCTACCAGGAACTCGCGGTGGTGAATAATCTCACCGTCGCCGAGAACGTCTTTCTCGCGCGCGAGCCGCTATTGCCCACGGGCCTGATCGACCGCACCAAGATGAATGCGGACACCCGCGCGGTGCTGCACGAGCTTGGCGTGGAAATCGATCCCGAAGCGATGGTCGGCACGCTTTCGATCGGCCAGAGGCAGCTGATCGAGATCGCGCGTGCCATCTCCTACAATTCCAAGCTCATCATCATGGACGAGCCGACCGCGTCGCTCAGCCACCACGAGGCATCGACACTGTTGCGCATGTCGCGCAAGCTGGCCGCGCAGGGTGTCGGCATCGTCTTCATTTCGCACAAGCTCGAGGAAATCTTCGAGATCGCCGACCGCGTCACCGTGCTGCGCGACGGGCGCACGGTGGACACTCGGCCCGTGTCCGAGATGACGAGCGACCTGCTGGTGCGCCTGATGGTGGATCGCGAGCTCGATCAGCTCTTCGGTCATCACATCTCCCATGCGACCGACGAGGTTCTGATGTCGGTGCGCAATCTCACCGAGAAGCGCGTGAAGGACGAAGGCGTCTTCGTGCGCGACGTCGATTTCGACCTGCGTCGCGGCGAGGTGCTGGGCTTCTTCGGTCTGGTCGGCGCCGGGCGGACCGAAGTGATGGAGATGATCTTCGGCAGCCGCCCCCATAGCGGCGAGATTTCGATCAACGGCAAACCGGCGCGGATTTCCTCGCCCTCGGACGCGATCGAGCATGGGCTCGGATTTGTGACCGAGGATCGGCAGTCGCGCGGGCTTGTCCTCGGCATGTCGGTGCGCGAGAATTTCTCGCTGACGCATCTGAGTGACTATTGCAGCCTCGACTTCGTGAACCGTCGCAAGGAAACCGCGGCCTGTGCGGATTACATCCGCGCGCTGGGCATCAAAACGCCGTCGCCCGAGCAGAAGGTGCTCAACCTGTCGGGCGGCAACCAGCAGAAGGTCGTCTTGGCGAAATGGGCCGCGCGCCGCCCGCAGATCCTGATCGTCGACGAACCGACGCGCGGGATCGACATCGGCGCGAAGGCCGAGGTCCACACGTTGCTGGGCAAGATGGCCGAGGAGGGCATGTCGATCATCGTGGTCTCTTCGGACCTGCCGGAGATCCTTGCGATCAGCGACCGTGTGATCGTGCTGAAGGAGGGGAAGATCAGCGGTGAACTGACCCGAGAGAACGCCACGCAGGAGAGCGTGATGCTGGCGGCGACCGGCTGAGGCCGTCCCGTCGAACCAAATGTGAATGAACGAAACGGAGACTGAAATGACCAAGCGCGTAGTATTTACAGGCGGAACCGGCAAGGCTGGGCGTCATGCGGTGCCGCATCTGCTGAGCAAGGGCTACGATGTGCTCAACGTCGACCTCAAGCCGCTCGACCTGCCCGGCGTCAACACGCTGATCACCGATGTGACCGACAGCGGCGCCGTGTTCAACGCGCTGACCACCCACCACGACTTCGGCGGGTTCGAGAAGGGCGCGCCGCCTTCGCCGCCCGATGCGATCGTGCATTTCGCCGCGATCCCGCGCGTGCTGATCGAGCCCGACAACGTGACCTATCAGGCCAATGTCATGAGCACCTACAATGTGCTCGAGGCGGCAATGAAGCTCGGCGTGCGCAAGGTGATCATCGCCTCGTCCGAGACGACCTACGGCGTGTGCTTCGCCGAGGGCGACAAGGATTTCCACTCCTTCCCGCTCGAGGAAGATTACGACAGCGATCCGATGGACAGCTACGGGCTCTCCAAGGTCTGCAACGAAAAGACCGCCCGCGCTTTCGCCGCCCGCTACGGCGCGGATATCTATGCGCTGCGCATCGGCAACGTGATCGAGCCGGATGAATACGGCATGTTCAAAGGCTTCCTTAAGGACCCGATGAGCCGCAAGCGCAACGCCTGGAGCTATATCGACGCCCGCGACCTGGGTGAGATCGTGCATCTGTGCATCGAGAAGGACGGGCTGGGCTATCAGGTGTTCAACGCGGTCAACGACACGATCACCGCCGATATGCCGACCACCGAGTTCTTGAAGAAATACTGCCCGAACACGCCGATCACCCGCGAGATGGGCGCCGACGAGGCGCCGATTTCGAACCGCAAGGCGCGCGAGGTTCTGGGCTTCAAGGAAGCGCATCCGTGGCGCAAATACGTGGAGGTATGATCGCCACGGTCCCCGCGATGTTTTTAGCGCCCATGCACGTATGGCCTATGAAAACGCTGCCGCTAGGTGCATTTCTGGGTCATTGACTCGGGCTTGCCCGAAAGGAATTGGAGGAAAGCGTCATGGGGACCAAACAGCGATTGCCTGACCGCAAAAGCAAGATCACGGTGCGCGAGGTCGCGCGCCGTGCCAATGTCAGCGAGTCGACGGTTTCGCGGATCATGCGCAACAAGGGGCTCGTCGCCGAGTCCACCCGCGAGAAGGTCATGGAGACGGTCCGCGCGATGGGCTACGTCCCCAACCGCATCGCGGGCTCGCTGGCCTCGCTCGACTCCTTCCTCGTGGGCGTCGTCATCCCGTCGCTCTCCAACATCGTGTTCCCGGAGGTTCTGCAGGGCGTCCATGCCGGGCTCGAAGGAAGCGACCTGCAGCCGGTGATCTCGACCACGGATTACAATGTCGACCGCGAAGAGGCCGTCGTGCGCGGCATTCTCAGCTGGAAACCCGCCGCGATCCTGCTCGCCGGGTTCGACCACACCGACGCCACCCGCAAGATGCTCGAGCAAAGCGACATCCGCGTCGTCGAGATGATGGATATCGACAGCACGCCGATCGACATCGCGGTGGGCACCTCGCACCGCCGCGCGGGCCACGCGATCGGTCGCCACCTGATCTCGCGCGGCTACCGCCATTTCGGCTATGTCGGCCATGACTGGAACGCCGACCGCCGGGCGCGGCTGCGCTATGACGGGCTGTGCGAGGCGCTCGCGGAATCCGGCCTGTCGGTCGAGGCGCATGCGATCGACGACGGACCCAGCTCGGTCGGGACGGGCCGGGAGCAGACCGCGCGCCTGCGTGCGTCGGCCCCGCAGATCGACGTCGCGGTCTATTCCAACGACGACATGGCCGTGGGCGGCGTCTTCCACTGCCTTGCCGAAGGCATCAGCCTGCCCGACCAATTCGCCATATTCGGCTTCAACGGTCTCGATATCGGCAAGGAGCTGCCCCAGCCGCTCTCGACCGTCCGCTCGAACCGCTATCTCATCGGCAAGAAGGCGATCGAGGAGGTTCTGGCCTCGCCCGAGCGCCCGTCGACACCCACCATCATCGACACTGATTTCGAGGTCTTCGCCGGCGCAACCGCCTGAGGCGCGTCGAGCTCGGACACCGAACGAAAAAAGGAGAAATCCCATGCATCCCGCTCTCGCCAAAGGCAATGTCGCAGTCGTCACCGGAGGGGCCTCGGGTATCGGTCTCGCCGCCGCCCGCCACCTCGCCGGGCTGGGGATGCGTGTCTGCATCGCCGATCTGCCGGGGGCGGCCCTCGAAGCCGCCTACGACGCCCTGATCGCTGCGGGTGCGGCGGCGGCTGACGTAATGACGCAGGCCACCGATGTCTCGGACCGGGCGCAGATCACGGCGCTCGCTGATGAGGTCTGGGCGCATTTCGGGCCGGTCAATCTGCTGATGAACAATGCGGGCATGCAGCCCGGCAGCTCGATCTTCGATGCGGAAGGCAACTGGGACCGCATCCTCGACGTGAATATGGGTGGCATCATCCGGGGCAGCCAGATTTTTGCGCCGCGCATGATTGCGTCGGGCGCGCCGGGGCTGATCGTCAATACCGGCTCCAAGCAGGGGATCACCACGCCTCCGGGCGATCCGGCCTATAACGTGTCGAAAGTCGGCGTGAAGGCCTTTACCGAGGCGCTTCAGCACGAGCTGCGCAATCGCGCGGACTGCAAGGTCGAGGCGCGGCTGTTTATCCCGGGCTTCGTCTACACGCCGCTCACTGCGGGCGGGCGCACCGAGAAACCCGCCGATGCATGGACGCCCGAGCAGGTCGTGGAGTTCCTCTTCGACTCGATCGAGCGCGGCGATTTCTACATTCTGTGCCCAGACAACGACGTGGATCGCGCAACGGATGTGAAGCGCATCCTCTGGGCAGCGGGCGACATCACCGAGAACCGCCCGCCCTTGTCGCGCTGGCATCCCGATTACGGTGACGCCTTCAAGGCGTGGCTCAAGAAGTGATGCGCCCATGACGACCCGGGTTCATCGTATCGCGGCCATCCCCGGCGACGGGATCGGGCCAGAGGTGGTCGACGCCGCATTGACAGCGCTTGACCACCTGAGCCGCCAGACCAACGCGTTCCGGCTCGAGGTCGACCGCTTCGACTGGGGCTCGAAACGCTTTCAGCGCGAGGGCACTTTCATGCCCGCAGACGGGGTCGATGCACTGCGAACCTATGACTCGATCCTTTTCGGCGCGGTCGGCGCTCCGGACGTGCCCGATCACCTGACGCTCTGGGGGCTGCGCCTCGCGATCTGTCAGGGGCTCGATCAATATGCGAACCTACGGCCCACCCGGATCTTGCCGGGCCTGTCGAGCCCGCTTGCCGGTGTCGGTCCGGACGATCTGGACTGGCTGATCGTGCGCGAGAACTCCGAGGGCGAATATGCGGGGCAGGGCGGGCGCAGCCATCGCGGCCAGCCGCACGAGGTCGCCACCGAGACCGCCATCTTCACCCGCACCGGCGTCGAGCGCATCATGCGCGTGGCCTTCTCGCAGGCCCAGGCGCGCCCACGTAAGCGTCTGACGGTGGTGACGAAATCCAACGCGCAGCGCTACGGGCTGGTGCTATGGGACGAGATCGCCGCAGAGGTCGCGCGCGAGTTTCCCGACGTGACATGGGATCGGATGCTGGTCGACGCGATGACCGTGCGCATGACGCTCGATCCGCGTTCGCTCGACACGATCGTCGCAACGAACCTTCACGCCGACATCCTCTCGGATCTGGCGGCGGCGCTCGCAGGGTCGATCGGCATCGCCCCCACAGCCAACCTCAATCCCGAACGCGCCGCGCCGTCGATGTTCGAGCCGATCCATGGCTCGGCCTTCGATATCACCGGCAAGGGCGTCGCCAATCCCATCGGCACCTTCTGGAGTGCTTCGATGATGCTGGGGCATCTGGGAGAGACTGAGGCCGAGGCGCAGATGATGCGCGCGATCGAGGTCGTGACAGCCGATCCCGAGAGTCGCCCGCGCGACCTCGGCGGCACAGCCAGCACCGAGCAGGTGACGGAACGGCTCTGCCGCGCGCTCGATGAGATCGGGACGAAAAGCTGAAAATTACGGACGGGCGTTGGACGCTGTCGTCTTTTGTCGGTCTTGAGAGCCGGGCGCATGGGATGCGGACCTACGCAAGCCGAACTCGCGTGCCGCGCCAAGATCGGTATCCCGACAATGCGCGCCCTGGAGAAAGGGTCAGGCGCGATCCTCACGCTTGAGGCCAACCCCACGATGGCGGAGGTCTTCGGGCGTGTCGATGTCACTCGCCTCTTCGGCTGAAAGGGGGATGAGCGACTTACGCGGCAGGGCGCGCAACAGCTCCCGGGCACCTTGATCTTCGTCCTGATCGGGTGCGTGTCTCAAGTCGTGCGCGGTCAGAAGCGCTGGCGGCATCGGGATACCGTTGAAGGTGCAGGCGCGGCTGCCGCCGTCGCTATTCACCAAGGCGCGGAGCGTGTCGGTTGAAACGAAAGGCGTGTCGCCCAGCATAAACAGCGCACGTTCTGCCCGGCGGCTCGTTGCGACGCCGCGCGCCGCTCGCCAGCTCTCGGAGAGCGGCAGGCCCGGTGCCACGTGATGCACCTTGAACGACGGCGGGAGAGAAACGGCGACCCTCTCGGAAGAGACGATCGCCACGAGCGCATCGCATCCCGACGCCTCGAGCGCGCGCGCCGCTGCCAGCACCAAAGGGGCGCCGTTCCAGTCGGCAAGCAGCTTATCCTGAGCGCCGAACCGACGCGAGGCGCCGGCGGCGAGGAGGATGCCAAGCGTGCGCATGGTGGCCCGCGCCCGGATCAGTCGAGCGGCGAGAAGGCCGCGGGCTGCAGGAAGATGCTTTCCTGATGCACGAGATAAGGCAGGATCTTGGGCACGAAAGCCTGCCATTCCGGGTCTGCGCCCAGCTTGGCGCGTTGCGCGCTGCGGTGGCCGTAATCCTCATAGGCCCAGAGGAAGGTGACCGCGTTGAGCACGCCGCTGTCGCTGACCCAGCATCCGGCAAGCTTCGCATATTGGGTGATGATGTGCAGACCCTCGGCTTCATAGAGCTTGAGGAACTCGGGCGCCTTCCCGGGGGTGATGCGGTAGGTTCTTTGTTCGTAGATCATGTTGGACTCCGGCGTGAATGGCAGAAAATCGCGGGCACTGACGTCCCGTCATGCGCCGAAGCTACGACCAAACTTCAGGTTTTCGCAACACATAAGTCGTCAAGTGACGAAAAGATACTTTGCCTTCGCGCGGAATGGGCTAATGTAGGGAGCTGAAGTCGTTGCGTCCGGCGTCGGAATGAACAACAAGGGGTGCCAAGGGGAAAACGTGCAGGCCAAGCCAAAAATGACTGAAGGTTCGTCCAAAACGAACGGCGCCGGAAATAAGCCCGGCTCGCCGCAAGGCGCTGTGCGCATGCCGTTCAATGAGCGTCGTGCCCAGATTTTGGACGTCGCCACCGAGTTCTTTGCGGAGAACGGGCTTGCGGGGCAGACGCGGCAGCTGGCGGAGAAATGCGGCATCTCCCAGCGTCTTCTCTATCGCTTCTTTCCGACCAAGGAAGACTTGCTCAAAGAGGTCTATAACCGAGAAATTCTTGGTGCTTTCAAGGCCGTCTGGTTCGTTGAGCTTCAGGATCGTTCGCAGCCCATGGCCGTGCGCCTCGACGCATTCTATCGCGACTATCTTCAGTCTACCTTGACCCGGAAGTGGTTGCGATTGTTCCTTTATGCCTCGCTGGCCGAGGCGAATATGGCGCCTGACTACATCGCAGCGATCGTCATGCAGTTGCTGGAGACCGTGATGCGCGAAGTGGCGCATGAGCGGGGCGTAGAGCTGCCGGAAGATCCCGCATTGCTCCGCGAAATGGCGTGGACGCTGCACGGTGCGATCTCTCACTACGCGATTCGACGCCATATCTATCAAAGCAGCCTGTCGCTCTCCGAAGACCAGGTGGTAACGATGCATGTCCGCGTGTTCCTCGCGGGATTCGAAGACATGGTCGAGGTGTGCAGCGGCCGCTGAGCGCTGCAATCCGCTACATTTTCCCTGATTTCGCCTGCGGAGGCTTCCGCAGGCGCTGAAATTTTGTGCGATTTCCGTTGCGGAAGGGAAATCCTCACTTTTTCGTTTGTCGTCAGTTGACGAATAAATAAATCGCCAATAGCGTCGGTTCCCATAAACAAGATCAACAGGGACGGCTTGCTGCAGGTTGGGCTTTGAACGGGCTCGGGCTGAGGCGGCCATGCAAAAGGAATCGAAAGATGCTCAAGGATAAGACGCGCCGTCTCGGGCGCCGGGATTTCCTCCGCTACTCGGCGGCGGGCGCAGGGGCGCTGATGGCGCCGGGTCTGGTTCGTCCGGCGAAGGCCGAAACGGCCGCGCTGACGATGCACACCTGGTCGGCGGCGGTCGACACCGTGCAGAGCCACCTCAGCGCCTTCACCAAGGAAACCGGGATCCCGGTCAATTACGGCAACTCGCCCTGGGCCCAGTACCGCGAGGGCATGGTCGCGAAATTCGTGGGCGGTGCGCCGCTCGATGCGATGTGGGTGTCGGATTCCTGGCTGCCCGAATGGGCCGAAGCCGGCTGGATCGCTCCGGTCGACGAGTTCGACAGCCTGATGAAATACAACGCCGAGGCCGAGGATTTCTGCACCGACTCCATGACCTATGGCGGTCGTCAGTACGGCCTGACCTATTACACCGACTACATGGCCTTCTTCTATGACGAGGCGAAGCTCAAGGAAGCCGGCTTCGACGCTCCGCCGGAAACCTGGGACGAGCTGGTCGAGCAGTCGCTCGTCATGAAAGAGAAGGGCATTGCCGACTATCCGATGATGCTCGCGATGGCGCAGGAAAGCTGGCTGATCGAGTTCATCTCGACGCTGGTCTATTCGCATGGTGGCCGTCTGGTCGACGACAACGGCATGGCCGTGATGCAGGACCCGAAAGAGGGGGCTGTAGAGGCGCTGAGCTGGGTCGTCGATGCGGTCAACAAGCACGAGATCGTCTCGCCCGCCTGTGTCGAGACCGGCGAACTGGCTGGCCTGAAATCCTTCGCGGCGGGCAACCACGCCTTCGCGATGGTCGCGAAATACCGTCTGCGGATGCTCAACGATCCCGAGCAGTCGCAGATCGCGGGCAATGTGAAGCAGGCGATGATGCCGAAAGGCGCCAACGGCTCTCACGCGACGGTCGGTTGGATGCGTTTCCACGGCATGTCGGCGCAGGCTGCACAAGACAAGGCGCGCGCCGAGAATGCCGCGAAGCTGATCGAATGGTTCGGCGGCAAGGCGGATGGCGCCTACACGTTCCAGAAGCTCCTGTTCCTCGATATCGGCGCCGGGTTCGGCGTGAAGCCGCTGTTCGAGGATCCCGAGATCCGCGCGGCCTACGACTCCTATGGCGATGTCGACATGATTCAGGCTCAGCAGGCGCTCGCTCGCAAGAAGGACACGGTCACCCCGTGGTTCGGCGAGTGGAACGACACCAACGGGTCGGCCTGGCAATCGGCCATCCTCGGCAATGTCGATCCGGCCGGAGCGGTCAAGAAATCTGCCGATCTGTGGAACGAGCTGAAGGACAGCTACTGAGCAGGTGCGGCGGGCCTTTCTAAAAGGCCCGCCGCCTGTCGGGCAGGGCAACGGGAGAGCATGACGTGGCGAATGCAATGACACGGGCGACACGCCCGAAATGGCGGGTGGGATACGAGGAGCGCAGCGCCATGCTGTTTCTTGCTCCTGTCATGGCCGTTCTGGGCGCGGTTGCGGTCTTCCCGATCGCCTATTCGCTTTATATCAGCTTCTTCAGCATCAAACTGACGCGTCCGAACCGGACCCCCTTTGTCGGGCTGAAGAACTATACCGATCTTCTCGGCGATGAGGCTTTCTGGGGCGCGGTCTGGCGCACGGTGAGTTTCTCGCTCGTCTCGGTTACCGCGATTGCTTTCATAGCCTTGCTTGTCTCGCTGCTGCTGAATCAGGAATTCCGCGGGCGTCGTATCCTGTCGACGATCCTGCTGGTGCCGTGGGCGATCCCCTATGTCGCGAACGCGCTGATGTGGAAATGGATCTACGATTCCAGCTACGGGGCACTGAACGGCCTGCTCTATCAGCTCGATTTCATCGACAAATACATGGTCTGGCTGGGGGATCAGGACAAAACGCTGTTCCTGATCGCCAATGCCTTCGTCTGGAAGGAAGTGCCGCTGACGACGATCCTTCTGCTGGTCTCGCTCAAGTCGATCCCGTCTGATCTCTATGCGGCGGCACGCGTCGATGGCGCGACGGTCTGGCAGCGCTTCGTGCATGTCACCCTGCCTGCGATGAAGCCCGGTTTCATGCTGGTGATGATCTACGAGACGATGATGGCGATCCGCCATTTCGATCTCTTCTTCATCCTGACCGAGGGCGGGCCCGGCAGCGCGTCGCATGTGCTCTCGTGGCACATCTATGTCGAGACCTTCCGCAACCTGTCCTTCGGGAGCGGTGCTGCGATGTCCTACCTCCTCGCAATCGCGACTTTCGCACTCTCCTACCTCTTCATCCGAACGCTGGGGCGCAAGATCTGACATGAGCGATATGCCTATCACCCCGCCTGTCGACACGATCGACTACCGCCGCCGCCAGAAAATCGGGCGTATTGTGCAGCGTCTGGTGATCGTGGTCTCCGCGATCGTCCTTGCGGCCTACATTCTCGCCCCGGTGTCCTGGCTCGTCTCTTCGGCGTTCCAGACCGAGACCGAGATCGTTTCGATCCCGCCGCACTGGATTCCCGAAGAGCCGACCCTGCGCAATTTCGAGGCGATCTTCACCGCCGGGAACGACGAGCCCGTCACCTACGAGACGCGCTCGGGCGCCGATCCGGCTGCCGGTGACTTCATCCCCTCCACCGCGGAGAACCTCCTGCCGTCGATGGCCAACAGCCTGATCGTCTCGATCCTGGTGGTGATCCTGAACCTGCTCGTCGGGGTGCCGGCCGCCTATGCGATCGCGAAGATCCGGTTCTGGGGGCGCAACGCGTCGGTCTACTTCATCCTGATCACGCGGGTGATCCCCGATATCGCGCTGGTCGTGCCGTTCTTCCTGGTGATCCGCAAACTCGGGATGCTCGATACGCTCGGATCCCTGGTGATCACCTATCTCGCGATCACGGTGCCCTTCACGGTCTTCATCCTGATCCAGTATTTCGAGGGCCTCCCGGACGAGCTGGACAAGGCCGCGCGGGTCGATGGCTGTTCGCGGTTCCAGGCGCTGATCAAGGTGTTCCTGCCGCTCTCGCTGCCCTCGCTCGTCGCCGTGGTCCTCTTCACCTTCCTTACCAGCTGGAACGAATTCCTGCTCGCGCTGATGTTCACGCAGACCTCCGCGTCGCAGACCCTGCCGATCCTGCTGGCCTCGTTCACCTCCGATTTCACGGTGAGCTTCTCCTTCCTCAACGCCGCTGGCGTCCTGGCGGTCGTGCCGCCGGTGATCGTCGCCATCGTCTTCGAACGCTACATCGTTTCCGGTCTGACCGCCGGGGCTGTCAAAGGTTAGAAAGGACAAAGTCTTGGCCCGGATCCGCTTCACCAACGTAAACAAGAAATACGCCAACGGCTTCCATGCCGTGCGCAATCTCAACCTCGATATCGAGGATCGCGAGTTCATCGTCCTGCTCGGCCCCTCGGGCTGCGGCAAATCCACGACCCTCAACATGATTGCAGGGCTCGAGGAAGTCTCGGACGGCGATCTGATCTTCGACGAGCAGGTCGTGAACTACGTCCCGCCGCACAAGCGCGACGTCGCGATGGTGTTCCAGAGCTACGCGCTCTACCCGCATAAGACCGTCTACGACAATATCGGCTTCGGGCTGAAGATGCGGAACGCGTCGAAGGAAGAGATCGACGAACGCGTGCAAGATGCCGCGAAGAAGCTCGAGATTTCGCACCTGCTCGACCGCCGTCCGTCGCAGCTTTCGGGCGGCCAGCGTCAGCGTGTGGCGCTGGGACGCGCGATGGTCCGTGACCCGTCGGTCTTCCTGATGGATGAGCCGCTGTCGAACCTCGACGCGGCGCTGCGGATCTCGATGCGCGCGGAGATCAAGGAACTCCACCGCGCGATGGAGACCACCTTCGTCTACGTGACCCACGATCAGGCCGAGGCGCTCACGCTCGCGGATCGTATCGTGGTGATGAATGACGGGGTCGTGCAGCAGATCGGCACGCCCGACGACATCTACGAGCGCCCCGCGAACACTTTCGTGGCGTCGTTCCTCGGCAGCCCGCCGATCAACTATTTCGACGGCGTGCTCGAGGCCGGGCCGGATGACGAGATGGCCTTCGTCCGCGATGGGTTGCGTCTCGTACTGCCGGCAGATCATGCAGCGTCCCTGAAAGGGCAGGAGGGCCGCGCGGTGCGGCTGGGTATCCGGGCCGAGGATGTCGCGGAAGGCACTGCCGAGCCGGGATACAATGCGCTCAGCGGCACCGTGAACTCGGTGCTTCCGGTTGGCTCGGATCAGTATCTGGGTATGGATTTCGGCGGCGAGGAGCTGTTCTTCCGCGTCGGCAAGGATCTGCGCCATGCGTTCGGCGAGAGCATCACCCTCGCGGTGGATCTCAACCGCCTGCATGTCTTCGACCGCGAAACCGGTCAGTCGCTGATCTGGAACGCGGCCTGACACGATGAAACCCGCCCCTTTCACTTACCACCGGCCTGCGAGCCTTGCCGAGGCACTGGCGCTGTTGCGCACGCATGGGCCGGCGGCCAAGCCGATCGCCGGAGGGCAAAGCCTAGGGCCGATGCTGAACATGCGGCTGGCGCGCCCGGGCCATCTGATCGATCTCAACGATCTGATCGAGCTGGACCGCGTGCGGGTGAAGGAGGACATGCTGGAGATCGGAGCGCTGACGCGCCATCACCGGCTGGCCAATGCGCCGGAAGTGCAGCGGAGCCTGCCGCTTCTCGGTGCCGCTGCCGCCTCGATCGGGCATTACGCGATCCGTCAGCGTGGCACGATCGGCGGCAGCCTCGCCCATGCGGACCCCGCCGCCCAGTTGCCGCTGATCGCAGTCACGCTGGACGCGACGCTGGTGATATCGGGACCGGCAGGCACGCGCGAAGTTGCCGCCGCCGATTTCCTGCAATCGATCATGACGGTCGATCTGCGCGATGGCGAACTCATCACCGCGCTGCGCTTTCCGCTCCCGGTCGGCGATCTCTGGGCCTTCGAGGCTTTCTCGCGCCGTCACGGCGATTTCGCGCTGGTCAGCGTCGCGCTCAGTTTCGCGCGCGACGCGGAGGGCAAGATCGATGCGCTGCGGCTCGGGCTCGGCGGCGTCGATACCGTCCCGCTGCGCCTGCCCGAGATCGAGGCGCGCGCGCAGGGCAGGCTGGCCGATGAGGACACCATTCGCGACCTCGCAGCCGCGGCCGCCGCGGCGATCGCGCCCGAAGACAGTGAACAGGTGCCCGCCGTCTATCGCCGGGAGCTTGCCGAAACGCTTGTCATTCGCGCGTTCCAGTCCGCTCTGACCCGGGAGGAGGGTGCATGACCGCTCCGACACACGACCCCCTGACGCTTTCGCTGAGCGTGAATGGCGAAACCCACGACGTTCGGGTGCCTGCGCGCAAGCTGCTCTCGGATGTGCTGCGCGACGACCTCGGCCTGACCGGCACCCATGTCGGCTGCGAACACGGCGTCTGCGGCGCCTGCACCGTGCTGATCGACGGCCGTCCGGCGCGCGCCTGCCTGACTTTCGCCGCCCAGATGGAGGGCCACGAGGTCACGACGGTCGAGGCCATGGGACGGCCCGACGCGCTCTCGGCGCTTCAGCAGGCGCTGCACGAGGAACATGGGCTGCAATGCGGTTTCTGCACGCCCGGCATCGTGGTGACCTTCGAGCATTACCTGCGCGAGAACCCGGATCCGACCGCAGAGGAAGTGCGCGATGTCCTGTCGGGCAACCTGTGCCGCTGCACGGGCTATCAGAATATCGTCGCCGCCGTGCTGAAGGCTGCGGCCCGGATGCGTGGAGAGGCGGCATGAGCGGTGATTTCACCGAGATTGGTCGCGCCCTGCCGCGCAAGGAAGATCGACGCCTCGTCTCCGGTCGCGGGCGTTATCTCGACGACCTCGCCTTTCCCGGCGCGCTGCATGTGAGCTTCGTGCGCTCGCCCCACGCTCATGCGCGCATTCTCGGGATCGACAGCGCCGAAGCCGCTGAGATGCCGGGGGTCGTGGGGATTTTCACCGGGCGCGATCTCGATCAGATGACGACGCGGCTGCGCCTCGCACCGCCGATCGAGGGGCTGCAGCCGACCGAGCTGACGACGCTTCCGATCGACAAGGTCCGCTTCCACGGCGATCCGGTGGTCTGCGTCGTCGCGACCGATCGCTACCTCGCCGAGGATGCCGCCGAATGTGTCGCCGTCGAATATGACCAGCTTCCGGCGGTGACTTCGATCACCGAGGCCTTCGCGTCCGATGCCGCTCTGGTCGATGACAGCCTGACCAGCAACATGGTCTCGCATCAAAGCCTGTGCGTCGGCGATCCTGCCGCGCGCCGGGCCGAGGCGCATCGCGTCGTCGAGGCCCGTTTCTCGCTCCATCGCCACACGCATGTCCCGCTGGAGACGCGCGGCTGCGTCGCCGATTGGGATGACGGGCGCGCGCATCTGAACATGCATATCGGCAATCAGGTCCCGCATCCGTTGCGCAGCCAGCTTGCTGCGCGGCTGGGCCTGTCGGAAAGCCAGGTGACGGTGATGAGCCCCGATGTGGGCGGCGCCTTCGGTCAGAAGATCGCGCTCTATCGCGAGGAACTCACGGTCGCGGCTCTGTCTCGCCACCTGCGCCGCCCGATCCGGTGGCGCGAGGATCGGATGGAGAACCTGATGTCCGCCGCCCATGCGCGGGAATACGAGTGCCGCACCCGCGCCTCGGTCAGCGAAACCGGACGGATTCTCGGTCTCGAGCTCGAGATCGACGAGGATTTCGGCGGCTATTGCTTCTACCCGGCCAACTATATGGCCCGCGTCATCGCCCTGATCATGACCGGTCCCTACCGGATTCAGGACTACGCCTACGAAGTCCGCGTCGCGCTGACCAATAAATGCGGCGCAGGCCCGATGCGCGCGCCCATGGCGATCACGAGCTGGGTGATGGAGGGCACGATCGACGCCATCGCCCGCGACCTCGACCTCGACCCGGTCGAGGTGCGCCGTATCAACGCGCTCGGCCCGGAGGATTTGCCCTACAAGATGCCCACGGGCGAACTCCTCGAAGATGTCAGCCCACGGGAGACGCTCGAGATCGCCGTGGACGCGATCGACGTCGCGGCCTTCCGTGCCCGGCAGGCGCAGGCGCGCGCCGAGGGGCGCTATCTGGGGCTCGGGCTGTGCACGGTGATCGAGAGCACGACCTATGGCTCGGAATTCTACAAATCCGCCGGTATCCCCGGATCGGGCCATGAATCAGCCTGGGTGCGGATCGAACCGAGCGGAGCGGTCAACGCCTCCGTCGGCCTGATGGGCACTGGGCAGGGCTACGAGAGCCCGCTTTCGCAGGCGGTGGCCGAAGGGCTCGGCGTGCGCTCGGAAGATGTCACGGTCCATATGGGCAACACCGATATCGCGCCCTACGGCATGGGCAGCCGCGGCGGACGCGGCGCGACGGCCGGCGGCGGGACGCTCTATCTCTGTGCGCTCAAGGCGCGCGAGCGGGTGCTCGCGATTGCGGCTTCGATGCTCGATCTCAACGATGCTGGCGGGCTGCGCATGCGCGCAGGCCAGATCGAACGGATGATCGGCGACGACTGGCAGGAGACGGGCCTTGCGCTGACCGATATCGCGCGGCGCGCCTATCTCGATCCGCTGGCGCTTCCCGAAGGGATCGCGCCGGGGCTCGACTTTTCGCATAGCTACGACCCGCCCGCGATGACCTATTCCAACTCGACCCATGCCTGCGAGGTCGAGGTCGACCCGCAGACCGGCGCTATCACCATAGACCGTTATCTCGTCGCCGAGGATTCCGGCACCGTTCTCAACCCGATCGTCGTGCGCGGCCAGCAGCAGGGCGCAATCGCGATGGGGCTGAGCGGCGCGCTGCTCGAACAGGTGATCTACGACGGCACGGGGCAGAACCTCTCCGCGACGCTCGCCGATTACCTCGTGGCCTCCCCGAACGAACTCCCGGAATTCGAAATCCTGCATCACAACACGCCGAACCGCCGCACCCCCGCGGGGATCAAGGGTATGGCCGAAGGCGGCGTGATGGGCGCAATCGGCGTGCTCGCCAACGCGGTGAGCGATGCGCTCGCGCCGCGCGGCGTGACGATCGAGCGTCTTCCGTTGACCCCCCAATCCATTCGCGCGCTTCTCCGAGAGGCCGCGCCCAGCTCAACGAAAAGGACCCAGCCGTGACAGAAGAGAAACTCAGCGTCGGCTTCATCGGACTCGGAATCATGGGCCAGCACATGGCGGGGCATATCCTCGCCGCGGGGCATCCGCTCAACATCTACAACCGCACCCGCGCCAAGGGCGACGCCCTCGTCGCGAAGGGGGCGACGTGGTGTGACAGCCCCGGCGCCGTGGCCGAGGCCAGCGATATCACGATCACCATCGTGGGCTACCCAGCCGATGTCGAACAGGTCTACCTCGGTGAGGATGGGATCATCGCCAAGGCGCGCCCGGGCTCGGTGCTGATCGACATGACCACCTCGAGCCCGGCCCTGGCCGGGAAGATCGCGCAGGCGGCTCTCGCGCGCGGCCTCTCTGCGCTCGACGCCCCGGTGTCCGGCGGCGATGTCGGTGCGAAGGCGGGCAAGCTCGCGATCATGCTGGGCGGCGATGCGCGGGCATTCGAGCGGGTCCTTCCGGTGCTGGAGCTGATGGGCGGGAATATCGCGCTGATGGGAAAGGCGGGCGCTGGGCAGCACACCAAGATGGCCAACCAGATCGCCATCGCCTCGACCATGCTCGCGGTCGCGGAAAGCATCAGCTACGCGCGCGCCGCCGGTCTGGATCCGATGCAGGTTCTCAAAGTCATCGGAACCGGGGCTGCGTCGAGCTTCCTGCTCAACGGGCTTGGGCCGAAGATGGTGGACGAGGATTTCGCGCCCGGCTTCTTCGTCCACCACTTCGTCAAGGACATGTCGATCGCGCTGAGCGAAGCCGAAAGATTGGGCCTCGATCTGCCGGGCCTGTCGCTGGCGCGCAGCCTCTATGGCAAGCTGGTGGATGACGGCTTCGGCGAAGAGGGCACGCAGGCGCTCTACCGTGCCTATAACGCGATCCATGCGGAGGCCGGGTGATGCGGTTCGAAGGCGATCACCTGATCCCGGCCGATCCCGAAACGGTCTGGCGCGGGCTCAACGACCCCGAGGTGCTGCGCCGCGCGATCCCGGGCTGCGAAGCGATGGAGCAGACGGGTGAGGCCGAATATACCGCCACGGTCGTGGCACGGGTCGGCCCCGTCTCGGCCAGCTTTCGCGGCAAGGTGGAGCTGAGCGATCTCGTTCCGCCCGTGTCCTACCGGATCTCCGGGCGCGGGCAGGGCGGGCCTGCGGGCTTCGCCAAGGGCGGCGCGGAAATCAAGCTCGCGCCCGAAGGCGAGGGCACGCGTTTGTCCTATGTCGCCGATGTCGAGGTTGGCGGTAAACTGGCCGCAGTCGGCGGGCGATTGATTCAGGGCGTGGCGCGCAAGAATGCCGAGGACTTCTTCAATGCCTTCTCGCGGGTCGTGACCGGCGAGGCGGAAGAGACCGCTCCGTCAAGCGAAGGCGCTGCCCCGACGGGCGCGGTGGCCACTGCGGCGGCGGGACATATTCCGCTGATCGACCGCGTGGCGTGGCTTCTGGTCGGTCTTGGCCTCGGGCTTGGGATCTGCTGGCTCTTTGGTTGAAAAGGACGCGCGATGAACATCACCCCGGCGATCAAGGCGATGGAAGACCAGTTGGTCGAATGGCGGCACGCGTTGCATCGCCGCCCCGAACTGGCCTTCGAGGAACACGAGACCGCCGCCTTCATCGCGGCTGAGTTGCGTGCTTTCGGACTTGAGGTCCATGAGGGGCTGGCCGGGACCGGGGTGATCGGCGTTCTGCGAAATGGCGAGGGGCCGACGGTCGGCCTGCGCGCCGATATCGACGCGCTGCCGATCTCCGAACTGACCGGCGCGGATTATGCCTCCGAGATCCCCGGCAAGATGCATGCCTGTGGCCATGACGGTCACACCACGATGCTTCTGGGCGCCGCGCAGGCGATGGCGGCCGATCCGCCGGGACCGGGCACGGTGGTGTTCATCTTCCAGCCCGCCGAGGAAAACGAAGGCGGCGCGCGGGTGATGATCGAGGATGGGTTGCTTGACCAATTCCCGCTCGACAGCACCTTTGCGCTGCATAACTGGCCGGGGCTGGAGGCGGGCAAGATCGCGATGCGCGCGGGCCCCGTGATGGCCGCGTTCGACACGTTCGAGCTGAAGGTGATGGGCAAGGGCTCGCATGGCGCGATGCCGCATGAGGGGATCGACCCGATCACGCTGGCGGCCCAGCTGCAGATGGCCTGGCAAACCATCGTCAGCCGCGCGGTGGATCCGACCGACGCGACGGTGATCTCGGTCACGCAGATCCATGCGGGCCACACGCTCAATGTGATCCCCGACGAAGTGACCCTGCACGGCACTGTGCGCACCCTGCGCCCCGCGACGCGCGATTTCGTGCAGGCCGAGATGACGCGCCGCGCCGAAATGATCGCCGAGGCGTTTCATGCCAAGGCCGAGCTGATCTATCAGCGCCGCTACCCGGCCACGATCAACGATGCCGAGGCCGCCGAAACCGCACGTCGCGCCGCCGAGGCCATCGTGGGCCGCGACGCGGTACAGGTCGATTACGCGCCCAGCATGGCGAGCGAGGATTTCGCCTTCCTGCTGGAGAAGGTGCCCGGCGCTTACGGCTGGATCGGCAACGGATCGACCGAGGGCGGGCGCAACCTGCACAGCCCGCATTACGATTTCAACGACTCCATCCTGCCGCTGGGCGTGCAATTCTTTGTCGAGGTCGCGCAGCGCGCGCTGGCCGGGTCGAACGATTGAGGGGCCAGCCGTGACCCATCCCGCCGCGCAAGATCCGTGGTTCGAACTGGCGCGGTCCGACACACCCGGTGCGATCGCGGTGATCTCTGCCATCGAAGGCCCGGCCTATCGCAATGTCGGCACCGCGATGGCGATCTTGCCGGACGGTCGGCGCTTCGGAGCGCTTAGCTCTGGCTGTATCGAAGAAGATGTGGCCGAACATGCGCGCGCGGCGCAGGCCGACGGGCAGGTGCGCAAGCTGCGCTATGGGGCCGGTTCGCCCTTTTTCGATCTGAAGCTGCCCTGCGGCGGCGCGCTCGAGGTCACGGTGATCCCCGCGCCGGACCGTTCTTTGCTTCGCGAGCTTGCGGCAAGGCGGGCGCGCCGCGCGGAGGCGGCCTTGGGACTGAGCGCCTCGGGGTGCTTGCGTTTGATGCAGGAGGACGAGGCCCCCGACGAGCCGGGAGAGCTGCGTATCGCCTTTCGCCCCGAGCCGCGCTTCGTGATCTTCGGTGCCGGGGCCGAGGCGGTGTTCTTCGCCGATCTGGTGCGGGCCACCGGCGCGCCGCATCTTTTGCTCACGCCCGAAGACGCCAGTTTCGCCAATGCCGAAGGTGCAGGCTGCACGGTGCGCAGGTTGGACCGAAGCGCGATCCCCTCAGACGTTGCCATCGACGCGCGCACGGCGGTGATCCTTCTGTTTCACGACCACGATTGGGAGCTGGATATTCTCGAGGCGGCGCTCGCAACCCCTGCGTTCTACATCGGGGCACAAGGCAGCGTGCGCACGCAAAGCCGACGGCAGGAGGGCTTGCAGGCCCGCGGTATCGACGCGGCGACGCGCGCGCGGGTTCATGGGCCAATCGGGCTGATCCAATCCGCGCGCGATCCGCGGCTGCTGGCCGTGTCGGTGCTGGCCGAGGTGCTTGAAGAAGTGCAGCGCGACGTTTGAAATTCGCGCGTGCTGGCCCGAACAAGCCGCCGCGAATTGCATCTACGTTAAAATGCCCCGCGCGACGAAAGCTTCGACCGAGTTCGTCCGTTCCGGCGCATGGCTTTGGCGAAAAGGCGTAGGTCCCCTTAGGCTCCAGACCCGGCTACCTGAACAGAGAGATTTTCTTTCCGCCTGTCACAAAGCGGGGGGCTGTCTCGTCTTCTGGTATATAACCCAAGGAGATGCCGATGACGCCCCGAATGAACTACTACGAAGCGGCCCCCGAGACCATGAAGGCCATGAGGGCGGCCGAGGAGGCGACGAAGGAGCTTTCGATTTCGCTTATGCTGCGGGAGCTTATCAAGATGCGCGTGTCGCAAATCAACGGATGTGCTTATTGCCTCGATATGCATGCGCCTGCCGCGCGGGAGGCGGGTGTGTCGCAGCAAAAGCTCGATGTGCTGGCGGCCTGGCGGGAAAGCCCTGCGTTTGACGAACGCGAATGCGCCGCACTCGATTGGGCCGAAGCCCTGACAAGGATCGAGCAACAGGGTGCTTCGGAGGAGGTCTTCCAGCGCCTCCGAAATGTTTTTACGGAGCGCGAATGCGTCGACCTGACTTTCGCTGTTACGTTGATTAACGCGTGGAATCGTTTCGCGATTGGGTTCCGGTCTACCCACAAGATCAGAGAGCGCGATCATGCCGTTGCCTGAGACACAGCAGGTTTTCGAAAGGGAGCGCCGCCGCTTGGCGGGGCTCGCCTATCGAATGACCGGGTCAGTCTCGGAGACGGAAGACATCCTTCAGGATGCGGCGCTGAAACTGCAAACCGTCGGGCTCTCCGGCATCGAACGTCCGGCGCAATGGTTGTCGACCGTCGTCACGCGCCTTTGCCTCGACCATCTGCGATCGGCGCAGAAGAGGCGGGAAACCTATGTGGGGGCGTGGCTGCCCGAGCCGATTGTCACCGACCATGCGGCGGATGCCGAAAGCGATTGGATCCTGACCGAAGACGTGGGGATTGCACTCCTGCTCACGCTCGATCGACTATCGCCCGAGATGCGCGCAGCGTTCATTCTTCGCGACGGGTTCGATAACAGTTTCGAAGAGATCTCGGCGGTCGTCGGCCAGTCTTCCGCAAATTGTCGGCAGCTGGTCTCGCGGGCAAGACGCAAGCTCGCCGGTGCCGATCGGAACTCGCCGGAATGGGCAGGGGAGACCCACCCGCTTGTCGCGGCATTCTGGGCTGCGAGCCGCGAGGGCGATATGGATCGGCTGCTGGAAATCTTCGCTGAAGATATCGAGGTGCATACGGATGGTGGCGGCAAGGTTCCGGCGGCGATCAACGTGCTGAGAGGGAGCCGGAACGCCGCGCGCTTCTTCGAAGGGTTGGCCCGGAAGGGCAAGCTGACGAATGGGCCTGTGCCGAGACCGCAGTTGATCAACGGAGCAACAGGATATGTGGTGCGGGAAAATGGTGTCCTGCAAACCACGGCCTTCGCGGTTCATTCCGGAAAGATCAAAGCAATATGGATTGTCCGAAACCCCGAGAAGCTGCGGCATGTTCGTCCTGCAGAGGAAGGATTTCCATCCTAAGGGTCGCGCGCTCCATGCTGTTCGGCCGATTGATGAGGACTAAGCCACATCGTGTGTTTCGTCTGGCATGGCCGCGGACATCAAGAAGCCGGACACGAGGCCCGGCTTCCTGCCTCGTGTGTGATCAGGCCATATGGCCTTCGAAGACGCTCTGCAGCTTGCCGACGGGAATGATGTCCGTCTGGCCGTAGGGGTCGACGTGATTGGTGCCGTCGATGATCATCAGCTCCTTCCGCCCGCCCGCCCGCCGCCATGCCGAGGGCGTTGGCGATTTTGAAGGCCGCCATCTTCATCGCGCCAAAGCGGTAGCGGTCCGCCGCGCGCCCGCCGATCAAAGTGCCGGCACAGATGCCGAGGCCCACCACCATCTGCGCCGGGGCGCTACTGCTGTATCGAGGCCAGATAATAGATGAGAGACAGGATGCGCCCCCGGGCCACCATGTCCGCCGTTTCTCCGCGCTCGCTGGTCGCCGAGGCCGCGTAACGGTCCCCCCAGACCGGCATCTTGCTGCCATGCGCCCGCGTCTCGTTTCGGCCATCTATCATCCGAAGCGTGTAGTCGAACGGGAATTCGCCGTTGCCCTTCTTCGCCGCGAGGCTCGTGAGGTCGGGTGTCTGAATATCCAGCAGCCCTGCCAGCGGGCCATTCCCCTTCGCGGTCTCGCCATGACATCCAGCGCAGGCGACCATGTATTCCTCGCGACCGGCATCCTCCTGCGCCAGAGCGTTTGTTGTCAGCAGCAGGAGCGCTGCCACGCTTGAAATCACCACACCGTTCATTGCTTTCTCCTCCTCCCAGGATTTCGAACACTTCCCAGCAAAGCAGGTGGCCGATTTCGCGCACTGACCGGCGTCAATGACATGTCGCTATGCCTGCTGGCGGATCAAACGCATGGGGAGCGGATCGGAGGGGGGCGGACGACCGGAGAGGTTGCCAAGCTGGTCCCGATCCTCAAGGATCGCGCTGGAAAAGAGACGCGGCCCGAAGCGGGGCCCACGCCACAGCGAAAAGAGGATGCGATGAAACTGAATGTCTATCTGGCCGGCGAAATTCACACCGATTGGCGCGAGGCGGTGAAATCGGCCTGCGAAGGGCTCGAGATCGAATGGTCGGGGCCAGTGACGGATCACGGGGCCTCGGATGATTGCGGGGTCGAGATCTTCGGCGCGGAAGAGGACAAGTTCTGGCATGACCGCAAGGGCGCGTCGCTCAACGCGATCCGTATCCGCACCGGGATCGAGCGCTGCGACGTGCTCGTCGTGTGTTTCGGAGAGAAATACAAGCAGTGGAACGCGGCCTTCGACGCGGGCTATGCGGCGGCGCTCGGTAAGCCGATCATCGTGCTTCAGCCGCCCGAGCACGATCATGCGCTCAAGGAGGTCGATGCGGCGGCCAATGCGGTCGCGCGCACGCCCGAGCAGGTGGCCCGCGCGCTGCGCTATGTGACGACGGCGGCGCTGTAAGGCGGAACGGCGCCCATATCCTTTTCGGCTATCCGCCTGCGATGAGGGCGGGGCCCGACCTCGGGTGGGCGCAGGCACGAGATAGGTGGTCTGTGCTTTATCGTACCACATCCGATCGACAGGTGTGCTCGCGTCGAGGTGGCAAAAGCGCCCTCCCGGGGGGAGGTCGGGCGCTGCCCGGGACTGGTCGCCCCGGGCGTCGGTCTGAGCCGGGACCGGAGTCTCGCTGATCCCCCAAACGAAAACGCCCCCCGCAGGTCATCCTGCGAGGGGCGCGATTTTCTTCGGGAGAGGCGATCAGCCCAGATCGAAGCGATCGGCGTTCATCACCTTGGTCCAGGCGGCCACGAAGTCCTCCACGAACTTCTCGCTTGCGTCGTCCTGCGCATAGACCTCGGCATAGGCGCGCAGGATCGCGTTCGAGCCGAAGACCAGATCGACGCGGCTCGCGGTCCACTTAACCGCGCCGGTTTTGCGGTCGCGGATCTCGTAGGCGCCGTCGCCCACCGGATGCCAGCTATAGCCCATATCGGTCAGGTTGACGAAGAAGTCGGTCGTCAGCTGGCCTTCACGGTCGGTGAAGACGCCGTGCTTGGTTCCGCCATAGTTGGTGCCGATCGTCCGCATGCCGCCGATCAGGACGGTCATTTCATGCGCGGTCAGTCCCATCAGCTGGGCACGGTCCAGAAGCATCTCCTCGGGCGAGACGACGTAGTCCTTCTTGAGCCAGTTGCGGAACCCGTCGGCGAGCGGTTCGAGCACATCGAAGCTGTCGGCATCGGTCATCTCGTCGCTCGCGTCGCCACGACCCGGCGCGAAGGGCACCGTCGCGTCATGACCGGCGGCCTTGATCGCCTTCTCGACGCCGACATTGCCCGCCAACACGATAACGTCGGCCACCGAGGCACCGGCTTCCGCCGCGATCGGCTCGAGCACCGAAAGCACCTTTTGCAGACGGGCGGGCTCGTTGCCTTCCCAGTCCTTCTGCGGGGCCAGACGGATGCGCGCGCCATTGGCGCCGCCGCGCATG
Organism: Thioclava electrotropha; assembly: GCF_002085925.2. Classification (NCBI taxonomy): domain Bacteria; kingdom Pseudomonadati; phylum Pseudomonadota; class Alphaproteobacteria; order Rhodobacterales; family Paracoccaceae; genus Thioclava; species Thioclava sediminum. Next base: position 889,726 of record NZ_CP053562.1, read on the forward strand.
TCCGAGCCGCGATAGGTGCGCGCGCTGTCCCAAGCGGTCGAGACCAGTTCGGCCACCGACAGATCCGAGGCCGCGATCTTCGCCTTCACAGCGTCCACGTCCCAATCGGTAGACCCGGCGGGGACCGGGTCTTGCCAGACCAGATCTTCCGAGGGCACCCACGGGCCCTTGTAGCGGACCTTCGGGCCCATATCGCGGTGGGTCAGCTTGAACCAGGCGCGGGCGAAGGTCTCCTTGAAATACTCCGGATCGGCCATGAATTTCTGGCAGATTTCGTTGTAGATCGGGTCGACCTTCATCGCCATGTCGGCATCGGTCATCATCGGCATCCGGCGCTGGCTCGGGTCCGAAGTGTCGAGCGGCATGTCCTTTTCGGCGATGTCCACCGGCTTCCACTGTTTCGCGCCAGCGGGGCTCTGGGTGACTTCCCATTCATGACCGAAGAGCATCTCGAAATACCCCATGTCGAATTCGAGCGGGTTCGTCGTCCAGGCACCTTCCGGCCCGCCGGTGATCGAGTTGCTCGCTTGCCCCTTCAGGTTCGGGTTGAACCAGCCGAGACCCTGCTGCTCGACATCGGCGGCTTCAGGTTCCGCGCCGAGCGCCGACGCGTCGCCATTGCCGTGGCATTTGCCGACGGTGTGGCCGCCCGCGGTCAGCGCGGCGGTTTCCTCGTCATTCATCGCCATGCGCGCGAAGGTCTCACGGACCTGCGCCGCGGTCTTCATCGGGTCGGGCTGGCCGTTGACGCCTTCGGGGTTCACGTAGATCAGGCCCATCTGCACGGCGGCGAGCGGGTTTTCCATCGTGTCGGGCTTGTCGACATTGGCATAGCGCTCGTCCGACGGCGCGAGCCATTCCTTCTCGGCGCCCCAATAGGTGTCCTTCTCGGGATGCCAGATGTCCTCGCGGCCAAAGGCGAAGCCGAAGGTCTTCAGACCCATGCTTTCATAGGCGACGGTGCCGGCGAGGATGATCAGGTCCGCCCAGCTGAGCCGGTTCCCGTATTTTTTCTTGAGCGGCCAGAGCAGACGACGGGCCTTGTCGAGGCTCGCATTGTCGGGCCACGAGTTGAGCGGGGCGAAGCGGATATTGCCGGTGCCCGCGCCGCCGCGCCCATCCGCGAGACGGTAGGAGCCCGCCGAGTGCCAGGCGAGGCGGATCATCAAACCGCCGTAATGGCCCCAGTCAGCCGGCCACCACTCCTGACTTTCGGTCAGCAGCGCATGCAGATCGGCTTTCAGCGCGTCGTAGTCGAGCTTCTCGACCTCTTCGGCATAGTCGAAGCTGCGCCCCAGCGGGTCCGTCTTGGTGTCATGCTGGTGCAGGATGTCGAGATTGAGCGCCTGCGGCCACCAGTTCATCACGTTCGAGCCAAGCTCGGTATTGCCGCCATGCATCACCGGGCACTTGCCGCCCGTGTTCACGTCATTTCCGTCCATCTGTGCTTCCTCCTGCTGAGCACGGGGTTGATCGGGGAGACCGGTTAAAGTCTGACATGCCGCAGCTTGTCCGAATAGGGGCTACGGCACGTGGGTCCCTACCTTGCCCGATGCTCATAGCAGGCAGTGTGATAAATAAAAATTTGGAAATTGTAATAAGACATATAATGTAAAATTATGCATCGGCATTTTGTCAGCGGAATCCGAGCGCTGGCGTCATGCGACCCCGACAGGTTCGAACCGGCCAAAGCGGGCGCCCGTTCAACGACATGTCATGCCGCGAACGGGTTGCCCCATGGCCTTGACCGAGCGTCACTGCCTTTGCCGCTTACTCCGCCGCGATCTCGATTGTCTCGACCGTCTCACGAAGCCGCGCGGTCACCTTGATCGTGCCGCGCGTCCCCGTCAGGCGAATCCAGCAACCGGTCGCACCGTCGGCGAGCACCGGACAGTCGGAGCCGATCAGCTTAGCCGGGCCTTCGACGGTGAGGTGAACGGGCTCGTTGAGGAAGTGCAGCTTGTTGCCGGCCTGATCGCGGGCGCGGATCATTACGCGGATTTCCTCGCTCGGATCGGCCTCGGCCTCGGTGACATCGGGCGCCACTTCGAGCCGGTCGAACATCGCATCGGCGGGGAAGTCGCGCTCGATCACCAACTCGCCGTTGCGATAGCCGCGCAGGCGGCCCGCATGCCAGCTCTCTCCCCAAGCGGTCACCTCGTCCGGGGTAAAATGCTCGTAGTCGATGATAACCGGCGCGTGCGGCAGATGCGGGAAGCGGGTGCGATCAGGCCCGACGCGCTTGACCACATCGGCATAGGACAGTTCCACCTCGTCGCAATTCGTCAGCACGATCAACGGGATCACCCCGCCGATATTGCGCTCGCCGCGCGACCAGACGGTGACCGGCTCCATCACGATCGCCTCGTCGGGATCGCGCTGGCTGGCATAGGCGTAGGCCGCGAATTTCGGCTCGCGGAAGATCGACATCACGCCGTGATGGCAGATCCGGTCGCCCGCGCCGAAATCCTTGTGGGTGTTGTAGTCGAACATGCACCAGCCGATGCAGCCCGCAAGCCCGGCATCGGGATCATGGGCGGCGTTGAGCACGTCGAGATGGCGCAGCACATGCTCGTGCTGGCGATGCTCGGGGTCGCCCGCCTTGGTGGGATACATGTGCCCGTTATACTCGGTCACCAGATAGGGCACGCGCGTGGGAAGCCCCGTCACCTCCTGCTGGTCGCGCAAGCTCGTGCGCGGCCGGTTCGAGAAGGGCAGTTCGAAATCGCCGAGGATGAAATCGTTCATCGTGTAGACGTCTTCGAGCAGTTGGCTGTCGGTGATGCAGCGCACGCCGCCGGTGGGGCGCGTCGCATCCAACTCATGCGCGAGGGCATTGGTGCGTTTATAGAACGCTTCCGCATCGGGGCTCTCGTTGATCCGCACGCCCCAGATGATGATCGAGGGGTGGTTCCAGTCGCGCCGGATCATCCGCTCGACATTGGCGACGGACTCGTCCTGCCAGACATCGCCGCCGATATGCTGCCAACCGGGGATTTCCTCGAAGACCATGAGGCCGATCTCGTCGCAGCGGTCGAGGAAATAGGGGCTTTGCGGGTAATGCGAGGTGCGCGCGATGTTGCAGGCCAGATCGTAACGCAGGATTTCCGCGTCGCGCTCCTGACTGCGTTTGCCTTGGGCATAGCCCGAATAGGGGAAACTCTGGTGCCGGTTCAGGCCGCGCAGGACCACGCGTTTGCCGTTGAGGAAGAACCCCTCGGGCGTGAATTCCGCGTGACGGAAACCGAAGCGCTGAGTGAGGCGGTCGCCGCTTTGGCTCAGGGTCAGAGCCAGCGTGTAGAGCACGGGCGTCTCGACCGACCAGAGCGTGATGCCGCTGAGGCCCTCGAAGGTGATCTCTCCGGTGCCCTCGCCGCGCGCGATCTCGTGGCCGTCGGCGTCCGACAGAACCGCCTCCACCGTGCCCGGCGCGTCGAGCTTGACCAGAACGCGCTTGGCCTCGGCCAGCACGTCGGGCGTCTCGATCTTCACGCTTGCGATATGGGCCTCGGGCAGCACCTCGAGCCACGCATCGCGATAGATCCCGGCATAGGTGAGGTAGTCGATGCGGCCACCGAAGGGCGGGATCTCGGGGTTTTCCGACCCGTCGATATGCACCGTCACCAGCGCCGTGCCGCCTTCGAACCGGTCCGTCAGATCGACGGTGAAGGGCGTGTAGCCATCGCGGTGGCGCAGCACTTCCGCGCCGTTCACATAGACCACGGCATCGGCCATCGCTCCGTCGAACCGCAGACGCACCAGCTTGCCCGCCCACGCATCGTTCCACGCGATCTCGCGCTGATAGGTGAAGGGGCGCTGGAACGCGGCTTCGTCGAAATAGCTCATCGGCAGGTCGGCGGCGTTATGGGGCAGGGTGACCGTCTCGCCCTGCAGCGGCTCCGCGACCTTCGCCGCGTCGAAGCCTTCCGCGAACGTCCAGCCCTCGTTCAGTTTGCTGATCTCTCTCATGCTTACCACTCCGCGAAGCTGCCATCGGCATGGCGCCAGATCGGGTTGCGCCAGCGGTGACCTTCAGAGGCCGCCTGACGGACTTTCTCCTCGTTGACCTCGACGCCGAGGCCGGGGCCCTGCGGGATCGCGACGAAGCCGTCGTCATATTCGAAGACCGACGGGTTGCTCAGATAATCGAGCAGGTCCGAGCCCTTGTTGTAATGGATGCCCAGCGACTGCTCCTGAATGAAGGCGTTGTAGCAGACCGCATCGAGCTGCAGGTTCGCCGCCAGCGCGATCGGCCCCAGCGGGCAATGCAGCGCCAGCGCCACGTCATGCGCTTCGGCCATCGCCGCGATGCGGTAGGTCTCGGTGATGCCGCCAGAATGCGAGGGGTCGGGCTGGACGATATCGACGTAACCGCCCTGCAGGATCGATTTGAAATCCCAGCGCGTATAGAGCCGCTCGCCCAATGCGATCGGGGTGGAGCAATGGTTGGCGATCTCACGCAGCGCCTCGGCGTTTTCGCTCAGCACCGGCTCCTCGATGAACATCAGATTGAAGGGCTCGAGTTCCTTCGCGAGCTGCTTGGCCATCGGGCGATGGACGCGACCGTGGAAGTCCACGCCGATGCCGAAATCGGGGCCCATTTCCTCGCGGATCGCCTGCACGCGCGCCAGAACGGCGTCTATCTTGTCGTGGGAGTCGATGAATTGCAGCTCCTCGGTGCCGTTCATCTTCACCGCAGTGAAGCCCCGGTCGCCGCACTCGCGCGCCATCTGCGCCGTGTCGCCGGGCCGGTCGCCGCCGATCCAGCTATAGACCCGGATGCGGTCGCGTTGCTGGCCGCCCAGAAGCGCATGGACAGGCACGCCAAGCGCCTTGCCCTTGATGTCCCACAGCGCCTGATCGAGCCCGGCGATGGCCGACATGTGGATCCCGCCGCCGCGATAGAAGCCGCCGCGATACATCACCGTCCAGTGGTCCTGAATATGGCCGGGGTCCTTGCCGATCAGGTAGTCCGACAGTTCCTCGACGCAGGCGGCGACAGAGGCTGCGCGGCCTTCGAGCACCGGTTCGCCCCAGCCGGAGATGCCCTCGTCGGTGGAGATTTTCACGAAACACCAGCGCGGCGGCACGATGAAGGTTTCGATGGCGGTGATTTTCATAACGGTCCTCAGGGTTAGTGGGCGCGATCAGGCGTCGAAAGGATCGGTGATCGCGAAACGTGCATTGATGAAGGCGTCTGCGACAAGCCGCATTGGCGCGAGGTCGAGATCGCTTTGGCCGGCGCGCACCAGATCGCGCATCCGGGCGTAGAGATTGGCGTATTCGCGGTTCTCGCCCGTGGCGATCACCTCGCCATCGACGCTGAACTCAGCTCCGCCCTTGTCGAGCATGGCTGTGCCGCGTTCGGTCTGAAGGGTGATGCGCCACAGCTCGTCACCCGTTTCCCGCCAGTCGAAGGCTGCGGTGATCGGGGTCTCGCCTGCGCACATCTCCAGATCAGCGGCGATCGGGGTCTGGCGACCTCGCGGGATGCTTAGCGCGGCCGCTGTCAGCCGCACCGGCTGGCGCAGGATACGGGTCAGGATCGAGAGCGCGTTGATGCCGGGATCGAAGACCCCGAGCCCGCCCGGCTGCCAGATCCACTCCTGGCCGGGATGCCACTTGCGTACGTCCTCGCGCCAGTCGATCCGGATCGCGGAAATCTCGCGCCCGGCGAGCCATTGGCGCGCCGCGTCCACGGCCGCCGCCTCGCGCGAATGCCAGGTGGCGAAGATCGTCAGTCCCGCCTTGGCGGCGGTCTCGCGCAGCGCCTCGACCTCGCTCAGCGTCATGCCGGGCGGCTTTTCGAGCATCAGGTGACGGCCCGCGCGCAGCACCGCCATCGCCTGATCGAACCGCCCCTGCGGCGGGGTGCAGAGCGAGACGGCGCCGATCTCGGGCTCGGCGTCCAGCATCGCGCGCAGGTCGGGATAGCTTGGCAGGTCGGGCAGGGTGGCATTGCGGCTCGCGATGGCGGCGAGATGCACGCCGTCGGTATCCGCGATCGCGGGAAGGTGCTGGGCGCGGGCGATCGCTCCCAGCCCCACGAGGCCGATGGCAAGGCTCATCCGCGCACCCGTGCGCCCGTGCTGGTGTCAAACACATAGACCGAGGCCAGATCGAAGCTGAGCCCGGTCTTGCCGCCGACCGCGCCGTGGAGGCGCTGATCGGTCTCGACCACGACGCGCTCGCCGGTGGCCGCGTCGAGATGCGCATAGCTGACGCCGCCAAGGTTCTCGGCCATCTCGATGGTGAAGTTGCCCTCCGCACCGCTCAGGCGCAGCGCGTTGGGGCGGATGCCGATTTCCAGCTTCGTGCCGTCTGCCGGCAAGGCAACGGGGCTGTCGACGCGCTGCCCCAGAGCGGGCACGTCGAGCTGCCCCTCCACCACGGTCGCGGCGAGGAAGTTCATCGAAGGCGAGCCCATGAAGCCCGCAACGAAGCGATTGTCGGGATCGTCGTAAAGCTCCATCGGGCTTCCGACCTGTTCGATATTGCCCGCGCGCAGCACGACGATCTTGTCGGCCATCGTCATCGCCTCGACCTGATCGTGGGTGACGTAGATCATCGTCGCCCCGATCTCGCGGTGCAGGCGCGCGATCTCGGCGCGCATCTCGACGCGCAATTCGGCATCGAGGTTGGAGAGCGGTTCGTCGAAGAGGAACACCTCCGGGCCACGGGTGATCGCGCGGCCGATGGCCACACGCTGGCGCTGACCGCCCGAGAGTGCGGCAGGCTTACGGTCCAGAAGCGGCTCCAGCTTCAGGATCCGCGCCGCTTCCTGCACCTTGTCACTGATCTGGGCCTTCGGATGGCCGTTCATCTTCAGCCCGAAGCCCATATTCTCGCCTACCGTCATATGCGGGTAGAGCGCGTAGGTCTGAAACACCATCGCGATGCCGCGCTCGGCGGGTTCGGCCTTCGTGACTTCGCGCCCGCCGATGCGGATTGCGCCGTCCGAGGTCTCCTCCAACCCCGCGATCATCCGCAAAAGCGTCGACTTGCCACAGCCGGACGGCCCGACGAAGACACAGAATTCCCCCGGGTCGACCGTCAGATCGACGCCGTGGATCACCTCCGCATCGCCAAATCTCTTGACGATCTTCTCCAATGCGACTCCGCTCACGGGGTCTCCTCCCTGTTTTTACGCGCCGGGGTTCAGTCGGCGCGTTTCTGTTCCGGAAAGCGCCAGTCACTGGCCGCTTTCGCGATCTTCTCCGCTGTCTCGAGGATCAGCGGGGCATAGGTTTCGAGTTGTTTTTGACCGTCGGGCTGGCCCGAGGTGATCGAGAGCGCGCCCAGAACGCGGCCCTGCGGCGACAGGATCGGAGCGGCGATGCAGCGGATGCCGGGCTCGTGCTCCTCGTCATCCCAGGCAAAACCGCGCTTGCGGATGTTCTCCAGCTCGGCGCGCAGGCTCGTCGCGTCGGTCAGGGTGTGTTCCGTGAAACGATGAAAGCTCTGCCGCGTCAGCGCATTCTGCAGCGCGTCCTCGGGTAGATAGGCGAGCATCGCCTTGCCCACGCCCGTGCAATAGGCCGGACCGACCTTGCCCGATTGCGAGAACATCTCGACCGGGCGCGAGGCGTTGCGCTTGTCGACATAGAGCACCATGCCCTGATCGAGCTGCGCGAGGTGCAGCGTCTGACCGGTCTCCTTCGACAGTTGGTCGAGGTAGGGCGCTGCGATCGGCGCAAGCGAACTTTGCGCCCAGGCGGCATGAGCAAGGCGCACGAGGCGCAAACCCGGCCGATAGGTCTGACGATCCTCGTCGAAGGCGAGCATGCCCTGGTTCGTGAGCGTCTGCACGAAGCGATACAGGGTCGCCTTGGGCAGATCGCAGACCGGCAGCAACTCGGCGAAACGCACGGGGCGGCCGAATTCGGCAACGCGGTCGAGCACGGCCAGCGTGCGTCCAACCGTGCCGTCCGATTTCTCCGACTTTGGCGTGGCGTCGTTCATGGGCTCCTCCTCAGGGCTGTTGACAGGATGAGAGATTCGCGGCAGCATTTCAATATGTAAAACATGGTTCCAATATTTGAAACTAAAATCTTTGAGCCATGTGCTACTGAAACGGGAGGAGAACCGAATGAATTTCCTGAAAACCACCGCGCTTGTGGCGCTGATGGGCTCTATCGCCATTCCGGCGATGGCCGAGCAGCGCGTGCTCAAGCTGTTCACAGATGCGTCCGATCCGGCGCCGAAAGCCGCGTTCGAACAGCTCGTGAAAGGCTTCGAGGCCGAAAATCCGGATGTGAAAGTCGAGGTGAACACCTTCGATCACGAGGGCTACAAGACCGCGATCCGCAACTTCCTGACCGCCGACAGCCCCGATCTGGCGAACTGGTATGCGGGCAACCGCATGGCGCCCTTCGTCAATGCCGGGCAGTTCACCGATGTGTCCGATGTCTGGGAGGAGAACGGACTCAAGGACAGCCTCGGCTCCGCGCTCAAGTCGATGACCATCGACGGCAAGCAATGGGGCGTGCCCTATACCTACTACCAGTGGGGCATCTACTATAACAAAGACGTGTACAAGAAGGCCGGGGTGGAGGTGCCCAAGACCTGGGACGAGTTCATCTCGAACTGCAAGAAGTTCAAGGAGATGGGCGTCGACTGCCTGACCACCGGCACCAAGGCGCTGTGGCCGGCGGCAGGGATCTTCGACTATCTCGATCTGCGCACCAACGGCTACGATTTCCACATGAAGCTCACCAGCGGTGAGATTCCGTGGACCGATGACCGGGTGAAGGCCGTCTTCGCGGAGTGGAAGAAAGTTCTGCCCTACACCACGAAGAACGTCGCCGCGATCGACTGGCAGGATGCGGTGTCGAACATCGTGCAGGGCAAGGCCGCGAATTACGTCATGGGCAACTTCGCCGTCGCCACCTTCAAGGATGGCGGGATGACCAACGACACGCTGGGCTTCATGGACTTCCCGACGATCAACCCGGATATCCCGCGCGCCGAAGAAGCGCCGACCGATACGATCCACATTCCGGCAGGCGCCAAGAACAAGGCGGACGCCAAGAAGTTCCTCGCCTATGTCGCGAAGGCCGATGTGCAGACCAAGATGAACGAAGAACTCGGTCAGCTGCCGATCAACAAGAACTCTTCGGTGGGCGACGATCCCTATCTGCAGGCGGGCTTCAAAATCCTGTCCACGGCCGATGGCGGCATCGCGCAGTTCTTCGACCGTGACGCACCTGCGCAGATGGCGAAGGCGGGCATGGAAGGCTTCCAGGAATTCATGGCCTATCCTGACCATCTCGACGCAATCCTCGAGCGTCTCGAGAAGGTGCGTCAGCGCGTCTACAAGAACTGATCCTCCCCGAGGGGCGGTGCCTGTCACAGGGCGCCGCCCCTTCCTGTTTTTCCAGATCCGAGGAGTGCGACGATGACCGTCTCACCCGCTATGTCCGAGCCGCGCGCGGAGACCGGCATGCCCGCACCGCGCCGCCGCCGGTTGAACCGAAAACTTGCGCCCTGGCTGTTTCTCGCCCCCGGCGTGCTGATGTTCCTGATCTACGTGCTGATCCCGATCGGCGAGTCGATGTGGATCTCGTTCTTCCAATGGGACGGGCTGAGCGCGAAAACGTGGGTCGGGCTGTCGAATTATCTCGAGCTGCTCGATGACGACGCTTTTTACACCAGCCTCAAGAACAACCTGATCTGGCTGGTGCTCTATATGCTGGCGATCCCGTTCGGGCTGTTCATCGCTCTGTTCCTGAACCAGACCGTGCGCGGTATCCGGATCTACAAGTCGCTGTTCTTCTTCCCCTTCGTGATCTCTCAGGTCGTGGTCGGCCTGATCTTCTCGTGGTTCTATGCACCGGGCTTCGGGCTGTTCTTCGAGCTGACGAAATGGCTCGACGGGACTGGGATCGCGATCCTCGCGAACCCCAACACGGTGACCTACGGGATCATCGCAGCGGGTCTGTGGCCGCAGATCGCCTATTGCATGATCCTCTACCTGACCGGCCTGAACGCGGTCGCGCCCGACCAGATCGAGGCGGCGCGTCTCGATGGGGCGAAGGGCATCAAGATGCTCTGGTATGTCGTGCTGCCGCAACTGCGCCCGGCCACTTTCATCGCGGTCGTCGTCACCGTGATCGGGGCGCTGCGCAGCTTCGATCTCGTCTCGATCATGACCGATGGCGGGCCCTTCGGCTCCTCGCGGGTGCTGTCCTACTACATGTATGAGCAGGCGCTGTCGGAATACGGCTATCGCATGGGCTACGGCGCGGCGATCGCGGTGGTGCTGTTCGCGATCATGATGATCTTCATTTCGGGCTTCATCTGGAAGATGTGGCGCGACGAAAGGGGCCTGTGAGATGTTTCCCAAACCCATTCAATCCATGAGCCCCGCCGCCCGGCTGACCTATCAGATAGCCCTTCCGGTGATGCTGGTGGTCTGGCTGCTGCCGCTTCTGGGCGTCGCCGTCACTTCGATCCGGCCCTCCAGCGATCTCGCGCAGGGCAACTACTTCGGCATACCGTCCTATCTGGCGTTTTCGAACTATCTCGACGTGTTCAAGAACTCGCCTTTCGCGAGCTACATGCTGAACTCGTTCAAGGTGACGATCCCGACGGTGATCGGGGCGGTCGCACTGTCCTGCCTGACGGGCTTTGCGCTCGCCGTCTACAAGTTCAAGGGCAACCTGCTGATCTTCTTCATCTTCGTGGCGGGGAACTTCGTGCCCTTCCAGATCCTCATGGTGCCTGTGCGCGACCTGACGGTGAAGATGGGGCTTTACGACACGATCACGGGGCTCGCGCTGTTCCATGTCGCCTTCCAGACCGGCTTCTGCACGCTCTTCATGCGCAACTTCATCAAGGCGCTGCCGAAAGAGTTGATCGAGGCCGCCCGCGTTGAAGGTGTCGGCGAATGGCAGATCTTCTGGCACATCGTGCTGCCTCTGGTGCGGCCCGCGATCGCGGCGCTGTCGGTGCTGATCTTCACCTTCATCTGGAATGACTATTTCTGGGCGACGGTGCTGACGACGGGGGCGGATACCCAGCCGATCACCGCGGGACTGCAATCGCTCAACGGCCAATGGGTCGCGGCGTGGCAACTGGTCTCGGCAGGCTCGATCCTCGCCGCGCTGCCGCCGGTGGCTATGTTCTTCCTGATGCAGAAACACTTCATCGCAGGGCTGACGCTCGGGGCGGTGAAATGATCCGCACGTGGCATTTGCAAGACGCCCGCCAGAGCCTCGTTCTGGCGGGTCACGACGACCGGCTTCCCGAGATCGTCTATTGGGGCGCGGCGCTGCCCAAGGGGGAAGATCTCGCGGGCTTGGCCGCGGCGAGCGTGCCGGATGTCACCGGCGGGATGCTCGATCGCGCGCCGGAGGTCTCGATCTGTCCCGAGGCCAGCCAGAGCTTCCCCGGTGAACCGGGCCTGATCGCGCGCGACGGGGCAGGGCGGCCGCTACGGCCCGCCTTCCGCTTCGCGTCGGAAGAGCTTCGCGAGGATCGGCTCACGCTGGTCTATCGCGATGCGGCGTCGGGTGTGAGCTATAGGGCCAGCTTCGCGCTCGACGCCGACACCGGACTGATTGCAGCGCGGGCCGAGCTGGAGAGCGCCACGCCGATCACACTCCATTGGCTCGCCGCCCCGGTTTTCCCCGGGCCACAACTGGCCGACGAGATGCATGAATTTTCCGGTCGCTGGATCGGTGAATTCCAGATCGAGCCGACGCCGTGGCGTCCCGGCCAGCGCGTGCGCGACAACCATACGGGCCGCACCGGGCACGAACATTTCCCGGGGCTGATCCTGCCGTCGCGCGGTGCCACCAAGACCCAGGGCGAAACCCGCGCCTTCCACTACGGCTGGTCCGGCGGGCACCGGATCGTTGCCGAGGAACTGCCCGACGGGCGGCGCCAAATCCAGTTCGGCCATGCGAGCGGCTCCGAGCCGGAACCGGCGACGCGGTTTGAGACCGCGACGCTGTATGCGGCCTTCTCGGAATCGGGCTCCAATGGCTGCGCGGTCGCCTTCCAGCGCCATTTGCGCAAATACGCCCCTTGGGCCAAGGCGCGCCCGGTGCATTACAACTGCTGGGAGGCGGTTTATTTCAAACATGATCTGGCCGAGCTGAAATCCATCGCAGAGCGCGCCGCAGCACTTGGCGCGGAGCGTTTCGTGCTCGACGATGGCTGGTTCGGCAAGCGTGACGACGACACGACCTCGCTGGGCGACTGGACGGTCGATCCGCGCAAATATCCCGACGGGCTGACGCCGCTGGTCGATCATGTCCAAAGCCTCGGGATGGAATTCGGCCTCTGGTTCGAGCCCGAGATGGTCAATCGCGACAGCGATCTGGCGCGCGCGCATCCCGACTGGCTGCTGGGCCCGGAGGATCAGATCGAGGGCCGCCAGCAGCGCGTGCTAGACATGGCGAACCCGGCGGTGCGCGATCATCTTTTCGCGGCGATCGACGCGGTGCTCTCGGCCTACGCGATCTCTTACGTGAAATGGGATCATAACCGGGTGCTGCCGCATCCCGATGCCGCGCAGGCGCGCGGCCTCTACGATCTGCTCGACCGGCTGCGCGCGGCCCATCCAGACGTGGAGTTCGAAAGCTGCGCCTCGGGCGGCGGCCGGATCGATTTCGGCATTCTCGAGCGCACCGGTCGGGTTTGGCTCTCGGATAGCAACGACGCGCTCGAACGCCTGCGTATCCAGCATGACGCGGCGCTGTTCCTGCCGAGCTGCGTCACCGGCTCCCATGTCGGTCCGCGCCATTGCCACACCTCGGGCCGGGTGATCGACATTCGCACCCGGGCATGGGTCGCGGCGCAACGCCATATGGGCTTCGAGATGGACCCGCGCGAATTGACCACGGAGGAGGCCGAGGTTCTGAGCGCCGTCACCCGCTGGTGGAAGGACAACCGCGACTGGCGGATGCGCGCAGATATCCTGCGGCTCGACAGCGCTGACCCGGCCGTGATCGCCGAGTTGCAGCTGGCCGAGGATGGCAGCCGTTTCGTGGCCTTCGCAGGTCAGGCGGCGACCTCTGCGCAGATCCTGCCGCGCCCCTTGCGGCTGACCGGGCTCGACCCCGCGGCGCGCTACCGGTTGCGGCTGATCACCGCGGAAGATCTGCCCCGGTTGTCGCGTGGGGCGCCCGCGCTCAAGACCGGACCGATTACGCTCAGCGGGCAAGCGTTGATGGGGCAGGGGATCACCCTGCCCTGGACCTTCCCCGAGCGCATTCACGTGATTGAAGGAGAAAGACTATGAGTGACGCGGCTCCCGACTGGATCGCCGCCGATTGGGGCACGACGCATTTGCGCGTCTGGTCGATGCGCGGGCGCGAGGTGCTCGACCGACGGAGCTCGGAGCAGGGGATGGGCAAGCTCACCCCCGCCGAGTTCGGCCCGGTGCTGGAAGACGCCGTCGCGGGCTGGGGCGCGGCCCCGGTCGTGACCTGCGGCATGGTCGGCTCGCGTCAGGGCTGGGCCGAGGCGCCTTACGCGCCGGTGCCCTGCACTGCCCAACCGCGCCTCGTGCGGGTGCCGGATCATGCCGCGCGCCCCGTCTATATCGCCTGCGGCCTGCGTCAGGACAGTCCGCCCGACGTGATGCGCGGCGAGGAAACCCAGATCGCGGGCTTCCTGCTGCGCAATCCCGGCTTCGAGGGCACGATCTGTCTGCCGGGAACCCATACGAAATGGGTGGCCCTGCGCGCGGGCCGGATCGAGCGGTTCCGCAGCTGCATGACCGGCGAGATCTACGACCTGCTCGCGCATCGCTCGGTGCTGCGCCACACGATCGGGGAAGGCTGTCAGGACATGGCAGCTTTCGACGCGGCGGTGGCCGAGGCGCTGGCCGATCCCGCGGCGGCCTATGGCGCGCTGTTCGCGCTGCGGGCCGGGGCGCTACTGGGTGCGCAATCGCCCGAGACCGCCGCATGCCGCCTCTCCGGGCTGCTGGTCGGCTGGGAGCTGTCCGCCACGCGCGATCTCTGGCAGGGCCAGCCCGTCGCGCTGATCGGAAGCCCTGTTCTCAGCCCACTCTACACCCGGGCGCTGGCCGGTTGCGGCATCCAAGCAGCCAGTCATGACGCCGAAGACGTGACCCTTGCGGGGCTCTATGCCGCGCGCCAGACCATCGGAGCTGACACATGAGCCGACCCATCATCGCCATCCTGCGCGGGATCACCCCCGCTGAAGCCCTTCCCGTCTGCGAGGCGCTGATCGCCGAGGGCGTGACCCGGATCGAGGTGCCGCTGAACTCGCCCGATCCGCTCGACAGCATCGCCGCGATGGTGGAGCGCTTCGGCTCCGACGCGCTGATCGGGGCGGGGACGGTCCTGACCACGGATCAGGTCGCCGCCGTCGCCGCGACCGGTGCGAAGCTGATCGTCTCGCCCAATTGCAACACCGAGGTGATCGCTGCCTCGAAAGCCGCCGGACTGCAGAGCTTTCCTGGCGTGATGACCCCGACCGAGGCCTTCGCGGCGCTTGCCGCTGGGGCGGATGGGCTCAAGCTGTTTCCGGGCGAGCTGATCGGGCCGATTGGTCTCAAGGCGATGCGCGCTGTGCTGCCGCCCGAGGTGCCGCTTTATGCGGTGGGCGGTGTCTCGGCCGCGAATATGGGCGAGTGGCACAAGGCGGGCGCGGCCGGCTACGGCATCGGCTCGTCGATCTACAAACCCGGCGACAGCGTAGAGACCGTTGCCGAGAAAGCCCGCGCGCTGGTCGCCAGCTATGACGAGGCCTGCGGGGCATGAGTTTCGAGATTTTCGACGACCGCGCCTGTTTCCTTGGCGAGGGGCCGTTCTGGCATCCCGAACGTGGCCAGCTGTTCTGGTTCGACATCCTCGCGGGGCGGATGCTCAGCCGCGACGCGAGCAGGCCGCGCGAATGGGAGATCGGGCAGATGGCTTCGGCTGCGGGCTGGGTCGATGCCGAGACGCTGGTGATCTCGACCGAGACCGGGCTGCGTCGTTTCGACATCTCCACGGGTGCGCATGAGCCGCTCGCCGCGATCGAGGCCGACAGCACCGCCACCCGCTGCAACGATGGCCGGGCCGATCCGATGGGCGGCTTCTGGGCGTCGACCATGGGCAAGAACGCGGAGACGGGCGCGGGGGCGATCTACCGCTATTTCGAGGGCACGGTGGAGCGGCTCTTTCCCGAGATCACCATCCCCAATTCGATCTGTTTCGCGCCGGACGGCCGGCGCGCCTATTTCGCCGACACCCCGACCGGAAAGATCATGACCGTCGCGCTCGACGCGCAGGGTTGGCCCGAGGACGCGCCGGAAATCTTCGTCGATCTGAGTGCGGAGGGTCTGAACCCCGACGGCGCGCAGACCGATGCCGAGGGCGCACTCTGGAGTGCGCAATGGGGGGCTGGGCGCGTGGCGCGCTACCTGCCCGACGGGCGCTTCGACCGGGCGATCGCGGTCGGCGGGCGGCACAGTTCCTGTCCCGCTTTCGGCGGAGCGGAGTTCACGACGCTTTTCGTGACCACGGCTCAGGAAGGGATCGAGGCGCCCGACGTCGCGCAGGGCCGGGTCTATTGCGCCCCCTCCGGGATTGCAGGGCGACCCGAGCCCGCGGTGCGACTCGACGGGTGATCGCAATGCGTGCAGCGAAGCTCGGGCGAACACAGCACGGGCTTGCTGCGCTTTCTCGGGGACGATCCGGCTTTCCGGATCGTCTCAGAAGCGGAGTTCAGACCGGAGCCGCTCCAACTCGCCCTCGGACAACGACTCGACACCTTTCGTCATCTCGTGAAGCTCTTCCAGGAGCGCTCGGGCTTCCTCGGCCTCAGCGTCTTCGATCTTCCGCGAAGGGTGTGTGAAAAATCCAGCGGACCGGGAGGTCTCCCCGATCGCGATGGCCTTCCCGAAGCGCAGTCCGAATTCGGCGGCCTGACCGAACACATTGCTCTCGTCTTGGTCCGCGAGCTCGGACCAATCACAAATCCCTGTATGGGTCATCGCCCACTTGACCGTCGGATCGACGAATACGAGGCCGTTTGCGGTGTAGAAATTCATCCATTCTTGTGGATATGTCTGGTAGAGCAGCGTAGGATTGGCGAAGCGAATGTGCAGCCCTAGGGCGAATTTCCAATCAGATACTTCACCCAGACGTTGCAAGCTCTGGCGCATTTCATGCACGTCGATCATGCAGCTATCCTTGTATAAACTTGACAGAAATTCTTGACCAAAACGCCGCGGCACTAGCTTGGCCTAATTGAGCTCTCCTCTTTGGTGACTATAAATCCCTCGGAGGGAATGGAAGATCGAAACGACACGATGCTAAGTGATTTTCAAAGTCTTTTCGCCGAACGCGCGCCAGCCGGTTGCTACATCGCTTTGCGGGCGGGTTTCTTCGCGCCTGAGGCCGAGTTGAACCTGTTTCCGGCTGACTGGATCAATCATTATACCTTTTCTGGACTGGCGCTGGCCGACCCGCTGTTGCGTTGGTGTCAGGAAAATTCGGGCTATGCGCGATGGAAGGACATAGACAGCTTCGTCGGCACGGACTTCATGCGCGACTATCGGAAATTTGGCTTCGAATTCGGAAGTGTCGTGTCGATCCATGGGACGGAGGAGATGCCGAAGCGGAGCCTCGGGATCTTTGCGCGCGCTGACCGGGAGCTGCACGTCTCCGAGATGGAAGAGATCGAGACGGTGCTGTCGCGCATCCATGCCGCCGAGCCCGAGATGCCGACAGAGGCGCAGATGCAGGCCCTTCAACTCTATTCCAAGGGCTATCTGCACAAGCAAGTCGCCCACGAATTGCAGCTCTCGGTCGGCGGGGTAAAGGCCCGTCTCAGGGGCGCTGCGGACCGCCTCGGGGCCAAGACATTGAGAGAAGCTGCGAGCATCGCTGCAAGTCGCGGCCTGCTGTAAGCTTTGACGCTCCACCGGGTTTTCCTCTTGCGAAGACGATAGCCGAAAGCCGCGTTGCGCCAATCGGCGCGGGGGGCTTTAGGGGCTTACGAAGGTCCGCGTCACAGGCGCAGGCCGGTCTCGGCATCGAAGACCTTGGCCTTGCCCATATCGACCTCGAAGCTGAAGGGCGCGCCCGGGGGCAGGGCATCCTCCGGGCGGACCCGGGCGATCACCTCGATCTCGCCAAGGGCGAAGACGATCATCGTGTCGGGGCCTGTCGGCTCGACCAGATCGACCGGGCGTTCGAAGACGAAACGGTCGGGGCCGGGCAGTTCGGTCCCGGCCATGAAGATCGCCTCCGGCCGGAGCCCCAGAACGACCTTGTGTCCATCGGGTGCGGTGACCCGCTCGGTGAACCTCGCAGGCAGGGGAAAGCGAAGCGCCCCCGCCGTGCCCTCGGCCACCTCCACCGACAGCGCGCCCGTCTGCCCATCGCGCCGCAGAGCGCCTGGCAGCATGTTCATCGACGGCGATCCCATGAAGCTCGCGACGAAGAGGTCCACCGGATCGTCGTAGATCTCTCCGGGTTCGGCCACCTGACGGATATGTCCGTTATCCATCACCGCGATCCGGGTCGCCAGCGTCATCGCCTCGATCTGGTCGTGGGTGACATAGACAACGGTCTTGCCCAGCCGCTGGTGCAGCTTCTTGATCTCGGTGCGCATCTCGATCCGCAGCTTGGCGTCGAGGTTCGACAAGGGCTCGTCGAACAGGAACACTTCGGGCTTGCGCACCAGCGCCCGGCCCATCGCGACGCGTTGGCGCTGGCCGCCCGAAAGCTGACCGGGCTTGCGGTCCAGATAGGGGTGGATCTGCAGAAGCGTGCTGAACTCCTCGACTGCGGTGGCCTGTTCGGCGCGCGGGACGTGGCGGGTCTGCATCCCGAAGGTGATGTTCTCGCGCACCGTCTTGGTCGGGTAGAGCGCGTAGGACTGGAACACCATCGCGATGTCGCGGTCGCGCGGCGGGGTGTCGTCGACCAGCCGCCCGGCGATCTCGATATGGCCGTCGCTCAGCGTCTCGAGCCCGGCGATCAGGTTGAGCAGGGTGGACTTGCCGCAGCCCGAAGGCCCGACGAGGACGATGAACTCGCCCGCTTCGATCTCGAGGTCGATACCCTTGATCACCTCGTTCGTTCCGAAGCGTTTGCGCACGCCCTGAAGGGAAATTCCCGCTGCCATTGCTACCCTTTCACCGCTCCGGCCGAGAGCCCGCGCACGAACCAAGCTCCGGCGACGACATAAACCGCCAGCGTCGGCAGCGCCGCGATGATCGCCGCGGCCATGTCGACATTGTATTCCTTCACCCCGGTCGAGGTGTTCACCACGTTGTTGAGCGCCACCGTCACCGGGTTGCTGTCGCCGATGGTGAAGGCCACGCCGAACAGGAAATCGTTCCAGATCTGGGTGAACTGCCAGATCACGGTCACCACGATGGCGGGCAGCGACATTGGCAGCACGAGCCGGAAGAAGATGCCGAAGAAGCCCGCCCCGTCGACCTTCGCCGCCTGAATGATGCCGCTGGAGACCCCGATGAAGAAATTGCGGAAGAACAGCGTGGTGAAGGCGAGGCCATAGACCGTGTGTACGAGGATCAGCCCCGGGATTGTGCCCGCAAGGCCAAGCTGGCCCAGCACCCGCGCCATCGGCAGCAAGATCACCTGAAACGGGATGAAGGCGCCGAACAGCATCAGCGCGAAGATCGTGTCGGCGCCGCGAAAGCGCCACTTGGTTAGCGCATAGCCGTTGAGCGCGCCGAGTATCGTCGAGATCGCCACCGCCGGCACGGTCATCATCACCGAGTTCCACATATAGGGTGCCAGCCCGTTGCAGCGCACGCCCACGCAGGCGCTGTTCCACGCCTTCTCCCAGGCGCTGAAGTCGAACTCTTTCGGCAGGCTGATCAGCGAGCCTTCCCGGATCTCGGCCAGCGATTTCAGCGAGGTCGAGATCATCACCAGAAGCGGGATCAGGTAGTAGACGCAGAACACCCCGAGCACGGCGAACAGCACGGCGCGCATCAGGCTGTGATGCAGCCCCCTGCGCTGAACGATCCCGCTTGTGTTGCGCCCGCTCATCCGCCGGTCTTCCTCAGTTCCGAGTAGAGATAGGGCACGATGATCGCGATGACCGTCATCAGCATCATCGTGGCGCTCGCCGCCGCGACGCCCAGCTCGCTGCGCTGGAAGGCGAAGGAATACATGAAGGTGGCGGGCATGTCGGTGGCATAGCCCGGCCCCCCGCCGGTCAGCGCGATCACCAGATCGAAGCTCTTGATCGCGAGATGGGCGAGGATGATGACGGTGGACAGGAACACCGGCCGCAGCATCGGCAGCACGATCCCGGTATAGGTGCGCCACAGCCCCGCGCCGTCGATCGCCGCCGCTTTCAGGACCTCGTCATCGACCGAGCGGAGCCCCGCCAGAAACAGCGCCATCGCGTAGCCGGAGCTTTGCCAGACGGCTGCGATCACAACCGTGTAGATCGCGTAATGAGAGTTCACCAACCAGTCGAAACTGAAATTCTCGAACCCGGCCTGATGCATCAGCCGCTCCAGCCCGAGGCCGGGGTTCAGCATCCATTTCCAGACCGTGCCGGTGACGATGAAACTGAGCGCCATCGGGTAGAGGTAGATCGTGCGGATCACCCCCTCGATGCGCACCTTCTGATCTAGCAGGATCGCCAGAAGGATGCCGATCGCCATCGAGATCGAGATGAACAGGCCCGAGAAGACGAAGAGATTGCGGATCGCCACATACCAGCGTGGCGTCTCCCAGAGCCGGACATATTGGCTCAGCCCGTCGAACTGGTAGTTGGGCATCACTCCTGACCGGGTCAGCGAGATATAGGCCGTCCAGAGGATGAAGCCGTAAACGAAGAACAGGCTCGCCGCGAAAAGCGGCGAGACCACGATCGCGGGCAGGCGCCGTTCCAGCGCCCGCCCGAACCTTGCCATGGGCCCCGTGCCTCCGGGCATTGCAGGCCCTAGTTTTCCTGCGCGCGCTTGATCGCGGCCGCAAGTTGCTTGACCGCGTCCTCGGAACTCATGTCAGAGTTGAAGAAAGCGGTCACGAGATCGAGGAACTCGCCCCGCACCGAGCGCGGCACCGCCATCTCATGCGCCATCGAAGGCACCAGCGTGTCGTTCTCGATCGCCGCCAGCAGGTCTTCATGCGAGCGTTTGGCGCAGGCGTCGAAATCGTCGAGCGGCACGTCCGTGCGCGCCGGGATCGACCCCTTGGCGAGGTTGAACACCTTCTGGAACTCGGGCGACATGATCAGTCGTGCAAGCACTTTCTGACCCTCGATACGGTCCTCGCCCTCCACCTTGAAGAAGGTGAAGCTGTCCGAGTTCAGCACGAAGCCCTTGCCCGGCGTGGGCCAGCACAGGAAATCCTGTTCCGGTACTTTGCCGGCGGCAAGGAATTCGCCCTTCGCCCAGTCGCCCATGATCTGGAAACCGGCCTCGCCGCGCATTACCATCGCGGTCGCGAGGTTCCAGTCGCGTCCCGAGAAGTTCGGATCGACATAGCCGCGCAGCTTGCGCAGCTGGTCGAAGGACTTGACCATCATGTCCGAGGTCAGAGCCTCCGGATCGAGCTCCACCAGCGCCTTGCGGAAGAAATCGGCGCCGCCGATGCCAAGCACCACGTCTTCGAACAGCGTCGCGTCCTGCCACGGCTGACCGCCATGGGCGAGCGGTACGATGCCCGCCGCCTGCAGCTTGTCGGCGGCGGCGTTGAACTCGTCCCATGTCGTGGGCATCTCCTCGACGCCCGCTTTCTTGAGCGCCTCGGGGTTGGCCCACATCCAGTCGACGCGGTGGATGTTGACCGGGGCTGCGACGTATTTGCCCTGATATTTCATGATCTCGGCCAGCGCCGGCGGCAGCACCGAGTCCCAGTTGCCTTCGTCCGCGACGGACTGAACGTCGTTCAGCGCGCCTTGCTCGGCCCATTCCTGGATACCCGGCCCTTTGAGCTGCACGGCCGTCGGCGGATTGCCGGCCACGACGCGGGCGCGCAGCGCCGTCATCGCGGCATCGCCGCCACCGCCCGCGATCGGCGAGTCGATCCATTCGCCGCCCTCGGCCTCGAAGGCTTTCTTCAGTTCTCCGACGGCCTTGGCCTCGCCGCCCGAAGTCCACCAGTGCAGGACCTCGACCGTGCCATCCGCCCGTGCCGCGCTCGCTGAGAGCGCGCCGGCGACACTCACGACCGCCATCATGGCTTTACAAATGTGCATGTTTTCCTCCTCCTCCCGGTCGAGTTCGCGGTCCATGATCGCAGCCCGACACGAGATTTAGGCTGAGACGACAGGCGCAGAACGTCATTGATCTCGATCAACGATTTGTGAATCACGGGTGAGGCGGACGGGGGCAGAGGCGAGTGTGACCCGTGGCATCCCTACACAGGTCCGGGCGATTGCGCTGCCTGCCGAAAGGCTTACCATCGCCGCGGGATGACTGAAGGCCTCGTGATGCAGGATACCGACGCCGCGCCAGCTTTTGCCGAAACCGCCGAGGCGGTGATCGCGCGTCTGTCCGTCCCTTTTCCGAACGGGCTGAGCGCTGAGGAGGCCGCCACGCGCCTCGCGCGCCACGGCCCGAACGCTCTGCGTCGTCCCAAGCCCCGAAGTGCATTGCGCATCCTGCTGCATCAGTTTCAGGGGGTGATCGTCGCGCTTCTCGTTCTGGCAACGATATTCTCGCTGGTCATCAACGATATCGTCGAGGCGCTGGCGATCCTCGTCGTGCTGCTCTTGAACGGCGCGATCGGGTTTTTCACGGAGTTGCGCGCCACCCGCTCGATGGAGGCGCTGTTCAGCGTCGCCGAGGTCCGCACCCGCGTCCGTCGGGACGGGATGCTGATCGAGGTGGATGCCCGCGATCTCGTGCCGGGCGATCTCGTGATGCTCGAAGCGGGCGATGTGGTGACCGCCGATCTGCGGCTCGTCGAGGCGTCGGGGCTTCATTGTGACGAATCCGTGCTGACCGGCGAGTCCCTTCCGGTGCTCAAGACCACCAAACCGCTGCCATCCGATGCGGTGCTGGGGGATCGCACCAATATGGGGTTCAAGGGCGCGGCCGTCACACGGGGGGCCGGAACCGGCGTGGTGGTGCGGACCGGCATGGAGACCGAGATCGGCAAGATCAGCCAGCTTGCGATGGCGGCCAGTACGGAACCCACACCGCTCGAACACCAATTGACGCGGCTCGGGCAGCGACTGGTCTGGCTGACGATCGTTCTTGCCGTCGCGATCATCGTGACGGGGCTGGCGCAGGGCCACCCGCTCACCAGTATGATCCAGACCGGGGTCGCGCTTGCCGTGGCCGCGATCCCCGAAGGCATCCCCGTCGTGGCCACCTTGTCGCTTGCGCGCGGGATGTGGCGCATGGTGCAGCGCAATGCCCTGATCAGTCGCCTGTCCTCGGTCGAGACGCTCGGGGCGACGACGCTGATCCTGACGGACAAGACCGGGACACTGACCGAGAACCGGATGAGCGTGGTGCAGGTCTTGCTCGATGGGGGGAGCGTGGATCTGGATGGGCCGGAGACCGGTATCGCGGAGGACCGTCTGCGCGCCGCGTTGAAGATCGGCATGCTGTGCAACAATGCCGAGTTGGGCGATGGCGATGAGGGCCGGATCGGCGACCCGACCGAACTGGCCTTGCTGAGTGCGGCAAGACAGGCGGGGGTGACAGAGGACGAAGCGGAGCCACGCCTGCTCCAACATGCTTTCGAGAGCGACAGCCTGATGATGGCGACGGTCCATGCGTTGCCGGACGGGCGCGCGCTCTATGCGGTGAAGGGCGCGCCCGAGGCGGTGATCGCCTCTTGCTCCGAGGTTCTGGGGGCGGAAGGCCCGCGCCATCTGAGCGCCGAAGACAAGGCCGACTGGATCGCGCGGAACGCGGACGCCGCGAGCGAGGGGCTGCGTGGGATCGGCCTCGCGATGAAGCGGACGGACGGGACGGAGGACGCGCCCTATGAGGGGCTGACGCTTGTCGCGATTGCCTGCCTTGCCGATCCGTTGCGCGAGGATGTGCCCCCCGCGATCGCGGCCTGCCAGAGCGCGGGGGTCCGGGTGATCATGCTGACAGGCGATCATGCCGAGACCGCCGCGCGCATCGCGAAAGATGCCGGGATCAGCGGAAATTGTGCGGTGGCGATCGAGGGGCGAGACCTCACCGGGCTCGATCTGGAAAACGCCCCGGAGGAAACGCTCGACCGCCTGCGCAAGGCCAGCGTCTTTGCCCGCGTGGCTCCGGCGACGAAGCTGGACCTCGTCAGCTTCTATCAGCGCGAGGGGGAGACTGTCGCGATGACCGGCGACGGGGTGAATGACGCGCCGGCGCTGAAGAAAGCCGATATCGGCATCGCGATGGGCCAACGCGGCACCCAAGTCGCCCGCGAGGCCGCGCATATGGTGCTCAAGGACGACGATTTCGCGACCATCGTCGAGGCGGTGCGACAGGGCAGGGTGATCTTCGGCAATATCCGCAAGTTCATCGTCTACCTGATGTCGTGCAATCTCTCGGAGATCCTTGTGGTCGGGATCGCCGTGGGAGTGGGGCTTCCTTCACCGCTCCTGCCGCTGCAGATCCTCTTTCTCAATCTCGTCACCGATGTCTTCCCCGCGCTGGCGCTCGGCTTGGGGCATGGGGACGGTCATGAGATGCGCCGTCCGCCCCGTGACCGCGCCGAGCCGATCCTCGCGCGCAGGGAATGGGGGCGCATCATTGCGCTCGGGGCGATCGTCACGCTGGCGACGATGCTGGCTTTCGGGGGGGCGCTCTATGGTTTGCAGCTTGCGCCCGCCGCTGCCGTCACCGTGGCCTTCGTCACACTCGCGCTGGGCCAGCTGTGGAATGTGTTCAACATGCGCGAGGCCGACACCCACGCCCTGCGCAACGATGTGACGCGCAACCCCTATGTCTGGGGGGCGCTTGTCCTGTGTCTCGTGCTGATCGCCGGGGCGCTGTGGCTGCCGGGGCTCTCCGATGTGCTGCAGCTACCGTCGCCCGGTATCGCGGGGCTGACGCTCGCCGGGGCGATGAGCCTGCTTCCGCCGCTGCTGGGGCATCTGGTCGTATCGCGCGCAACCCGCAGATAATTTCCGCTCCCGCGTTGAGCCACATCAATGAAACTGCCTCCTGTCTTCGCCTAGGGAAGTTCATGGCCGTTCGTGACAGGGGCGGCCCATCGACTGGCATCACCTTGGGAGGAGGCGTGATGACTTGGGCGATTATCCAGAAGTCGGATGCCGAACGGGCAGCCGCCACGCTGACCGATGAGGTCCGCGAGGCGTTCACATGGGACACCGCGCGGGCGATGCTCGACGGCTTTCCCGATGGCGGGTTGAACATCGCCTACGAGGCGGTGGATCGGCATGTCGCCTCGGGGCACGGCGGTGACGAGGCGATCCTGTGGCTGGGCAAGGACGGCGCGCGAGAAAGCCTGAGCTATGGCGATCTCGCTGCCCGGACCGCACGCTTCGCCAATGTGCTGACAAGCCACGGGCTGAAACCGGGCGATCGGCTCTTCGGTCTCGCAGGGCGCGTGCCCGATCTCTATGTCGCGGCGCTGGGCACGCTGAAGGCGGGGATGATCTTCTCGCCGCTCTTTTCCGCCTTCGGGCCTGAACCCTTGCGCACCCGGCTCGAGATCGGCGAGGCCAATGCGCTGATCACCACCGTCTCGATCTATCGCCGTAAGATCGCGGCGTGGCGCGACGAGATTCCCTCCCTGAAACTGGTGCTGATCATCGGCGACGAAGCGCCCGACGATTGCGTCGCACTCGGCCCTGCGATGGCGGCGGCCTCGGAGGAGTTCGAGACGGTCCACACGGCCCCCGAAGACCCCGCGCTGATCCATTTCACCTCCGGCACCACGGGCCGCCCGAAAGGCGCGGTGCATGTGCATAATGCAGTAGTGATGCATGCCGCCGCGGGGCGCTACGCGCTCGAGCTGACGCCGGGCACGCGCTACTGGTGCACCGCCGATCCGGGCTGGGTGACGGGCACCTCCTTCGGGATCATCTCGCCGCTGGTGAACCGGGTGCGGATGGTCATCGACGAGGCCGATTTCGATCTCGACCGCTGGTATGGCATTCTCGAGCGAGAGCAGATCGAGGTCTGGTACACCGCGCCCACCGCGATCCGGATGATGATGCGCGCAGGGAAAGAGGCGGCCGAGCCTTACGATTTCTCGAAGCTGCGGTTCATGGCCTCGGTGGGCGAGCCGCTCAACCCCGAGGCCGTGGTCTGGGGCAACGAGGTCTTCGGCAAACCCTTCCACGACAATTGGTGGCAGACCGAGACCGGCGGGATCATGATCGCCAATACCCGCGCGATGGATGTGCATCCCGGCTCGATGGGCAAGCCGTTGCCCGGGATCGAGGCGGGGATCGTGGAGCGTGTCGATGATGGGCTGCGCGACTGCAAGCCCGGTGAGATCGGCGAACTGGCGCTGCGCCCCGGCTGGCCCTCGATGATGCGTGCCTATCTGCACGAAGAGGCGCGCTACAAGAAGTGTTTCGTGGGTGGCTGGTATCTCTCGGGCGATCTCGCGATGCGCGACGCGGAGGGGTATTTCTGGTTCGTCGGCCGGGCCGATGACCTCATCAAATCTTCCGGTCACCTGATCGGCCCCTTCGAGGTCGAAAGCGCGCTGATCGAGCACCCGGCGGTGGCCGAGGCCGCCGTGATCGGCCTGCCCGACGAGACCGCAGGCGAGGTCGTGAAGGCCTATGTCGCGCTCAATCCGGGGTTCGAGCCCTCCGAGGACCTCGAACGCGACATCCGGGGCCTCGCGCGCAAAAAGCTCGGCGCGGCGGTCGCCCCGCGCGAGGTGGTGTTCCGCAAAACCCTGCCAAAGACCCGTTCGGGCAAGATCATGCGCCGTCTGCTGAAGGCGCGCGAGCTGGGCCTGCCGGAAGGCGATATTTCGACGCTGGAGAGTGACGAGACATGACTGCCGATAAACCGCATCTGACCCATGACTACATCCGCGAATTGCTCACGGCGATGATCCGTGTGCGCCATTTCGAGGATAAATGCGCCGAGCTCTACACGCAGGAGAAAATCCGCGGCTTCCTCCATCTCTACGATGGCGAGGAGGCGGTGGCCTCTGGCGTGATCCCGCGGCTTGGCCCCGAGGATCGCGTTGTGGCGACCTATCGCGAGCACGGCCATGCGTTGGTGCGCGGCGTGCCGATGGAGCGCGTGATGGCCGAGATGTATGGCAAGGCCACCGGTGCCTCGGGCGGGCGGGGCGGCTCGATGCATATCTTCGACGCTGAGCGAAATTTCTACGGCGGCAACGCGATCGTGGGGGGCGGGCTGCCGCTGGCCGTGGGGCTCGCGCTGCGCGACCGGATGATGGGTGCGCCCAATGTCACCGCCTGCTTCTTCGGCGAAGGCGCGGTAGCCGAGGGCGAGTTCCACGAGTCGATGAACCTCGCGCAGCTCTGGTCGCTGCCGGTGCTCTTCGTCTGCGAGAATAACGGCTACGCGATGGGCTCGGCCCTGGCGCGCACCGAGGCTGTGACCGACATCCGGCGCAAGGCGGCCGCCTATGGCACGGTGACGGAACAGGTGGACGGGATGGACGTGGTCGCGGTCGAAGCCGCCACCCGCCGCGCGCTCGCCGCGATCCGCGAGACCGGCAAGCCCTATTTCCTTGAATGCCTGACCTATCGGTTCCGGGCGCATTCGATGTTCGACGCCCAGCTCTATCGCGACAAGGACGAGGTGGCCGCGTGGCGCGAGAAAGGGCCGATCGTGCGGTTCCAGTCATGGCTCTACAAGAGCGGGCTTATGCATCCCGAGGAGGTCGCGCAGATCGAGGCGGACGTCGAAGACGAGATCGCCGCCGCCGTGGCCTATGCCGAGGCGAGCGAGTGGGAGCCGCTCGAGACGCTCACCCGTCATGTCATGGCCGAGGATCGCCCCGCGCCGCCCGCGCCGCCAGAGCCAAGCACCGAGACCGTCGAGATGACCTATCGCGAGGCGGTCAAGCAGGGCATTCGCGACGCGATGAGCCGTGACGAGCGGGTCTTCCTGATGGGCGAGGATGTGGGCGCATACGGTGGCTGCTACGCGGTCTCGAAAGGGTTGATGGACGAGTTTGGCGAAGATCGCATACGCGACACGCCGCTGTCGGAGTCCGGCTTCACCGGGGCTGGAATTGGCGCTGCGGCGGCGGGGATGCGACCCATCGTCGAGGTGATGACGGTGAATTTCTCGCTGCTCGCGCTCGACCAGATCATGAACACCGCCGCCACGATCCGGCATATGTCGGGCGGGCAGTTCGGCGCGCCCGTAGTGATCCGCCTCGCGACCGGCGCGGGCAAGCAGCTGGCGGCGCAGCATTCCCATTCGCTCGAAGGGTGGTACGCGCATATTCCTGGGCTGCGGGTCTTGGCGCCTGCCACGCTGGAGGACGCGCGCGGGATGCTCTGGACCGCTATTGAGGATCCCGATCCGGTGCTGATCTTCGAGAACGTCATGCTCTACAACATGACGGGCCAGATCGCGGCGAATGCCGGGCCGGTCGATATCGACAGGGCCGCGATCCGGCGCGCGGGCAAGGATATCAGCCTGATCACCTATGGCGGATCGCTGTGGAAGACGCTGGAGGCGGCCGAGGTGCTGGCAGGCGAGGGGATCGAGGCGGAAGTGATCGACCTGCGGTCCCTGCGGCCGCTCGATGACGAGACGATCATGGCCTCGCTCGCGCGCACGCGCCGCGCGGTGATCGTGGATGAGGGCTGGCGGTCGGGCTCGCTTTCGGCCGAGATCGCGGCCCGGATCGGCGAGAAATCCTTCTGGCATCTCGATGCGCCGGTGGGGCGGGTTGGCTCGGCCGAGGTGCCGATCCCCTATCCCAAACATCTCGAGGACGCCGCCATTCCGCAGGTGCCCGCCATTGCCGCCGCCGTGAAGGCGGCGCTCGGGAAAGGGTGACGCGATGGCCGTTTTCAAGATGCCCTCGCTCGGCGCGGATATGGAGGCGGGCAAGCTGGTCGAATGGCTGGTGAAGCCCGGCGATACGGTCAAGCACGGCGATATCGTCGCGGTGGTCGAGACCCAGAAGGGCGCGATCGAGATCGAGGTTTTCGAGGACGGCGTGGTCGAAAAGCTGATGGCAGAGCTTGGGCAAGACTTGCCCGTCGGCGCGCCGCTCGCCATTATTCAGGCACCGGGGGAGGCTGCGGAGGCCCCAACGCAGACCGCGCCGCCAGTTGCGCCGCAGGCCCCCGCCGAACCTGCCGCGCCTGCGGCGGAAGCAGCGCCGCCAACCGCTCCGCCCGCAGCAACCCCATCAGGGATCGCCGCATCACCTGCCGCCAAGGCGCGCGCGGCGGAATTGGGGATCGCGCTGGAGAGCCTCACCGGCAGCGGGCCGGGAGGCGCAATCGTCCTCGCCGATGTCGAGGCGACGAAACCCGCCGCGGCAACGTCCCCGGCGCAAGATCGCGGTGCCTATCTCGCCGAGATGCGCAAGGCGATCGCCGCCGCGATGGCCCGGTCGAAACGCGAGATCCCGCATTACTACGTCACCCACACGATCGACCTCAGCGCCGCGAGCGATTGGCTGAGCGCCGCCAATGCGGACCGCCCACCCGAAGAGCGCATCCTGATGGGCGCGCTCCTGATGAAGGCGATGGCGCTGGCCGCGCGTGAGGAAAAGGCGGTGAACGGGCATTTCGGGGAAGACGGGTTCACGCCCTCCGCGGCGATCCATCTCGGGCTGGCCATTGCGCTCAGGGGCGGTGGGCTTGTCGCGCCTGCTATCCTCGATGCCGACAAGAAGAGCCTGCAGGATTTGATGGAGGCGATGCGCGACCTCACGATGCGCGCGCGTGCCGGGCGGCTCAAAAGCTCGGAGATGAGCATGGCGACGCTGACCTTCTCGGCGCTCGGCGAAAGCGGGGTCGAGGCGATGGCCGGTATCATCGTGCCGCCGCAGGTCGCCATCGTGACGGCCGGTGCGCCCGGCCTGCAAGCGTTGGTGCGCGAAGGCAAGGTGATCGCCGCGCAGGCCGTCACGCTGACCCTCGCCGCCGATCACCGCGTGAGCGATGGGCGGCTGGGCTCGAAATTCCTGGCCGCGATCGACGCGAAGCTGCAAACCCCGGAGGAGCTATGACCGAAGACGAAATCCGCAGCGCCTATATCGAGGAACTCGTGCGCGTCGCCCCCGATCTCGATCCCGCCGAAATCGCGGGATCGGACCATCTTCAGGACGATCTCGAGCTCGACTCGATGGATATCCTGAACCTGGTGATCGCGCTCAACCAGCGCTTCGGCGTCGCGATTGCAGAGGCGGATTATCCCCAGATCGCCACACCGGATCTTGCTGCGGCGTTTCTAGCCAAGCGGGTTTGAAGGATCGGCTTAGGCGGTCAGTTGCGGCATCCGATGTCTGATGGCGGTCGAACCGGGCTGATGCTGATGGGGAGCACCGCCGCACGTATCGCTCTAAGTCGGGGCACAAATCGGGGGGCTTCGCTTCTCGCCCGGAGGCCAGCCACTCCAAACTGACCCTGCCGGACCACCCGCTGAGCATTCAACTCAGAGGGGATTTCGGCACGCCGTGAGTCAATTCGCTGTTACCGCGGAAAAAACTGAGGAAATCCGCAATGCGCGGAGTCGCATTCCTTTGTTAACAGTGGGTTATTCGCAACAATTGTCTATTAGCAAAAATGTTATTTTCGGGAGGGCCCCGGCTGTATCACGAGCCTCTTGCGCCCTTGACGAGTTAGAGATGGAGATCGTTATGATCGAAACGCGTATCGAAGTAGAGTGCTTGGAAGACGGGGCCATCCGGGTACGCAGAGGTGCGTGGTCGGACCGTGTGCCGCGTGCGCGGATCGACCACTGGGCAGACCACTATGAGCTGATGCATCTCAATAATGGCAATGCCGGCTATCTCGAACTCGCGCATGCCCTGCGGGAGGCCAAGGCGAAACTCCTGTCTTGATTGAACTGGACAGGCTGTCGCGGCTGCCTTCGTCCTGACCCGTTCTCCAGACGTCTATCGCCCGTAGGCAGAGTTTTCCGGCTTTGCTCAGGGTGACGGGCTGCGACGCAAGCGATACGCTTGTTTGTCGAGAATGGAGACAAACATGAGAATCGCGCTCGTCCAGCCGCTGCCGCTTCCCTCTGACCCGGCGCAGATTTTTGCGCATATCGAGACCTGGGTGAGCGGCCTGTCGTCGCTCGGAGCCGATCTCGTCGTGCTGCCCGAGCTGATCTTGCCCGGCTACAACCGGCCCGAGGATCATCGCGCGCAGGCGCAGCCGCTCGGGGGAGAGTGGTGCGCCACGATGGGCGATATCGCGCGCAAATACGAATGCGCGATCTGCTATGGCTGGGCCGAACGGCTGGGCGATGACGTGTTCAACGCGGCGTCTGTGCTAGAAAAGACAGGCGCGCGGGTCGGGCACTATCGCAAGATCCAGCTTTTTGGCGAGATGGAGCGCGCGAGCTTCGCCTTCGGGACGGAAACGCCGCCCGTCTTCGAGTTGAATGGCGTCCGGACCGGCCTGCTGATCTGCTACGACATCGAGTTCCCGGAACACGCACGGACCTTGGCGAGAGCGAAGGCGGAGTTGATCCTCGTGCCGACGGCGAACCCGGTTGGCTACGATCACGTCCCCGATCTGCTCGTGCGGGCGCGCGCGAATGAGAACGCGGCCGTCGTGGTCTATGCGAATTACGCCGGTCCTGATCGCGATATCGACTTCGGTGGCAAGTCCATCATCGCGGGCCCAGACGGGCAGGCGGTGGCGCAGGCAGGAAGCGGGCCGACGACGTTGATTGCCGAGCTGCCGAAATCCGCGGAATATCCAAGCGAGGTCATCTCGGTTCAGCTCGATGATCTGCGCAGCGTCGAATAGCCGAGGGGCTTCGCGGCTCCGCAGCATTTGAAATTCTGCCTTCCGAGCATAGCTCCGGATTAGGCGCGGCTTAGGGCGGGGCGACAGTCCAACCTAGGTTGGGGCAGATATTTCGGAGGGCACATGGAAATCAACGCGGAATTCTCGGAGCGCGTGCTCGTTCATTCCGACACGCTCGACTGGCACGGCTCGCCGTCGGCGGGTGTCGAGCGGCGGATGCTCGACCGGATCGGCGACGAGGTGGCGCGGGCGACGAGCATCGTGCGCTTCGCCCCGGGGCACAGTTTCTCGGCGCACACGCATGGCGGCGGCGAGGAATATCTCGTGCTCGAAGGCGTGTTCCAGGACGAGAGCGGCGATTATCCGGCGGGGACTTATGTGCGCAATCCGCCGCAGACCCGGCACCGGCCGGGATCGGAAGGTGGCTGCACGATCTTCGTGAAGCTCTGGCAGTTCGACCCGGACGACCGCAACCAGTTTCACAAGGATATGCGGGCCGATCTGACCCAGACCGGCGAGGGCGTGGAGTGCGCTGAACTTCATCGCGACGCGCGGGAGATCGTCCGCTATTTCCGGCTCGCGCCGGATGCGACCCTGTCGCTAGATGATCCGGGCGGGATGGAGTTGCTCGTGCTAGGCGGAACGCTGTCCGAAGGCGGCGATGACCTGCGCGAGGGATCGTGGCTGCGCTTGCCTGACGGGCAGCCGCTGCAGGTTCAGGCCGGGTCGGGCGGCGCCGAGTTCTGGATCAAGACGGGGCATCTGCGCTTTGTTGCCGCGCCGGATCAGTGACGGGAAACGATCTCTCACAATGACGAGGCTTCCATGAAAACGCAGGTCGCGATCGTGGGCGGCGGGCTCGCGGGCTTGGCGCTCGCGCGGCATCTGCACGCGCGCGGTGTCTCTTTCGAATTGTTCGAGGCGCGGCCGCGCTTTGGCGGTCGGATCAAGGCGCTTGAGACCGCAACGGGCAGGGTCGATCTCGGCCCGTCATGGTTCTGGCCCGGCCAGCCCCGGATCGCCGCGCTCACCGAGGCGCTGAACCTGCGCAAGTTCGAGCAGTTCGCGCGCGGCGCGGTGTCGCTGGAAGATGCGAGCGGCGACGTTCACCGCAATATGGGCTTTGCCAGCATGGCGGGGTCGTGGCGTCTCGAAGGCGGCATGGTCGCGCTGACGAATGCGCTTGCCGCTGAGCTTCCCCCCGCGCAGCTTCATCCCGGGGCGCGCGTCGTCGGGATCGGGGCAGGGCCCTCGGTCACACTCGAGGACGGCCAGGCCTGCGAGGCCGAGAATGTCGTGCTTGCCGTGCCGCCGCGCGTCGCAGAGCAGATGACCTTTGAACCGGAGCTGAGCGATGCGCAGAGGCAGGTGCTCCGCGCGATCCCTACTTGGATGGCGGGGCACGCGAAATTCGTAGCCCTCTACGAGCGACCGTTCTGGCGCGAAGCCGGGCTGTCGGGCGATGCGATGAGTCAGCGCGGGCCTCTGGCGGAAATCCACGATGCGTCCGGGCCGGACGGCACGCCCGCCGCTCTGTTCGGCTTTCTGGGCGTGCCGGCGCGGGCACGGATCGGGCAGGAGGAGGTGGTCAAAGCTGCGGCCCTCGAGCAGCTTGGCCGGATATTTGGGCCCGAGGCGGCCAACCCGCTGACCTATGCGCTCGAAGACTGGGCCGTCGCGCCCGAAACGGCGACGGAGGCCGATCTCGAACCGCTCAGGTTCCACCCCGATTACGGCCTGCCGTCGGTGCTGCGCGGGCTCCGTGAGGGCCGTGTGCATTTCGCGTCTTCGGAAACCGCGCCCGAGATGGGCGGCTACATGGAAGGCGCGCTGGCGGCGGCGGAGCGCGTGGTGCGTGACCTCGTGGGAGGGTTCGGGGCGACCCCATAGCCCGACGCGCCCAGCCCCCCTGTCACAACACGATTGACCCGCCCCGGATTGACCATATTCTTGAGTCTCGGGTGAATCTTGGTTCGCCTCGGCAATCGGATCTGAGGGAGGAGAGACGATATGTGCCATGTTTTTGCGGGTCAGGACCCGGAGCGCTATTCCAGCGAGACGCGCAGGCTGCGGCTCAACGGCCAGAGCACGAGCATCCGGCTCGAGAACGCATTCTGGGACATTCTCGACGAGATCGCCGCGCGCGATGGGGTGTCCACGCCGACCTTTATCTCGACGCTGCATGCGGAAGTGCTGGAGCTGCGCGGGGAGCCGTCGAACTTCACGTCGCTGCTGCGCTGTGCGTGCCTGAAATTCATGGAAATCTCGACCGATCGTGCCCCGCTCGCGGTCGCCGCAGAGTAAGCGCAAGCCTGACGTCAAACATTCTTCAGGGGTAGTATAGACCTACTACCCGCCCCACCGCGGCCCGCTGCTAGGCTCTCAGGACAACTGACAGCACTACAGCGGGAGCAACCGGTGGCAAAATCCATTCATTCCATGATCCGTGTCCTCGACGAGGACCGCTCGGTCGCGTTTTACGACAAGGCTTTCGGCCTCAAGGTCGCCGACCGTCTCGACTTTCCGGATTTCACGCTCGTCTATCTGAGCAATCCCGAAAGCGAGTTCGAACTGGAACTCACCGTCAACAAGGGCCGGACCGAGCCCTATGACCTCGGCGATGGCTATGGCCATTTCGCGGTCTCGGTCGATGATCTCGAAGCCGAACACAAGCGCTTCGAGGCGGAGGGCCTCGCGCCTCGCAAACTCGTGGAATTCGCGCCGGCAGGGGAGGTCGTCGCGAAGTTCTTTTTCGTGGCCGATCCGGACGGATACCAGATCGAGGTGCTCGCGCGCGAAGGCCGCTTCAAGTGAGATTTTCCTAAGGGAGACATCAGGGAGGAGACGACAATGGCAACCAAGGCAAGCTCGAAAGGGCTGACCAGACGGCAGCTGCTGGCGCGGGCAACCGTGGCGGGGGCGAGCTTCGTCGTGGGTTCGGGGTTCATGGCGGCGCGCAATGCCGCCTGGGCCACCGAGCTCTCGGCGCTCAAGCCCACCACTTTCGCGACGCTCGTGCAGATGGCGCGCGATATCTATCCGCACGACAAGATCGACGACCAGTATTATGTCATCGCGGTGAAGGGCTACGACACTGCCGATACAGCTGACGAAATCGAAGCGGGGATTGCCGCGCTCGATGCGGCGGCACGCGGCAAAGGCTTCGCGAATTACCTCGAGACGGGCTGGGAGAAGGATCGCGTCGCGATCCTGCGGGGCATGGAGGAGAGCCCCTTCTTCCAGAAGATCCGGGGTGGTCTGGTGACCGGCCTCTACAACCAGAAAGCGGTCTGGCCGATCTTCGGCTACGAGGGCGAGTCCTATTCCAAGGGCGGCTACATCAACCGCGGTTTTGACGACATCGACTGGCTGTGAGGGAGGCAGACATGGTTGCGAAATTTGATCTGAGCGACGACAGCGTCGTCGTCATCATCGGTACTGGCGCGGGCGGCGGCGTGCTGGCAAACGAACTGGCGCAAAAGGGCGTCAAGGTCGTGGCGCTCGAAGCGGGCGGTCGCTATCTGCCCGAGGATTACATCAACGACGAATGGGAAAGCTTCGGCCAGCTCGCCTGGACCGAGCCACGCACGACGAGCGGCGACTGGCGCGTAGCGAAGGACTTCTCGGGTCTGCCCGCGTGGATCGTGAAAGCGGTCGGCGGCACCTCGATCCACTGGGCCGGGGCGAGCCTTCGCTTTCAGGACCACGAGTTCAAGACGAAGACCCATTACGGCAATGTCGACGGGGCGAACCTGCTCGACTGGCCGATCGATCCGGCCGAGCTTGCGCCCTATTACGACAAGGCCGAGGCCAAGCTGGGCGTGACCCGCACCGGCGACCGTCCGGGCCTGCCGGGCAACAACAACTTCAAGGTTCTGGAGAAAGGCGCGAAGTCGCTTGGCTACGAGGAAGTGAATACCGGTCATATGGCGATCAACTCGATCGACTATGACGACCGGATGTCGTGCCAGCAGACGGGCTTCTGTTTCCAGGGCTGCAAATGGGGCGCCAAGTGGTCGTCGGCCTACACGGACATCCCGCGCGGCGAGGCGACGGGCAATCTGGAGGTGCGCGATCATTGCCACGTCGCCCGCATCCTGCATAACGATCAGGGCATGGCCTCCGGCGTCGAGTATTTCGACAAGGACGGCAATCTGCAGATGCAGAAGGCCAAGATCGTCTGCGTCGCGGGCAACTCGATCGAGAGCCCGCGCGTGCTCCTGAATTCGCATTCGGCGATGTTCCCCGACGGGCTTGCGAACTCCTCGGGGCAGGTGGGGCGCAACTACATGCGTCACACCACGGGCTCGGTCTATGGCGTGTTCGACAAGCCGGTGAAGATGTGGCGTGGCACGACGATGGCGGGCATCGTCCGCGACGAGGCGCGCCACGATCCCTCGCGCGGGTTCGTGGGCGGGTATGAGCTGGAGACGCTCAGCCTCGGTCTGCCCTTCATGGCGGCCTTCCTCGATCCGGGCGGCTGGGGGCGCGAGTTCACCTCGGCGCTCGACAGCTACGAGAACATGGCCGGGATGTGGATCGTCGGCGAGGACATGCCGCAGGAGACCAACCGCATCACGCTCAACCACAAGGTCGAGGACGCCTACGGGCTGCCGGTGGCCAACGTGAACTACACCGATCACCCGAACGACCGGGCGATGCGCGATCACGCTTATGCTCGCGGGAAGGCGATCTACGAGGCGGTGGGCGCGACCCGGACGCTGCCGACGCCGCCCTATCCGTCGACGCATAACCTCGGCACCAACCGGATGTCCGAGAACCCGCGCGACGGGGTGGTGAACAAGCACGGCCAGACCCATGATGTGCCGAACCTGTTCATCTCGGACGGCTCGCAATTCACGACCGGCGCTGCGGAGAACCCGACGCTGACCATCGTCGCGCTCGCGATCCGGCAGGCGGATTTCATCGCCGGGGAATTGTCCAAGGGTAACATCTGATCCCGAGAGGGTCAGCTAAGGCAAAAGAAGACCGGGCTGCCGAAGGGTGGCCCGGTTCTTTTTGCGGAACCTTTGCCCGTCTGCGCGCTTGCGCACAGGACATGCGGGACCTTCGCTAGTTCAAATTTCCACGGGAAGCCCCACACTATCACCAACGATATTTGGAGGCTCCCATGACCTTTCGACCTGTCTCGGCCACCAGCCAAGCGCAACCCGCGCTCGAAGGCGCTGGCGTGCACCTGCACCGTGTCTTCGGCTTCGGCGACCCGTCGCTGACCGATCCGTTCCTGATGATGGACGACTTCCGCAACGACGATCCGCGGCTCTATTCCAAGGGCTTCCCGTGGCACCCGCATCGGGGCATCGAGACGATTACCTATGTGCTCGACGGCCAGGTGGAGCACGCGGATTCGCTCGGCAATCGCGGTCTTCTCGGCGCGGGCAGTGTGCAATGGATGACGGCCGGCTCCGGCATCGTCCATCAGGAGATGCCCTCGGGCAATGCCAAGGGGCAGATGCACGGGTTTCAGCTTTGGGCGAACCTGCCCGGCGCGCTCAAGATGACGGCGCCGCGCTATCAAGACATTACCGGCAGCGACATTCCGATCGAGGGCGACGAGGACGGTACCACCGTCAAGGTCATCATCGGTTCGTTCTGGGGCAAGACCGGCCCGGTCGACGGGATCGCCGCCAATCCGATGCTGCTCGACGTGTCGATCCCCGCGGGGCGCCGCAAGGTGCTGCCGGTCGATACGCGCTCGAACGCGCTCGCCTATGTGTTTGCAGGTTCCGGCACCTTCCGCGACGCCAGCGATCCGGTCGGCATCAAGGTCGAGAAGGAATATCGCGGTCAGGAGCTGAATATCCGCGACATGACCGGCAACCGCACGCTGGTCCGCTTCGGCGCGGGCGATGAGATCACGGTGCAGGCCGGGGACGAAGGTCTCCGCTTCCTGCTGATGACCGGTCGCCCGATCCAGGAGCCCGTCGCATGGCACGGCCCCATCGTCATGAACACGCAAGACGAACTGCGTCAGGCGCTGACTGAACTCAACAACGGCACGTTCATCAAACACGGCTGAGGGCGCCGTTGCCCCTCAGTCCCTTCCCAACACAGGAGTTAGAAATGGCACAACCGAAGATCGCAATCGTCTTTTATTCCACCTATGGCACGAACCACGCTGTCGCGCTGGCGGCAGCGGAAGCCGCCGAGGCAGCCGGGGCCGAGGTGCGCCTGCGCCGCATTCCCGAGACGGCCCCGAAAGCCGTCGTCGAGGGGCAGGACGCCTGGAAGAACCAGCTCGAGAAGATGAGCGATATTCCGGAAGTGACCGCCGACGACATGGAGTGGGCCGAGGGCTATTTCTTCTCCGGGCCGACCCGCTACGGCGTCTCCGCGAGCCAGATGCGCGCCTTCATCGACACGCTGGGCGGTCTCTGGGGCGCGGGCAAGCTCGCCAACAAGACCTTCACCGCGACGACCAGCGCGCAGAACGCGCATGGCGGGCAGGAGGCGACCATCCTCGGCCTCTACACCACGGCCATGCATTGGGGCTGCGTCATCGTTCCGCCGGGCTATACCGACGAGGCGATCTTCAATGCGGGCGGCAACCCCTACGGCTTCTCGACCAATGCCGGGGGCGTCGACGAGGCTGGCAAGGCCGCGATCGCCCATCAGGCGAAACGCCTCGTCGAGATGACGGCGAAACTCGTCGCCTGATCTGACTTAACGTCCATTAAGCGCCCCCACCTCTCTCGGCGGGGGCGTGCTTGTCTCCCGATCGCAAAGTGTCCAAACCTTTCAATTCCCCGTGCGTCCGCCGATCAGCGTGGTATTTCGACTGAATGGATATCGTCGTCATCACCACGATTGTCGCGTCGCTTTTCCTCGTCATCGGGGTGGCGGAGCCATTGGCAGCGCGCCTCCGCCTTCCGTTCAGCGTGATCCTTGCGGGCATCGGTATTCTCATCGGTGTGGCGGCTGTGTTTTTCCTCCGGACCGAGCTGACCGACGCGCTCAATCCGGTGGCGGAAGCGATCCTGAACCTTCCGATCCGCTCGAACGTGTTTCTCTACGTGTTCCTGCCCACGCTGCTGTTTCAGGCGACGTTGGGGATGGACCTGCGCAGGATGCTGGACGACTGGGTTCCCATCCTGATGCTTGCGGTGGTGGCGGTCGTCGCGGCCACCCTCAGCGTCGGTTACGCGCTGTCCTGGGTCAGTTCGATCCCGCTCACCGCGTGCCTGCTCATCGGCGCGATCGTGTCCACGACCGATCCGTCCGCCGTCGTCTCGATCTTCCGCTCGATCTCTGCCCCGCGCCGGCTGTCGCGGATCATCGAAGGGGAAAGCCTGCTCAACGATGCCGCGGCCATCGCGCTGTTCGGGCTTTTCATGGGCTTCGTCATGATGGGCGTGCCCGATCCGAAGCTGGGCGACGCGCTCGCCCGGTTTCCGTATCTCATCCTCGGCGGCGCGTTCACGGGCTGGCTGGTCGCGCGTATCGCCGTCGGGATGATGTCGTTCTTCCGGCGCCATGAGCTCGCCCAGCTCTCGATCTCGGTGGCACTGCCTTACCTGGCCTATATCGGCGCGGAGCAAAGCATCGGCGCTTCGGGCGTCATCGCGGTGGTCGCCGCCGGTCTGACGCTGAACCTGACCGGGCCCGGACGTCTGCAACCGCAGACATGGATCAATCTGCGCGAGCTCTGGGGCGTCCTGGCGCATTGGGCGGGAGCCCTCATCTTCGTTCTGGCAGCACTGTTGATCCCGCGACTTCTGGAGGAAATCCGGATCGGGGATATCGCCCTCGTCGGTGTCGTGGTCGTTGCGTCCATTTTCGCGCGCGCGGTGATCCTGTTCGGGCTTCTGCCACTTCTCACGGCGCTGCGGGTCTCACCCACGGTCGAGCGGCCCTATCGGGTCGCCATCCTCTGGGGCGGATTGCGTGGGGCGGTGACGCTCGCGCTGGCGCTGGCCGTGACCGAGAGTTTCCGCGTCCCCGACGAGGTTCAGCGCATGGTCGGCATCCTCGCCACCGGCTTTACGCTATTCACACTGATCGGGCAGGGCACCACGCTGCGCTGGATCATCGGTCGGCTGGGGCTCGACCGGCTGTCGCCGATCGACGATGCGCTGTCGCGTCAGGTGGTCGCCGTCTCGCTGCAGAAAGTGCGCGAAGACCTCGCGCGGACCACCGAGAATTATGAACTCAGCCGAGACGTCGTCCGCTCCGAAGCCAAGCGGTTCGGGGAGCGGCTGGAGGGCGCGGTCAAGGCCGCCGACGACAGTCAGGACATCCACGACCGCGACCGCATCACCCTGGGGCTTATCGCGCTCGCCGGCCATGAACGCGACACCATCCTGATGCGGGTGCGGGAGCGGACGATCGCCTCTCGCATCGCCGAACAGGTTCTGTCGAATGCCGACCGTCTGATCGAGGGCGCACGCGCGGACGGGCGGCACGGCTATAACCGGATCGCGCGGCGCAGCGTCAAATATGGCTTCGGCTTCCGCGTCGCGAATATCCTGCATCGCCGCCTCCACCTGTCGCGCCCCCTCGCGCGGATGACGGCGGACCGGTTCGAGATGCTCCTGTCGCAGCGGCTGGTACTGCGCGATCTCGGCGGCTTCATCAGCGGCCGCATCCGCCGCATTCATGGCAAGCGCGTGAGCGACCTGCTCTCTGACCTGCTGTCGCGCCGCATCGAAATCGTCGAAACCGCGCTGCAGGGGCTGCGTCTGCAATATCCCGGCTACGCCGAAGAGCTCGAACGGCGCATCATTCGCCGGACCGCGCTGCGGCTGGAGGAGCGCGAATACGAGACGATGCGCGAAGACGGCCTGATCGGCGATGAGGTCTACACCAAGCTCCGGGCCGCCCTTGCCCAGAAGCGGTCACGCGCGGAGGATCGCCCCAAGCTCGATATCGCGCTGCGGCGCATCGAGCTCGTTCGGCAGTTTCCGCTGTTCTCCGGTCTCGATGCTCGGGACCAGAAACGCTTGAGCCGGTTGCTCAAGGCGCGGCACGCCAACGCGGGGGAGGTCATTCTCGGCCGCGACAGCGTCGCGAAAAGCGTGTTTTTCATCGCCTCCGGGGCGGTCGAGGTTGAGGCTGCCAACCAGACGTGGCGGCTGGGTCGCGGCGAGATGTTCGGTCAGCTGTCGATCCTGATGAGACGGACGCGCAGGACCGAAGTGCGCGCGATTACCCCATCGACCCTTCTGGAATTGGACGAAGCCCGGTTCCGTCGCCTGCTGAGCCGTAGCAAGTCACTGCAGCAAGCCGTCCGCGCCAGTGCGGAGAAACGCGGGATCGCTCCTGACGCGCTCCTCGCGGATGTCGAGAGGGCGCGTCAGTAGCGGGTCGGCTTCGGAGCTGCGAAACGGCTCCGATCGCTTACATCGGGTTTTCGATGTTCGCCTTCATGTTCGGAACGTTTGCAGCGGTCGCCGTGCCTTCGGTTTGGCTGCAGGCGGCCAGAATGCCCATGGCGCAGCATGCGACCAGAGCGAGTACGGCTTTTTTCTTCATCGGGCTTTGCATGTCGGGTTCCTTTCAAAACGACTCGGGTCCTCAAAGTGAACGGACCAGTTCAACTATTTGAGGCGCACCGTGGCCTCGGCAAGATTTTTCTGTTGCTGTGGATGTATTTAGCCTCACTGACGCAGCGGCGCCACGCAGAGGATTTCCCGGCGCACATGAGCGGGAGATTGCCGCAAGGGTATTTCTCGATGGAAGGCCCCGCAGATGGAGGCCTAATCGTCAGCTCGAAAGGTCACGCAGCGTCAGAAACTAACTTTGACATGTTTGCCCAATTCAAGTCACAACATCGCCGCTCTTGCATGTGATCCAGCCGTCGTAGGCGAGCCGCACAGGTCCATTCGGAGCCACTCGCGCCCAACGGAGGTATTGATTATGAATGTTAAAAACGTGTCGCTTGAATTGTTGGTTAAGCTTGATGAGCGCGGTGTGGCTGAAGTGGGCAAATTCTCCCTTAATTTCCAGGACGACACCCGTGACGCTCTTGGGGACTCGATCAACTTGAAAGGTCTGGCGACGCTGGCGCAGCCGGAAAAGGTCTTCACCGCGGCCCTGCGCACCGAATTGCTCGACCAACGCGCGACTTTCGATCCGCAGAAATTCTCGGTCTCCGTCAACGTGAGTTCCTTCGCCACCTCCGATCCGTATATCGAGATCGAACGCCGTTGGCGCATCGCCCTTGTCACCTTCCTCGAGGAATACATCATGCAGTCCCAACCGATGCTCTCGTCGCTCAAGGTTCGGGGCGCGTATGCGGAACAGCTCGCGGCCTCGAATGCGCCGCTGCACTGATCGGTAGCCCTCACCCTCATCGACTTTCTTATCCCGCACAGATGTCGCGGTAGTCGTCCGGCTCGCGGTGAAGCGCGAAGTTGAAGACGTTCTCGCGCAGCTCGCGGCAGCGGTCGAGGTCGATTTCGGCCATCGCCAACTCATCGCCGAACCCTTGGGTCTTGGCGATGATCTCGCCGGTGGGCGCGATGATGCACGTGCCGCCGATCAGATCACAACCCTCTTCGCGCCCCGCTTTCGCGGTGCCGATCACCCAGCACCCATTCGCGTAAGCCCCCGCCTGCATCGACAGGTGGTTGTGGAAGTCCTGCAGGTGATCATGCTCGGGCGCGAGCGGGTAGTGCACCGGCGTATTGTAGCCCAGCATCACCAGCTCCGCCCCGCGCAGACCGAGCACGCGGAACGTCTCGGGCCAGCGGCGGTCGTTGCACAGGCACATGCCCAGCTTGCCGCCGAACCCGTCGAAGACGCCAAAGCCCAGATTGCCATGCTCGAAATAGCGCTTCTCCAGATGCTGGAAGGGGCGCCAGTCTTCGTATTCGGGATGGCCGGGCAGGTGGATCTTGCGATATTTGCCGATGATCTGGCCGGTCTTCTCGACGGTGATCGACGTGTTGAACCGGCGCTTCTGGCCGTTCTCGTAGGCGATCTCCGCATAGCCGAGATAGAAGCCGACACCGAGCTCGCGGGCGGTATCGAACAGCGGCTGCACCTCCGCGTTCGGCATCTCGGTCTCGTAGAATGCGTCGAGCTCGGCCTCGTCCTCGATCAGCCAGCGCGGAAAGAAGGTGGTTAGCGCCAGTTCGGGAAAGACGACCAGTTCCGCGCCGCGCCGATGGGCGTCGATCAAAAGCTTCTGCATCCGCGCCACGGCGGAGGCGCGCGGCTCGTCACGCGCAATCGGTCCAAGCTGTGCGGCGGCGGCAATGAATTTGCGGGTCATGGCAATTGTCCTGTCTCGGTCGTTTGAAATTCGGGCGCGTTCTGAAGCTCCGCCTGCTGGCAGACGACATCCATCAGCACCTGTGCCCCGCCCGCGATGTCCGAGGGGGCGGTATATTCGTGAATGTTGTGGCTGACCCCGTCCTGCGAGGGCACGAAGATCATGGCCGAGGGGCAATTCGGCGCGAACATCTGCGCGTCATGGCCCGCGCCCGAGGGCATCCGGCGATGGCCCAGCCCGCGCGCATGGGCGGCGGCCTCGACGCTGTCGACCAGCGCCGGGTCGAACTCCACCGGCTCGAAGCGGGCCAGTGTCCGGCGCGTGATCGCGCAGCCCCCCGTGCGTGCGAAATCCTGCGCGGCGCGCCAGAGCCGGGTCTCGGCCTTTTGCAGCGTGGCCTCGTCGGTATGGCGCAGATCGACGGTCATCACCGCTTCCTGCGGCACCACGTTCACCAGATCGGGCGAGACGCGTAGGCGCCCCACGGTCGCGACCTGCGGCGGGCCGTGATCGGCGGCGATCTGCTGCGCCTCGACCGAGATCCGTGCCGCCACCGCGCCTGCATCATGGCGCAGCGCCATCGGCGTCGTGCCCGCATGGGCCGAGGCGCCCGTGACGGTGATCTCGGTCCAGGAAATGCCCTGCACGCCGGTGACGACGCCGATCTGCAGCTCCTCGGTCTCCAGCACCGGGCCCTGCTCGATATGCAGCTCCAGATAGCTATGGGGTTTCAGCGCGCCGACCGGGGCGCGGCCTGCGGCATCGATGGCGGCGAGCGCATCGCGCAGGCGCACCCCGTCGATGCCTTCCACCTCCAGCATCTCGTCGAGCGGCAGCGCGCCTTGCGCCACGCCCGAGCCCATCATGTCCGGGGCGAAGCGCGCGCCTTCCTCATTGGTGAAGAACGCGACCGCAACGGGGCGGCGGGTGCGCGCGCCAGCCGCATTGAGCGCCTCGATCACTTCCAGCCCGGCCAATACACCGAGGCTGCCGTCATAGAGACCGCCCGTCGCGACCGTATCGATATGCGAGCCCATCAGAACCGGCGGGCCGTCTTCCTCGCCCACGCGGATGCCCCAGCAATTGCCGATGACGTCCGTGGTGATCTCGAGGCCCAGCTCGCGCATCCAGCGCATCACGAGGGCGCGGCCTTCGGCGTCTTCAGGGGAAAGGGCGAGGCGCTTCACGCCGCCGCCGGGCAGGGCGCCGATCTGTGCCAGCCGCTCCAATCGCGCCATCAGACGCTCGATGTCGATCGCGATACTCATGCCGCGCCCCGCACTTCAGCAGCGCTGCGGCCGACGAGGGTTTTGAACAGCGCGGCGTCGGTGTCGCCTTCCGTGCCGAAACACAGGATGCGGGAATTCGCGTCGATCCCGAGGGCTGCGCGCGCCTCATCATTCTCGGCGGCGGCGAGGAAGGCTGCGAGCCCCGCCACGGCGGATTCCCCGGCGGCCACCGGCGGATCGCCCCCCTCGGGTTTGGCCAGCGCGCGCATCACCGCAACGGCATC
This sequence comes from Thioclava electrotropha, assembly GCF_002085925.2. Classification (NCBI taxonomy): domain Bacteria; kingdom Pseudomonadati; phylum Pseudomonadota; class Alphaproteobacteria; order Rhodobacterales; family Paracoccaceae; genus Thioclava; species Thioclava sediminum. The sequence continues at coordinate 933,300 of NZ_CP053562.1, forward strand.
GGGGTCGGCGACGGACATCACCGCGAAGGTCAGTGGCTCCAGCACGTCCCACGCCAGCAGCGAGACCTCGCCACAGGCCAGACCTGCCATCAGCGTGTCCAGATCGCCCTCGACGGCGGTGGGTTTGCTTTCGCGGATCGTCTCGAGCCAGCAGGCCGATTGGTCGGGATCGGCGAGGATCACGCGCGGCGCCTCGGGGCCGTAACGGCGCGCGAATTGCGCCGCGACCGCCGCCGCCAGCCCGCCGACGCCGGTCTGGATGAAGATATGGGTGGGCGGTGTGCCAAGCGTATCGGCCGCCTCCGCCGCCATGAGCTCGTAGCCCTGCATCACGTCTTTCGGGATCTCGGTGTAGCCCGGATAGGAGGTGTCGGAGACGACGAACCAACCCTCGCGCGTTGCGGTCTCCTGCGCCTCGCGGACGCTGTCATCGTAATTGCCTGCGCAGCGGCGAACTTCGGCGCCATAGGCCTCGATCGCTTCCTTGCGGCCTTCGGAGACGGTGGCGTGGATGAAGATCACGCAGCGGCAGCCGAAGCGTTGCGCGCCCCATGCGACCGAGCGCCCGTGATTGCCGTCGGTGGCGCAGCAGACGGTCAGTTGCGAGGCGATATCGGCATATTTGCCCGCCACGATGTCTTCTGCGCTGGGTTCGGGGATGTTCTTGGCCTTCGCGATCTCGCGGGCCAGAAGGCGCAGCACCGCATAGGCGCCGCCAAGCGCCTTGAAGCTGCCGAGGCCGAAGCGCCCGCCCTCGTCCTTGAACTGGATCTCGGCCACGCCCGCCTTTTCCGCCATTGCGGGCAGCGAGACGAGGGGCGTCGGCGCATAGCCTTCCCACGAAGAAATCGTGCGCTTGGCCAGATCGAAGGCGGCGTCGTTCAGAACGGCCTCCTGCTTGGGCCCATAGCCTTTCGCGGTGTCGTAATGCGGGTTCAGAATGAGCTCGTTGGATTGCCCCTCTCCGAGGGCATTTTCGAAAATCATGGTGGGGTCCTTGTGGTTGGTCATCGCGCTCAGGCCCCCGTCTTGGAGGCACGGCGGCGGATCAGCTCGGCCAGCGCCACGAGGGCGATGTTGCCGAAGACGATCATCACGGCGAGCGCGTTGAGTGAGGGAGAGAGCGCGAAGCGGAAGTCGGAGGCGACGAGCACCGAAAGCGGTTGCGCGCGGCCCGAGACGAAAGCGGTCAGGACGTATTCGGCCGAGGACAGCACGAAGGCCACGACCCACGACGCCATCAGCCCGTTGGCCATCAGTGGCAGCACCACCCGGCGGAAGGCCGAGAGGCCCGAGGCGCCCAGATCGGCGGCGGCTTCCAGCAGCCCGCGGTCGATCCGGATCAGCACCGAGGCGATCACCAGCGTCGAGAAGGGCAGCACGATCACCGTCTGCGCGGCGATCACCGTGAGCAGGCTGCGCGCCACCCCGGTCTCGTTGAACATGATCAGCTGCGCGACCGCGAGGATCAGCTTCGGGATCAGGAAGGGCGCGAGCAACAGCACCGCGAAGATGCCGCGTCCGCGCATCGGGTAGAAGCTGATCGCCAAAGCGGCGAGCCCGCCCAGAAGCGTCGCGCAGATCGCGACGGGGAAGGCGACACTCAGCGTGGTCAGGAAGCCCCCGCCCAGACGCCCATCGCCCATCACCTCGGCATACCATTTCAGCGTGAAGCCCGAGAAGGGCAGGGACATGATCTTGGAATCGTTGACCGAAAACAGCGCGATCATCGCGATTGGCAGATACATGAAGGCGAAGACCGCCCAGACCCAAAGGGTGGAGAGGCGCGACATGTCAGGACCCTCCCACAAGGCTCGAGCGGCGGATCAGCATCGCGCCCACGGCAAAGAAAGCCATCAGGATCGCGAGCATCGTCCAGGCGATGGCCGAGCCCAGCGGCCAGTCGAAGGCGGTGCCGAAGAGGTCGTTGATCGCCGAGATCACGGTGATCCCCGAGGCTCCGCCCAGAAGCTGCGGCGTGAGGTAATCGCCCACCACCATCACGAAGACCATCAGCCCGCCCGCCACGAGGCCGGGGAAGGTCAGCGGCAGGGTTACGCGGGCGAAGCGGCTGGGGCTGCGCGCGCCCAGATCGGCGGCGGCTTCCAGCCACGCGTCATCGAGGCTCTCGAAGGCGAGCCACAGCCCGATCACCATGAAGGGCAGATAGTTGTAGGTCAGCGCGATATGGGTCGCGAGGGGCGAGAACAGCAGCCCCTGAATGGGCGCGTCGGTGACACCTGCCCAGATCAGCGAACGATTGATCACCCCCTCGGCGCCCAGAAGCACGCGCCAAGCGAACACGCGCACCAAGTCGCCCGAATAAAGCGGCACGAGCAACAGCGTCAGCAGCGCGGATTTCATCGCGCCCGCGCGTTTGGCGAGGAACCACGCGACCGGGTAGCCGATCACGGCGGTGATCGCGACGACGAGCGCGCCCGAGCCGAAGGCTTTCAGGATCAGCCCGCGATAGGTCGCAGAGCCCGCGATCTTTGCGTAATTGGCGAAGGACGGGTCGTAGGAGATCGCGACGAAATCGACGCGGAAGAAACTGTAGGCGAACAGGATCAGCAGCGGCGCCACGCAAAGCGCCAGCAGGAAGGCCGTCACCGGGGCGGCGAGGAGCGTGCCGACTCGCAGGCTCATGGCTTGGCCTCCGTGGCCCGGTCCGCCCTCTGTTCGGCCTCGGTCCGCGCGATCCAGACCTGCGCGGGGTCGAAACCGATGCGGATCTCCGCACCGATCTCGGGCACGTCGTCATGGCCTACGGTCAGCGCCAGCGTGATGCCCGCGGCCTCGGCTTCCACCAGCCACTCCGCGCCGCGATAGACGGCATGGGTCACGCGGGCTGAGATTCGGCCTTGCGGGTCGAGGAACAGTTGCTCGGGGCGCAGGCAGAGCACGGCGGGAGAGCCGGCTTTGAGGTCGCGCACGCCGGGTGTCGCGAAGGGGCCCAAGGGGGTCTCGATCTCGTAGGCGCCGATGGCGGTGTCGATGATCTTGCCCGGCACGCAGGCCGCGCCGCCGATGAAATCGGCCACATAAGCGGTCTCGGGGCGGCGATAGATCGTATCCGGCGCGCCTTGTTGTTCAATGATCCCGTCACGCATCACGATGATCCAGTCCGAGAGCGCGAAGGCCTCTTCCTGATCGTGGGTGACATGGAGAAAGGTCATTTTCAGCCGACGCTGCAGGTCTTTCAGCTCGATCTGCATGTCCTTGCGCATCCGCCGGTCGAGCGCGGAAAGCGGCTCGTCCAGCAGCAGAAGGCGCGGCTCGTTGGCGATCGCGCGGGCCAGCGCCACGCGCTGTTGCTGCCCGCCCGAGAGCTGGCGCGGGCGACGGTCGGCCATCGCGGTCATCTGCACGGTTTCCAGTGCGGCGCGGGCCTTCTCGCGCTCTTCCTTGCGGCTCAGCCCCTTGTAGCGCAGGCCGAAGCCCACGTTTTCCAGCACGCTCAGATGCGGGAAGAGGGCATAGCTCTGGAAGACGGTGTTGATCGGGCGGGCGCTTGCGGACACGTCGTTGATCTTTTTGCCGTCGAGCTCGAGCATCCCCTCGCTCACCTCCTCGAACCCGCCGATCATGCGCAGGATCGAGGTCTTGCCGCAGCCCGAAGGCCCCAGCAGCGTGACGTAGGAATTCTCGTCGAGCCGGAAATTCACACCGCGCACGGCCTGCACGGTGCCATATGTCTTACACAGGGCACGCGCGCGGAGCAGGGGCATTGTCTGCCCCTGCCCACCCGTCGGCCCGGAACCTGCCTCGGTCATTCTTAGCTGGCCTTCACTTCGTTCCAGAGTGCGACCCAGTCGTTGTAGCGCGGCGGATTTTGCTTCCAGACGAAGTTGTCCATCACCGACAGATCCTTGATGAAGATCTTTTCCTGCTGGGCTTCGTCGATCTCGTCGCGCGCGGCGGAGGTCGATTGCGCATAGGGGCCGCCATAGGCGAGCATTTTGCCGTAGGTTGGGCCGAGCAGGTAGTTGACCAGTTCGAAGACCGAGTCCCGGCGCGCGCCCTCGACGCCCTTGGGTACGGCGATCGTGTCGCACCAGCCGATGACGCCCTGCTTGGGTTTGGCCATGCCCATTTCGAGACCCTTTTCCTTCAGGTCGTAATAGGGCGGCACCCAGGAGAAGGCGCAGACCACTTCGCCGGTCGCGAAGAGGTTGGTCAGGTCGCCGATGGAATTCCAGTAGGTGCGCAGCTTGCTCTTCTGGATCATCAGCACCTTTTTCACTTCGGCGAGCTGCTTGTCGTCCATCGTGAACATTTCGTCGCGCGGGATGCCCAGATACATCGCGGCGATCATGATCCCTTCGAGCGCGTAGTCGCGCATCGCGAGCTTGCCGTTGTACTTGTCGCCCTCGAAGAAGACCGACCAGTCGGGCTCTTCATCCATCAGGTCGGCGCGGTAGACGATCGGGTTGATGCCCCAATAGAAGGGGATGCCGTAGGTCTGTCCGTCCGTCTTGCCCAGTTCGGTCTTCTTGAACGTGTCGTAGAGGAGCTTCGCGTTCGGCACCTTGTCGAAGTCGATCGGCTGCAGAAGGTCCGAGGCGGTGTAGTAGGAAACCTTGTCGAGACCGGGCGTGATCAGGTCGACCGAGGAGGCCCCGCCGGCGCGCAGTTTCGCGAATTGCTCGTCATCGGTGCCGATGAAGGTCTTCGTCAGGTCGACGTCATGGCTGTCGAGGAAGGGCGCGAGATAGTCGTCCTTCGCGAGGTTCTCCCAGGTCATCCACAGAAGATCGGTCGCGGCCAGCGCTCGTCCCGCTGGGCCGAACGCCCCGAGAGCGGTGCCCGCAAGCGCAGATTTCAGGAATAGTCGGCGATCCATGGCATATCCTTTCGCTGCATGAGATGGCGAGGTCACCTTCGCAGGAAAGAATTATTTCACAAAATCCTAAAAATGAAAATACACTTTCATTCGGGCTATGCGCAGTTTTTAGGCGCTATTTCTCCTGTTTTGCAGCCTTGGTGAGCGCCTCAAGGCTCTCCGGGGGCGGTCCGAGGTCGTCGAACCGCGCATGAAGGTCCTCGATCCGGGCGAGTCGGGCGCGCGCTTCGGGGCCAAGCGAGTCCACCAGGCTCGAGCAGAGGAAGTTGATCAGGCTCATCGCGACGACCGTGCTGTCGAAGATGCCTTGGCCGCGATTGTGGCAGCGCAGGGTGATCGTCGCGTGCCGCGCGGTCTGCGCCACGGTGGGGTCGCCGATCAGGATCGTCGGGATGCCCGCCTCGCGCGCGACCGTCATCACCTCTCCCAGCGCGCGCGGCCTGCGCCGCAGCCCGATCGCCAGCAGCACATCGCCCGGTGCGAACCCCGCGACATCCTCGGCGAGCGAGGCGCCCTCATAGGGCAGAAGCTGCACGTCTGATTTCAGATTGAGCAGCAAGGCGCGGGCATAGATCGCAAGCGCCCGCGAGTTCCGATAGCCCAGCACCCAGATCCGGCGCGCCGAGGCGAGGTGCTCGACCGCGTCGGCGACCGCCTCTTCCGAGAGGATCTCGGTGCTGCGGGTCAGGTTCTGCATATCCTGCGCGAAATGATCGGCCAGCTGTCCCGGCTCGGTACCGTCGCTCAACTCGCTCAGCGGCGAGCCCCAGCTTCCATTGCGCCGTGAATGCAGCCGCGCCTCGTTGTAATTGCGATAGCCCAGCCGCTTGAAGAAGCGCGCCGCCGTGGCCGAGGAAATCCCCGCGCTCTCGGCCAGCTCCGCAGCCGTATAGCTCGACAGGGTCGACTGCGCTTCGAGCACGACCTCGGCAAGGCGTTTCTCGCTGGGGGTCAACTCGGGAAAAATCGCCATGATCCGCATGTCGATCGGATCATCTCCCGACCCGGGTTGCGCCTCGGGGGACATCTCTTGCGTCACATCGGCCTCGTTTCTGCTCGAGCCCAAGTCTTGTTGCATGCGGGCGCGCTTTTCAAGCGATGCCTGTGTACGGCGGGGCTGTGGGGGCACATCTCAGCTGGACGTGACACCCGCCGACAGCTCCAGAATTTCCGTCGTCACCGACTCCTGCCGCGAAATCCGCGCGGTCTGTTGCAACGCGTCGAGCTTGCGTTCGGTCATTCCCTGAGCGGAGGCCATGGCGAGCATCCGGGCGGTGTTTTCCGCCGCCGTGGCATGCAACGCCACGCGGCACAGCTCCGCGTGCAGCAGCTCGGCAAAGAGCGACGCGCAAAGCTGCGCGGGCGGTAGCGTCAGCAGGGGCGGCTGGCTTGGCGGCGGGGTCGACCGGGTCGGGCGGGGAAGATGCGGCGGCGGCGGGCCTTCCAGCTGCCATCCTCCGTCTGGGCGTAGAAGGCGTCGATCGGGGCGCGCCCGGCCAGTTGCAGCAGCGTCTCGGCCAGCCGGTCGGCGAAGGGCGGAACCGCCGGGCCATGCGAGGGCAGGGGGAACTGCGCAAGCGCATTCAGGCCTTGCTCGGCGGCCAGCGCCGCGCCGCGCGTGCCGATTACGACGAGACCGCCGGGCGGCGTGCCCAGCTCGCTCAGAAGCCGGGCGTTGAACGATCCCGCAAAGCCTTGTTCGGCGAGAAACAGAACGGTGAGCGGCGGCCCTTCGGGTTTGGGCGGTATGGGCGCGAGCGACAGAACCCGGTCGAGCGCACGGCTCACCGTCGCCGCATGCAGATCCACCGAGGCAAGCTCTCCCTCTGTCTGACGCACGCGCGCGCCCGCGATGGCGCGCATCGCCCGGATCACCGAGGCGAGCGTGCGGATGCTGCCGATCCGCGCTTCGATCTCGGCAAGCTGCTCGCTCATTTCTCAGGCTCCGGCAAAAGCCCCTTCAGGCATTGCACGATCTGATCGTGCAGCCCCTCGCTGAGCGTGGCGGAGAAATCCGCGCCCGACAGCCCCGCCGCATCGAGCGCATCGGGCAGCGCCGCGCGCAGGGCGTCGATCTGCGCAGGCTCCAACCCGTCGAGAAGCCCCGTCTGCACCGCCAGAACCAGCGCCACCTCATCGGCGAGGCGCAGCGGCGCGTGCTGGATCTGGGCCAGCACCGCGCGCACCGCCCGCCCGCGCGCAAGCTGCGCCTTCACCCGCGTGTCCGGCATCCCCCCGAAGCGCGTGAAGATCTCCAGTTCGAGGAACTGCGCATAATCGAGCCGCATCGACTCCGCGGCGTCGCGCAGACTGCGCGCCTGCGTCTTGCCGCCCACCCGGCTGACCGAAGTGCCGACATCCACGGCAGGTTTCTGGCCGCGGTTGAACAGCTTGGCGTCCAGCGCGATCTGCCCGTCGGTGATCGAGATCAGGTTGGTTGGTATGAAGGCTGCGAGGTTGCCTGCATCGGTCTCCGCAATCGGCAGCGCGGTCAGCGTGCCGCTGCCCAATGCATCCGACAGCCGCGCGGCGCGTTCCAGAAGCCGGGCGTGCAGATAGAAGATATCGCCTGGATAGGCCTCGCGCCCCGGCGTCTGGCGGGTCAGCAGCGCAAGCTCGCGATGCGAGGCGGCGTGGCGCGTGAGGTCGTCGAGCACGATCAGCGCGTGGCCGCCGGTGTCGCGCAGCTCCTCGGCCATCGTCATGCCTGCGAAGGGCGCGAGCCATTGCATCCCCGGTGGTGTCGACGGCCCGGCCACCACGACGATGGTGCGCGCCAGCGCCCCGTTGCGCCGAAGGGTCTCGATCACGCGCTCCACCGAGGAGGTCTTCTGCCCGATGGCGACATAGACCGAGGTCACGTCGCCGTCCTTCTGGTTCAGGATCGTGTCGAGCGCGATCGTCGTCTTGCCGGTCGCGCGGTCGCCCACGATCAATTCGCGCTGGCCGCGGCCAAGCGCGAAGAGGGCATCCACGACCAGCGTGCCGGTCTGCATCGGCTCCACCACCGCGGCACGGTCGATGATCGCCGGGGCGGGGCGTTCGACCGGGTGTTTTGCACTGGTCGTGATTGGGCCGAGCCCGTCGAGGGGCCGCCCGAGCGGATCGACGATCCGGCCCAGCAGTTCCGGCCCGACCGGCACCCGCATCACGTCGCCCGTGCCAGTGACCGCATCGCCCTGCGCGACGCCCGCGATATCGTCGAGCAGCACCGCCGCGAGGGTCTCTTCGTCGAGCACATGTACGAAGCCCGATTGCCCGCCCTCGAAGACCAGCCGTTCGCCGGCGCGGGCCTCGGGCAGGCCCGACACCATCGCGACGCCGTCGGACACGCGCTCCACCCGCCCGCTGCGGCGCACGACGGGGCCGAGCGGCGCACGCGCGATGGCCTCGAGGCTGCGGTCCAGCCACTCGTCGGGATCATTGGGTGTCATTGGCCACCTCCTTGCGCATCCGGGCGAGATCGGCGGCCCATGAGCTTTCGAGGTGCAGGTGCTTGGTCTCCAGCGCGAGGCCGCAGATCAGCTCCGCATCCGTTTTGATCGCGGGGCGGATCTCTTCGCCCAAGGTCTTCCCGAGGCGGTCGGCGAAGGCCTCTCCGTAACCGGCCTCTGTCGCCTCGCTGATCCGCAGCATGAGTTTCTCCGAGCCGAGTGCCGCGCGATCCTCCGTGTCGAGGGCCGCGACCTGCGCCAGAAGATCCGTCGCATAGGCTTCGAGCAATGCGGGCCGCGACAGGCGCGCGCCGATGCGCTCGGCCATGCGCTGCGCCAGATCGGCGGCGCGCGCGGCATAGCGCTTCTCGGCCTCCTCTGCGCGGGCAGCGCGTTCGGCCTCTGCGGTGCGGGCCATATCGGCGGCCTCTGCGCGGGCATGGTCCAGAAGCGCCTTGCGCGCGGCTTCGGCCTCGGTCTGGGCCTGCGCGAGCATCTCGGACTTACGCGTGCCGACCTGGTCCAGCGCCGCCTCGGCCTGCGCCTTCGCCTCATCGGCCTTGCGCGCGGTCTCGCTCGCGTCGCTCAATTGCTTGTCCGCTTCGGCCTGACGCGCCTGAATGGCACTCACGATCGGGCGCCAAAGCACCCGGCTCAGAAGCCAGATCAGCACCGCCGCATTGAGCGTCTGCAGCCCGAGCGTCCACCAGTCCAGTGTCATGATCAGCCGATGAACGGGTTGGCGAACAGCAGCAGAAGCGCGATCACGAGGCAGTAGATCGCCGTCGTCTCGATCATCGCGAGCCCGACGAAGAGCGTGCGCGAGATCGCGTTCGCGGCCTCGGGCTGACGGGCGATCGCGTCCATTGCAGCCGCGACCGAGCGCCCCTCGCCAAGCGCGGGACCAAGCGCCCCGAAGGCAACCGCCGCGGCGGCCGAGATGACGCTCGCCACTTCAATATATTCCATAGTCAGTCCTTTCCGGATCCGTGGGAGGTTTGGGATTCCGCCACTGCCGCCGCGATGAAGACCATGGCGAGGACGGTAAAGATGTAGGCTTGGACAAGGCCGGTCAGCAGATCGAGCGCCATGAAGGGGATCGGCACGAACAGCCCCGCAAGCGAGAGCACGATCCCGATCACGAAGACCCCGCTCATGATATTGCCGAACAGGCGGATCAGCAGCGAAAAGCTGCGCGTCAGCGTCTCGACGAGGTTCAGCGGGATCATCAGCGGCGTCGGCATCGCAAAGCTGCGCAGGTAGCCACGCACGCCGCCCGCGCGGATGCCGTAGACGATCACCGCTACGAAGACGAGCAGCGCAAGGGCCGCGTCGGTTTCGAGGTTGGCGGTCGGCGGCTCAACGCCCGGGATCAGCGAGGACCAGTTCGCGATCAGGATGAACAGGAACAGCCCGCCGAGGAAGGTGCGGTAGCGGTCGGGCGCGACGCTCATCGTCTCGCGGATCTGGGTGTCGAGCACCGTCACCAGCAGTTCCAGCGCCGCTTGGCGTCGCCCGGGCTTGAGGCTCAGGTTCCGGGTCAGCGCGTAGCATCCGGCCACGATCACCACCATCAGCACCCATGTCGTGACGACGGGTTGCGTGATCGGCACGGGGCCGATCCAGAACAGGACGGTGGTCTCCAGCGGCGAATTCATGCAGACCTCGCGCGGCGCAGGGTGAGCATCCGCCCGATGCCGATCCCGAGCGCCGCCGCCAGCAGCGGCACGGCACCAAGACGCGCGCAGCCCACGAGAATCCCGATCGTCAGCCCGAAACGCAGCACGGTCAGCACGATCGCCTTCAGCGCCTTGCTTTCGAGGAGCATCGCATCCGTGCCCGCCCGCAGCAGGGCGAAATGCACGAGGCCGACGCCGATGCCGAGGATCAGCGCGCCTGCGCCAAAAAGAAACTCAACCCCACTCATTGCTGCTGCACCCAGCGCCAGCCCAGCCAGCACCCCACGACAAGCCCCACCATCATCAGCGCGGCGGTCCAGAAGATGCCCGACTGGGCGCTCCGGTCGATCCATCTGCCGCCCGCAGCCCCCGCGAGCATCGGCAGCACGACGATCCATCCGAGCACACCGATTTGGCCCAGCCGTCTTGCCAGTGGGATGTCACCCTCCTCTCGGGCTTTCTCGATCCGGGCGGCGTGGCGGCGCGCGGCGCTCTCCATCGGCTCCTCCGTCTGTTCCCGGTCTTCCGGCGGGTGGGTCATATCCAATCCTTCCGAGCCTGCGCGCCGTCGAGGCTCGCCACCAGCTGCCGGATCGCGAGCAGATGCAGCCGGGTGGAGTCGGCCTGTTTGGTCTTCGCGGCGTCATCCTCGGCCTGAAACCGCTTCAGGATCGTGTCGCCCAGCTCGGGCAGGTCGCCGGTCACTGCGGCGCGGGTCGAGACCGAGACATCGCTTCCATTCTCGACCATAAGAACACCGCCCTTCACCGCGCAATAGTGCCGTTGGCCCTCGACCACCCAGGAGATGACCGAGATGCTGAGGCTGGTGAGGAACTCGGCATGGCCGGGCAGGATGCCGAAGCCGCCGCTCTCGTCCTCGGCGCGGATCGCGGTGACGTCCTTGGCATCGACGACGATTTCGAGGGGCGTGGCGATGGTGAGCCTCATGCCGCGGCCTCCTCTCGCTGGCGGGCCTCGTCGATCCCGCCGATCATGTAGAGCGACTGATCCGACCAGTCGTCCGCCTCGCCTGCGAGGATCGCGCGGCAGCCCTCTAGCGTATCGGCCAGCGGCACCGAGCGCCCGGTCTGGCCGGTAAAGGCCTCGGTCACGACAAAGGGCTGGGTGAGGAAGCGTTGCAGCTTGCGCGCGCGGCGCACCGCCAGCCGGTCGGCCGCGCCGAGCTCCTCGACGCCGAGAAGCGCGATGATGTCCTGCAATTCGCGGAACCGCGCCAACAGCGCCCGCGCTTCGCCCGCCAGCTGGAAATGGTCCGCCCCGACGATCTCGGGGTCGAGCAGTTGCGAGGACGAGGCGAGCGGGTCGATCGCGGGGTAAATCCCCTCAGAGGCCAGCTGACGCGACAGCACGATGGAGCTGTCCATATGCCCCGAAATCGCGGTGACTGCCGGATCGGTGAAATCATCCGCCGGGACGTAGACCGCCTGAATTGCCGTGACCGACGCCCCGGCGGCGGAGGCGATGCGCTCCTCCAGTTCGGCGACTTCAGACGCGAGGGTGGGCTGATAGCCCACGCGCGAGGGCAGGCGACCCAGAAGCCCCGAGACCTCGCTGCCCGCCTGCACGAAGCGGAAGACGTTATCCATCATCAGAAGGACATTGCGGTGATCGCGGTCGCGGAAATCCTCGGCGATGGAGACGGCGGTCAGCGGCACCCGCCAACGCGCGCCGGGCGGCTCGTTCATCTGGCCATAGACCAGCGCGGTGCGCGCGAGCACCCCGGACTCGGTCATGTCGGCGAGCATCTCATGGCCCTCGCGCGAGCGCTCCCCCACGCCCGCGAAGATCGCGATGCCCTGATATTTCTCGACCATCGTGTTGATGAGCTCCATCACCAGCACCGTCTTGCCCACGCCCGCACCGCCGAACATCGCGGCCTTGCCGCCGCGCGCCAGCGGCAGCATCAGGTCGATTACCTTGATCCCGGTCTCGAAGGCAGTGACCGCGCCGCTGCCCGACAGGCGCGGCGGCGTGCCGTGGATCGGGCGGCGAGGTGTGCTCTTGGGCAGGGGATCGCCGCCGTCGCGCATCGCCCCCGTCACATCCATCAGCCGCCCCAGAACGGCCTCGCCGACCGGCACTTCCAGCGGCTTGCCCGTGGCGCGCAGCTTGCGCCCGCGCGACAGCCCGAGCGTCGATTGCAGCGCGATGGCGCGCACCCGATGCGCGTCGAGATGACCATGCACCTCGAAGCTGCCCGGCATGTCGTCGTCCGTCAGCGTCAGGATCGAATGGATCGGCGGCAGCGGGCCATCGAAACTTGCGTCGATGACCGGCCCGCGCACCGCGATGATCCGCCCTTCCGTCGTGCTCATCGCGAGGTATATCCGCCGTCGACGAGGTGATAGCTGCCATTCACGAAACTCGCGGCATCCGACAGCAGGAAGCAGGTCAGCGCCGCGACCTCCTCGGGCGTGCCGAGCCGTCCGGCGGGATGCAGCGCGACCAGCGAGTCCTTCACCTCGGGCGCCAGCCCCGACAGAAGCGGCGTCTCGATGAAGGCGGGGCCGACCGCATTGACGCGGATGCCCTGTGCTGCGTGATCGATCGCCGCCGCCCGCGTCAGCCCCAGAAGCGCATGTTTCGCCGCGACATAGGCGCAGGCGCTCGGGAACGCGACCGAGCCGAGGATCGAGGACATGTTCACGATCGCGCCGCCGCCCGATTTCAGCATCGCGGCGATCGCGAAGCGCATCCCGTAGAACACCCCGTTCAGGTTGACGTCGATCACCTGTTTCCAGCCGTCGAGCGGATACTCCCCGAACGGCACCTGCGGTCCGCCGATGCCCGCATTGTTCACGGCAAGATCCAGCTTGCCGAAGGTCGCGACGGCCTTCTCGACCATCGCTTCGACCTCCGTGGCCGAGGTGACATCGACCGCCATCGGCTCGGCGGTGCCGCCGGCCTTGCGGATTTCCTCGGTCACGGACTTGGCCGCGTCCGCGTTCTGATCGGCCAACAAGACCGAGGCCCCGCGCGCCGCCAATTCCTTGGCGATTGCCGCGCCGATCCCCGATCCCGCGCCCGTAACGATAGCTGATTTACCTTCGAAATCCCGTGTCATAGCAGTCCCGGCCTCCGTTTTGGATGCAGGAAGGGTAACGATCTCGATGCGTTGAGACTTTGACGGGGATCAAGCGGGGCGGGCCCGGTTGAGATGCACACGAACTCGTGATTGCGGTGCATGGTTCGTGGCGTCTGAAGACCAGCGAAACTGAAACCGCCCGCGACTCTGCTCGAGCCGCGGGCGGTGATCTTTCAGCGTAGAGGGCGCGCTTACATCGCCCAGGGGCCGTGGAAGTCGGTGCCCTCGCGGTCGGTGCGCTCGAACCCATGCGCACCGAAGAAATCGCGCTGGCCCTGGATCATGTTCGCGGTGCCACGCGCGGTGCGCATCGTGTCGAAATAGCTCAGCGCCATCGACAGGGCCGGAACCGCCAGCCCGTGGGCTGCGGCGATGCTGACGACCTTGCGCAGCGCGCCGTGATGCGCCTTCAGCAGATCCGCGAAATAGGGCGCATACATCAGGTTGCGATCGGGCGACTCGCTCAGCGCGCTCGCCATATCGTCGAGCATCGCCGAGCGGATGATGCAGCCGTCGCGCCAGACCAGCGCGATGTCGGGCAGCGGCAGATCCCAGTCGAAGGGCGCATTGGCCGAGCGCAGCAGCTCGAAGCCTTGCGCATAGCACAGGATCTTGCCCGCGATCAGCGCGTTCTCCAGATCCTCCGCGCTCAGTGCGCCCTCGGGCAGCGCCTCGGGGGCCGCGCCGAACATATCCTCGCCCTGCTTGCGCGCGTCGAGCCGCGACGACAGGTTGCGCGCCATCACCGCCGCTTCGATCACCGGCACGGGGGCGGCCAGATGCTGCGCCTCGATCACGGTCCAGCGGCCGGTGCCTTTCTGGCCTGCGCGGTCGAGGATGATGTCGAGCATCGGCTCCCCGCTCTCGGGATCGGTGGCGCGGGCGACCTTGCCGGAAATCTCGATCAGATAGGATTTCAGCGCGCCTTCGTCCCATTTCGCGAAGATATCGCCGCAGGCCTGCGAATTCAGCCCCATGCCGTCGCGCATCACGCCGTAGGTCTCGGCGATCATCTGCATATCGGCATATTCGATGCCGTTATGCACGGCTTTGACAAAATGCCCCGAGCCGCCCTTACCCATGAAGCCTGCGCAGGGCGTGCCGTCGAATTTCGCCGCGATCGCATTGAGGATCGGAGCCACGCGGTCCCAGTCCTGCTGCTCGCCGCCGCCCATGATCGCGGGTCCGTGGCGCGCGCCTTCTTCACCGCCGGAGACGCCGATGCCGAGGAAACGGGGCCCTGCCTTCGCTGCTTCTTCCGCGCGGCGCTCGGTGTCGTGGAAATTCGCATTGCCCGCGTCGATGATCAGATCGTCCGCGTCGAGATGGGCGCGCAGCGCCGCGATCTGCTGATCGACCGGGTCGCCTGCGGGGACCATCAGGATGATCGCGCGGGGTTTCGCGATCGAGGCCACGAGGTCTTCGAGATTTTCGCAGGGCGTGATCTTCGACGCCAGTTCGCCCGCGTTTTCATGGAAGGACTTGGTGACGCTGGTGGTGCGGTTGAACACCGAAATGTCAAAGCCTTTTTCCGCGATATTAAGGGCGAGCATGCCGCCCATGGTGCCAAGGCCGATCAGCCCGATTTGCGATTGTGCCAAGATACGGCCTCCGAAACTGTTGCATGCGGGCCACTTCAGGCGCCCGGATCGTGTCTCTTTCGCTGCGCCGGACCGCCTGATTGCGCGGCGCTGCGAGGGCGACCTGCACGAATTGCCCCAAGATGGCGGAAGTTGCAAATCGCCCGCAACGGCAGGGGCGAAGAAATGCGATAACGAGTTTCTGAGCAATTTACTCGGAAAAGGGGTTGCGCCCGCCGATCTGCGCCACTAACGAATACCCAATCAATTTACTCGGGAATCGACGGGGTGCCCACAGCATGTTGGCAACATTCATCATCGGCCTGCGCGAAGGGCTCGAGGCGGCGCTGATCGTCGGGATCATCGCGGCCTTCCTTCGCGCCCGGGGCGAGCGTTTGACCGAGATGTGGCTTGGCGTCGCTGCCGCCGTGGCGCTGGCCGTCGGCGTCGGCGCGGGGCTCGCGCTGGTCGAGGCCGCGCTTCCGCATAGCGCGCAGGAAAAGCTCGAATGCGTGATCGCAGCCGTCGCGGTCGTCTTCGTGACGCTGATGGTGCTCTGGATGACGCGCCACGCGGCGGGCCTGAAGGGCCAGATCGAGCGCGACGCCGATGCGGCGCTGGGGCGGGGGAGCCGGGTCGCACTGGCGGCGATGGCTTTCCTCGCCGTGCTGCGCGAGGGGTTCGAGACCGCCGTCTTCCTGCTTGCCACGATCTCCGGCGCGCAGACCGGGCATTGGGCGGGGCTTGGTGCAGCATTTGGCCTCGCGGCATCGGTCGTGCTTGGCTGGGCGATCGCGCAGGGCGGGATGCGGCTCAATCTGGGGCGCTTCTTCCGCTGGACCGGCGTGTTCCTGATCCTCGTCGCGGCGGGGCTGGTGTTGCAGACGCTGCGCTCCGCCCATGAGGCGGGCTGGTTGCTGGCGGGTCAGCAGCGCATCGCCGATCTGAGCTGGCTCGTGGCTCCCGGCACAGTGCGCTCGGCGCTGATCACCGGCGTTTTGGGCATTCCCGCCGATCCGCGCCTGATCGAGGTGTTGGGCTGGATCGCCTATCTGATCCCGGTTGCGGCGCTGACCTATTGGCCGCGTGCACTGCGTCCCGATTCCCGCACGGCGCAATGGCTGCGCGGTGGGCTGGCGGTCGCCTTCGCGGCATTGGCCGTCGGTATCGCGGCGCTTTGGCCTCAGCCGCAGGTGACGCTGCCCGATCATGCGCCGCGTGTGCTGGAAAGCGATGTCGACACCTCCGCCGGGCCTGACCTGCGCTTGCAGGGACAGGTGCTCGAGATGGGCGCGACCCGCGTCGATCTGACGGGCGCCGAGGCCACGCCGGAGCGGCATCTGGGCCTGCCAAGCCTGCATCGCGAAGTGCAGACCCAAACCGAAATTGCGGGCGCCCCGGGTCAGATCGATCTCGCAACGCTTGCGCAGCTCGCGGGTGGGCGGCTGCCGGTGGGCGTCAGCCCGGCGCGCAATCCCGGGCCTTTCGTCGCCGAATGGACGCGGCTGGAGCAGGTGACCGTCTGGACCGCAGGCGATGCGCTTCTCGACGCGCAGGGCCGTAGCGCGGTGACGCTGCGCCTCTCGGGTGGTGGGCTGACGACGCCGCGCACGTTGCGCGTCGATATGGCCCCCGGTGGCATGGCGACCGGCGCCTGGGTCATGGCCCCCGCCGCCGCGCAAGGCGCTGCCGATGCGCTGCGTTCCGTGCGCCGTGCCCGTATCGAGCATCAGTTCTGGGCCCGAGAGTTGCCCGTGATCCTCTTCCTCATCGCGCTCGCACTGGCGGCCTCCGCGCTCGCCCGTGCGCGCCCCGCACCGTTTTTCCCCGCCAGGTCCCTCTGACCAAGCCAAAACCGCAGAGCAAATACAGGAGCCTGACAATGAACATGTCGTCCCGCGCGCGCCGCCGCGCCATTCCCCTTCTCGCCGCGTCCGCGTTCTTCGCGCAGCCCGCACTGGCCGATGCGCCCACGAATAACGGCGCCGCGCAGGTCGCGATCACGCTGACCGGCGATAACGGCGGCGCATGCGTACTCGATCACGACAGCGCGGCGGCCGGGCCGATCACCTTCACTGTGACCAATGAATCCGCCCCGGCGATCTCCGAGCTGGAGCTGCTGTCGGACAGCCGCATTCTCGGCGAGAAAGAGAACCTCGCCCCCGGTCTGCCCGCGTCGAGCTTCACCGTCACGCTCGACGGTGGCGACTATCGCATATATTGCCCGGGCGCGGCCGAAGACACCGTGGCCTTCACCGTGACCGGTGAGAGCAAGCAGCGCGCGCAAAGCGCGATCGGCGATCTCTTGGACGAAGGCACCGCAGGCTACGCCAACTACGTCGAAGGCATGGTTGGCGCGATGGTCACGGCAAGCGAACGCCTCGCCGCGAAAGTGGACGAAGGCGACGTGGAGGGCGCGAAGGCGGCCTATGCGCAAGCCCGTCCGTTCTACGAGCGGATCGAACCCGACGTTGAAGGCTTCGTCCTGCCCGGCACCGACCCGACCGACAACTCGGGCAACCTCGATTACCTGATCGACATGCGCGCCTCGAACCTCGACCCGGCGGTCGGCTGGCACGGCTTCCACGCGGTGGAGCGCGACCTGTTCGAGAGTGGAGAAATCACCGACGAGACCAAGGCCTATGCGGCGGAGCTGGTGAAGAACGTCAAGATGCTCGCTGATCTGTCGGGCGGGATCGAGTATCGCCCTGAAGATCTCGCGAACGGCGCTGCAGCCCTTCTGGAAGAGGTGCAAAGCGGCAAGATCAGCGGCGAGGAAGAGGCCTACAGCCATATCGACCTTGTGGACTTCGCGGCCAATATCGAAGGCGCGCATCAGGCCTTCGCCTTCCTCGAGCCGGGGCTGAAGCGGATCGACCCGGACGTGGCCGAGACCATCGCGCAGCGCTTCGCGGATGTGCAGACGATGCTCGAAGACTACCGCGATCCCGACGCTCTGGGCGGCTACAAGATCTACGATGCCGAGCTGCGCAAATCCGACGCGGTGAAGCTGAGCCGCGCGATCCAGATGCTGCAGGAGCCGCTGTCGCGGATCGCCGAAAAAGTCGCCACGGCAAGCTGAAGACGAAGGAGGCCATGATGCGCGGGCAAGACGATAAACCGGCAGGACTGTCGCGGCGTGGGCTGTTTCTGGGCGCGGCAGCGCTTGGCGGCACCATCGCCGCGGCGGGGCAGGCGGCGGAGACCGGCAAGGTTGCGCCCGACGCCATGCCCGACCCGGACCAGAGGCGCTACGCCTTTTACGGCACCGGGCCGCAGGCCGGGATCGCCACGCCGCCGCAGCAGCATCTGATGGCCATGGCCTTCGACCTGACCGGGACCGATCCGCGCGCGCTGCAAGTGCTGCTCGCGCGCTGGTCGGCCTCGATCGGGCTGATGATGGAAGGGCAGCCGGTCGGTCCGGCAGAGCCCGACCGCGACACGGCCACCGCGCTCGAGACCGGCGAGGCGCTTGGGCTTGGCCCGGCGGGTCTGACCGTGACCGTGGGTCTTGGCCCGCGGGTTTTCTCCAAGGAGATGGGGCTGGCGGCGAAAGCCCCGCCGCATCTGCGTCCGCTGGTCGATCTGCCCTCGGACGCGTTGCGCCCCGAGATCAGCGGCGGCGATCTCTCGCTGCAGGCCTGCGCCGACGATCCGCAGGTCGCCTATCACGCGGTGCGCATCCTCGCGCGGATCGCGAAACGCACCGGCGCCGCGACCGTGCGCTGGACCCAGCTTGGCTTCGGGCGCGCCTCGGCTGGGGCCGGGCAGGAGACGCCGCGCAACCTCTTTGGCTATCGCGACGGCACCCGCAACATCACCACGCCCGGGCAGTTCGCGCAGCATGTCTGGGTCAATGACGGTCCCGAATGGCAGCATGGCGGCACCTATCAGGTGATGCGCCGGATCGAGATGCATATCGAGAACTGGGACAACGCGCAGGTCAGCCACCAGAATGACGTCTTCGGGCGGCACAAGCTCACCGGCGCGCCGCTGACCGGAGAGAACGAATTCGACACACCCGATTTCAAGGCGAAGAACGCGGAAGGCGAGCCGGTCATCCCGACGCATGCGCATATCCGTCTGTCAGCGCATGAAACCAATGACGGCATCCGCATCCTGCGGCGCGGCTACAACTTCACCGGCGGGCTGAATGCGGTCGGACGGCTCGATGCGGGGCTGTTCTTTATCAGCTACCAGAACGATCCCGCGCATTTCGAGGCGCTGCAACGGCGGCTCGGCGCGTCGGATCTGCTGAATGAATACATCTCCCACACCGGGTCGGGACTGTTCTGGGTGCCGCCTGCCGCGCCGAAAGGGTCCTATATCGGAGCACCGCTTTTCGCGGCGGTCTAAGCCTCCGGGGCTGAGCCTGAGTTGAGGCCGTTGCGCGCCGTCGTCGCGGAGAGACCAAGAAGCATCAGAAACCTCAGGAAGTCTGAGCTGTGCCGGGGGCATAGGTGACGGGGGCTGGCGGTTTACAGCAGTTGACTCGGTCGGGGGAAAGGTCACTGTGTCGGGCCGGGCCATTTGGCTCCGCGCCCCGCTCATCCTCCCCCGCACATCGTCAGTACCGAGGTTTCCCCAGCATGTCGCTTCCCCCCATCGGCCTCGAGGACGCATTCGGCATTGCCGGGATCGGCCGCTGGGAATTCTCGGTCGAGGCGCGCCGCTTGGTAATCGACGAGCCGTGTCGTCTGCTCTTCGACATCTCCGAGGGAGAGATGGACTTGCAGGACGCAGTGCGGACCCGGGTGATCGAGGAAGATCGCGAGCGCGTTTTCGAGGCGCTCGACAGTGCCGTGAGCGATGGCGACATCTATGACGAGGTCTTCCGGATCACCCTTCCCTCGGGCGAGCAGCGCTGGATCCGTGGCGTTGGAAAATACCGCGCGCAGGCGGGCCAGCGCAAAGTCATCGGTGTCAGCTTCGACATCACCTCCGAGCAGGAGTTGCTGGCCGAGCGCGAGCTGCACCTCGCCGAGATGAACCACCGCATCAAGAACCTCTTTGCGCTCGTCTCCGCAATGATTTCCAGCGCGGCCCGCGCGAGCGAAACCAAGGAGGAAATGCTGGACGAGTTGCGCGGTCGCGTGACTGCCCTCGATCGCGCGCACTCCATGATGCTGCGAACGGACAGCACCCAACCGGTTGCGCTCGGCGGGCTGTTGGAGCGGGTGCTTGCGCCTGCACGCGCCGAGCAAACCATTCTGCTGTCTGGCGCAGAGGTGATGATCCCCGCGCGGGCGCTGACCTCGCTGGCCTTGATCTTGCATGAATGGGTGACAAACTCCGCCAAATACGGCGCGCTGCGATCTGTGGACGGCCAGATCAATGTGACATGGGAGCCCTATGAGAACGGCGTTCACCTCACCTGGAAAGAGCAGGTCCCGGATTACGACGCGGCTGCCGAACAGGGCTTCGGCTCACGCCTGATCCTCGCCTCTGCGATGCAACTGCGCGCGGAGAAAGAGCGCCGCTATGAGGATGGCTGGCTCATCATCGACATGAAGCTGCCGCTCGACGGGTACTGACGCGCGAGACCCCCGGGGGGGAAATCGGGCAACAGCCGAGACTTTCTGCACGATCGGCTCCGCGATGCAGGAACAAGCGTCGCACCCATTGGTTCC